>JBBSOB010000205.1:0-8871 GCA_038260205.1 Phormidesmidales cyanobacterium
ATTTTGCCGCGCGAGGCGTTTGTGGCGGTTTGCCTGCTAGTTCCCATTATTGGCATTGGGTTATATCCAAAGCTTGCGATTCAGACCTACAGCCCAAAGACGATAGAAGTTGCTGCTCAAATTCAGCGAACGCTGCCAGATGTGCCAGACGCACCTCCTTTATCTAAGGTGATGACCATGCCAGGAATTGAGCGGATTGTGGAACCTTCTCTATAGCGGCTCTACCGCGCGCAATTTCATATCCGTCAGGTAGTTAGCTATACGCAAAGTAGATACAGGTATACGCAAAGAATAGAACGTTGTATTTTACGACGAACTTTCAGGCGCGCCAGGTTTTGAAGCCGGGCCGCGAGTTGACTCCTTTGAATTCATTTGAGCTAGCCTGATTCCGCCGCCAGTCATCACGCCAACAGTGCTGATGGCAATATTGATCAACAAAAGATTGAGAGCATCTTTGGAGTCTCCTGTGAAGGTGTAGAGTCCCCAGATGCTAGCGAGTGTGAGGGAGAGCGCGATCGCATGTAAAATCGGCGCTCTTTGAGCAATCAGTGCGGTCAACCAGCCGCCTAACGTTGCAAAGCCCAAACCGCACAGTGAGGCAAAGCCCAGAAACTGAGCGGTCATTTCATCCCCTGTGCCGCTGAGCCAAGCTGCATACAGTAAAGCTGTGCTGATGCTGACGATTAAAGTGCCAATGAGCAGTGAAAGAACGGTGAGCGTCATGGCGATCGCGACCTAAAAGCCTGGTAAGAAGGTGCTGCCATTGTACTGTCAGGTCTGCTCACCTCAAAAGGCCCTAACATAGGCTTAGACTATCGTCTGCCTATTTACGATCCTTCCCTTTTAGCGCTTCTATGCCTAGCTCATTCGACCCGAGTCCGAATTCTAATTCCGATCGCTCAGAAGTTGCTCAGTTTCAAACTATTTTAAGTCGAATTAACCAGCGGATGAAGCAGGATCAGGTCGTTCAAAGTACGACTGACGAACTCAGAGACTTTCTTCACGTAGATCGAGTTGTGCTGTATTACTTTTTTGCTGAGTGGGAAGGGCGCGTCACCTTTGAGTCTTTGAGCGATCAAAAGTTTTCTATTTTTGGCTCTACCGGGCCGGATGATTGTTTTAACGGCGAGTATGCTGCAATGTATTTGGCGGGTCGAGTAAGGGCAATTGATGATATTGAAGTGGCGGCGATCGCACCCTGCCACCGCGACTTTCTACGCGAGATTCAAGTTCGCGCTAATCTAGTCGTCCCAATTTTGACCCCAAAAGGACTGTGGGGACTGCTGGTGGCTCACCACTGCCAGGAGACTAGAAGCTGGACACCAGTTGACGTTAAGCGGATGGAGCAAAGCGCACTAGTGCTGGCAAGTGCGTCTTCTATTAATACTGATAATACCGATGAAGATACTACCGATTAAGACTGACCGCAGCGCGTCTCGCATTTATTTTACGCTTGTTTTTCGTTGATTTTGCGCTTATTTTTTGTTGGTTTCGCGTCATGGGTAGGGTAAACCGCCGACTTTGTCACGGCTCCATCCGCTGGCACATTTGGTAAGCTAAAAGACAAAGATACAACCAGGACTGGCCACTGTATGACCGCTGCTACTTTTGAACAGCCTTTGCGACTAGCACAACTCCCTTCGCTGACTTACACCTCTACTGCGGATAAGTTTGATGAAACTTGGCGTGGGCCGCTCTCTACTTTGTTGGGGTTAGGTCGCGCTGTCGGTGCCGATTTCGTAGAGTTTTTCCTAGAGCGCAAAAACTACATTAGCTGTCTAGCGGAAGACGATGCCATTACTAGCATCGATCCTAGTTTGGTCTCAGGCGCAGGCGTTCGCGTATTTAAAGGCGGCTCAGATTGCTACGTCAGCACGAACGATCTTTCCTTTAATGGTTTGAGAGATGCCCTAGAGAAAGGACTCGCCATCATGGGTCTAGAAATGCCCGGTGAGAGTGCAAGTATCTCTGAGATTAATCTAGAGCCGCTGCGCGACTATGGCGTGACCCGCGCTAAAGATAACTGGCTCGCTAGCTGCCCTTCCATGCAGACAATGGGCGAAGTGCTGCTAGAAGCTAACGCGGCTTTGAATCAGAAGGCTGACCATGTGCAGGCCCGCCGAGCTGCTTACTTTCGCGATTGGCAAGAAGTGTTAGTGGCTTCTAGCGATGGTACGTTTGCTCGCGATGTACGACTCACTCAGTCGGTTGGTTTCAACTTGCTCTGTGCAGATGGCGAGCATCGCTCTTCGATTGGTGAAAGATTGGGAAATACGGGCGACCCTAGCTTTTTGACGGCATGGGATTATAACGAAACGGCTGAAAAAGTAGCTGAATCTGCTGGCAAAATGCTGTATGCCGATTATGTTGAATCGGGTAACTACCCAATTATTATGGCTAACCACTTTGGTGGCGTAATTTTTCACGAAGCTTGCGGTCATTTGCTAGAGACGACGCAGATTGAAAAAGAGACAACGCCCTTTATGAACAAAAAGGGACAGAAAGTGGCGCATGAGAGTCTTACCGCCTGGGATGAAGGACTATCTACTGAGTCTTTTGGTTCGGTGGATATGGACGATGAAGGGATGCCAGTTCAGCGGACGCTGCTGATTGAGAACGGTATTTTGAAGAACTTCATTTCCGATCGAGCTGGCGAGATGCGCACGGGCCATCCACGAACAGGGAGTGGACGACGTCAGGGCTATACGCATGCGGCTGCTTCTCGGATGCGTAATACCTATATTGCACCAGGAGAGCACTCTGTAGAAGAGCTGTTTGCTTCTGTCGATAAGGGCATTTACTGCAAGAAGATGGGCGGCGGCAGCGTAGGGCCAACGGGTCAGTTCAACTTCTCGGTAGATGAAGCCTATCTAATTGAGAATGGCAAAATTACGAAGCCGCTGAAGGGGGCAACGCTCATTGGTGAGGCCACCGGGATTATGAACAAGATTTCGATGTGCTCGAACGACATTAGTTTGGCACCCGGATTTTGCGGCTCGGTGAGTGGCAGCATTTATGTCACGGTAGGCCAGCCTCATATTCGAGTAGATGACATCACTGTGGGTGGTCGTTAGCGCGACTCGGTTTTACTTGCAGATGGAATAGGCCAGATGCCTGTTCTATAAGACCTTTACCTTTCTTCTTTTTTTATGGCTAAAATTCAGACTATTGCTCGACAAGCTGAGGCGATCGCGCAAAAACTCAGCATCTCAAAATACGATATCTTTGGCTCTTCCGTCGATGAAACCAGCGTTCAAGTAGACAGAGGCGAAGCCAAACAGGTAAAAGCTTCCAACCGCTCTAGCGTCATCGTGCGCGTCTGGAATGATCAAAACCAAATTGGCGTCACCTCCACAACCGATGTAGATGAAACCGGCTTAGAGATGGCACTCAAAACAGCGGCTGAAGCCAGCGCCTTTGGCGTAAAAGAAAATGCACCTGACTTTAGCCCCAAGGCAAAAGACCCGACCGCAAAAGTGAACTTCAAAAAGGCTGAGCCAGCGCCAGTGCCCGAACTGATACAAACTTTGCTGAACGCAGAGAAATCAGTTTTGGACGCGCACGAGGCGATTAAATCTGTGCCCTACAACGGGCTGGCGCAGCGCGAAATTGAGCGATTTTATCTCAACAGCGATGGCGCACAGCGCAGCGAAGAACGCACTTATGCCTCTATTTATCTGTATGGCAAAACCGAGCAGGAGGGAAGAAAACCCCGAGCCGCTGGAGCCATGCGGGTAAAGAACGGACTGGCGCAGCTAGACGTAGAAGGTTGCACGCAAGAGGCGGCTGAGAAAACAATTAGTCATCTTGACTACGAGAAGATTGAGTCGGGCAAGTACCCAGTGGTATTTTCGGCAGAAGCCTTTTTGAGCCTTCTCAGTGCGTTCTCTAATATGTACAACGCACAAAGTATTTTAGATAATCGCAGCTTGTCTACAACGGAATCGATTGGGACAACAGTGGCTAGTGAGAAACTGAGCCTATATGACGATGAGCTGCATCCTGAGAATGTTTCGTCGGAAACGTTTGATGGTGAAGGAACCCCAACGCGCCGATTGGCCCTGATCGAGAAAGGGGTGCTGAAAAACTTTTTGCACAGTGCGGGTACGGCTAAGCGGATGAACGCTGAGCCAACCGGCCACGCAGGAATTGGCGCAAAAGTGCGCATCGGGCTGAACTACCTAGAAGTGCTGCCGGGAGAATCGGCAAATGACAACTATCAGCTAGATAAGGCGAATGGCGTTGTCCTAATTGACGACTTGCAAGCGCTTCATGCCGGTGTGAACGCCCTACAGGGATCTTTCTCTCTCCCGTTTGACGGCTGGCTGCTTAAAGATGGCAAGCGCATTAGCGTAGAGTCGGCAACCGTAGCGGGAGACTTTAGAGAAGTGTTGAAGAACATCAGGCATATTGAACCCGAAGCCGAAGTTACGGCGGGTGGCGTCTGTCCTCGCATTTGGGTTGATGAGCTTTCTATTACCGGTGAAGCGTAACGCCCTAGCTTAGCGCCTTAGTTTAGCGCCTTAGTTTAGCGCCTTAAAGAATGCTGTGGGGCAAATAAAAACGACCGTCCGCTCTATGTGTTCTTCGCTGAGCGGACGGTCGTTTTGTGGTGTTTAAGGTCTCTTACTCAGTTTTTTAGCGAGCTAGTATAGCTTCTTCGGCAAGGGCAGTTTGAGTATCTTCTGCAGGTGCCGTTTGAGTCGCCGTCGCTTTTACAGAACGCGCTCTAGGCTCGATAGCGGCGGCCATTTCCTTTAGCTTTTGCTTGCGTGCTAGAATCCCTGGCGTAGCAGGCTGACCTAAGGCTTCAAGAATCATCTCCCAACGGTAGACCCAGTCGTGGTTGAGCAAGGAATTCATCGCATTGCGCGCTTGAATGCTTTCTATGTAGCCTGGTTGAGCATCTAGCTCGTCGATAATTTTAGAAATATCAGGTTCGTCGAAGCCAACTGGGATAATGGAGTCTTCCCAGTCGAAATACTTGCCGTAGAGATCGCCTTTGGGTTGAGCGCCAATTAGAACAGCACCTGCTGCTGCGCCTTCAAAGAAGCGATAGCCGATTTCATACTCTCCAGCAATGAGCTTGGGCATATCTGCCTTGGCATAGTTGGTGATGTAGTAGCGGCTGCTTTTGAGGATATTGGCTGTTAGCGTACGGTGATGCTGGTGGTCGGCAACTCGTAGAACTGACCCATTGGTGAGTTCGTGATAGTAGAAGAAATCTTCTTCTTCTGCTTTGTTGAGTAGGGCGCTGTGCGTAGAAGGCGATCGCCGACCCAGGTTGCAAACGTCGATAGAACGGCTCTTCTCTGCATCAAAATCAGGGCAAAATTTAATCGTATCAACGCCAGGTGGCACGAAGATGCAGGGCGTATCCGTCATGGCCTGAACATCTTTTAAGACGTGATGAGTCCCGATACAGATCAGATCAAACTGATCGAAGAACTTCATGAAGTTCTTCATTTTGGGAAGGTCTTCAGTCCAGATTTCTACAATGTAGCAAACCGCAGTTTTGCATTTTTTGCGCCAGTCCTTCATCAAGTTGATAGAAGATCCGTACCAGGGAAAATCTAGAGTGACAAAGTACATGTCATATTCGCGGTCTAGACTTTCAGTCTTACGGTATGGATTAAGAGATGTCAGCGGCAGTGGCTTGATGTGTCGAGTGGTCGAAACGATAGTTTTGTTTAAGACTCTGCCAGTTGTATCGAACTGTGAAGGCGAGTAAATATCCGCTTTATCAACTTCACTAATGATGTCTTCAAACTCAAACAGGCAGGAGTTATAGACAAAATTCTGGATGTTACGTAGAGACCAGGTGAGGATACGAGAATCTTTTTGACGGACGATATCTAGGTTTGTCAAGGTCTTAGCTCAGAAACTGTTGTATGCAGCTCATACTATATTTGTGGAAAATACTGAGTCAAGAACTTCTACGATTTAGGGCTTTGTTTCATCTAATCTTTTAAATTGACCTAGAATCAGGGACGTTTATTCACATAGCCGCCTATTTTCTATACGAAATACGTAGATGAAGGCGTGATTATCGCGCAACTGATTGCTTTGAATCTATAGGCAGCAGAATTTCGAATTCGGTGCCGGTACTCATTATTTCTGGCGAATTCTTAATTTTTGGATTGTGCAACGAGCGTAACCAAAACCTACCGCCGTGTTTGGCCGTAATAATTTGATAGCTCAGGGCTAGGCCGGTTTCTTTTTGAAATCGACTTTTAGTTGAGAAAGAATTGAGAATCTGCGCTTTGCTTTTGTCAGAGAGCCCTGGGCCGTCATCACGAATAGTGATAGAAACCCAGCGGGGTGCATGGGATAAGTCGTCTACTGCTTGATTAGGATGCTCGTTTAGCTGGTTTGGATCTTCACATACGTGAGTTGTAATGGTGATGCTTGAGGTTTGGCTAATCGTGAGTGTTTGCCCTGATCTATAGTCTGGCTGATAGGACTGATCGAGCAGGCTGTCAATGACGTAGGTAAATAGCGTCATAAAGACCTGGCTGAGCTGACCGGCATAGCAAAGAACAGGTGGTAGCTTGCCGTAGTTGCGGTTGATGGTAATGGGTGTTGTAATGTGGCTTTTGAGTAGGTGAAGCGTGCTGTCTAGCAGTGTGTTGATGTCGGTGGGGCGAGGATGAACTTCGTCAATGTGGCAGAAGTTTTGCAGGCTGATGGCGAGTTTCTTGAGTCGGAAGGCTCCGCCTTGAGCACTTTTGATAGCCGCAGGCAGGTCGCTGCGCAGATAGTCGAGTTCGATGTCTGCGGCGAGCTGGGCGATTTGATCGGGGGGCGTGGGCAATATGGCTTCGTAGGCTGTGAGCAGCTCGCTTTGCTGCTGGACGTAGCTGGCGATATAGCTCAAATTTCCCCAAATAAAACCGACTGGATCGAGGATTTCGTGGGCGACGCCATCGACTAGGCGACCGAGTGCGGCCATTTTTTCGCTTTGCAAGAGCTGCATTTGCAGACGCTCGTAGCGAAATTGGGTTTCGATGCCGCGAATTTGCCAGTGGGCAACGTTGAGGATACGCGCGTCGAGGAGCTGACAAGATCCGTCGGTTTGTTGAACGAGGATGGGGTCGTTTTGCTGATCGGGCGATCGCTTTAAAGCCTGTTTAGCACCTTCTAGAATGGGCGTTTTACCCGAAAGCATCAGGGCTTTGTGATTGGCGAGATAAAGCAGTCGCTGAATAGATTCGTCGGCAGAGACTTGGCCGGTATGCAGCAGGTATTCTAAAAGCTGTTGGCGGGAGAGCAGGCGATCGCCCCCTACTCCAGAAATCAAGACACCCGGCAAGTCTGGAAACTGAATAAACCGTTCCATCAGTGCCTGAAGCGAGCAGTGGGTGGCAACGCTAAATACGCAGCAGGGAAGGTCTTGCAGCGTTGACTGTATGCCTAAGGCGACCGGATTGCTTTGCGTAAACGCAGGAATAGGCAGCGATTCTGAAGTGACGGCAGGCGAGGTGGTTCGCATAAAATGCAGGGTTAGAACTGGACTAAATAGACAGCGGCTAGGGAATGTGACCTCTAAAGGGCGGTATTTCTCTATCTGGAGGGAAGGAGAAGTGGCTTGATAGTTCTAGTCTAGGGATGAAGGCTAGATGGATGTATTGTGCCCGTAGCTTAGGCCATGAGCCGTATGAAAAGCCGGTTTTTATCAAGGAAAATGTATGAGTACCGTTAATTTACCGAGCGAGCATTTACGGATTGTTTCTTTGATTCCGAGTGCGACGGAGATTGTGGCGGCGTTGGGATATGCCGATTGTTTGGTGGGGCGATCGCACGAATGTGATTTTCCAGCGAGTGTGAAGGCTTTGCCTATTTGTACAGAGCCTAAGTTTGATCCGGTGGGAAGCAGTGAGCAAATTCACCAGCGGGTGAGCGAGCTATTGGCTTCGGCGCTCAGTGTTTACCGGGTAAAAATAGAAGTGCTAGAAAGGCTGCGGCCGACACATATTATTACGCAGGCGCAGTGTGAGGTTTGCGCGGTGAGCTTGAGTGATGTGGAGCAAGCCGTCGCGTCTTTGATGAGCGGGACAGCCGGTGAGAAATCCTCTATTAAAGTAGTGTCCTTACAGCCTGAGCGCTTATCGGATGTGTGGGAGGACATCATGCGCGTTGCTAGTGCCCTCGATAGTTCGGCGGCGGGTGAAGCAGCGGCTGAGCAAATAGTAAAAAATCTGCGATCAAGGTTGCCCTCTGTCGCGGACAATCCGCAGCTGGAGGCCAGCCCAAAGGTGGCCTGCATTGAGTGGACAGATCCTTTGATGGCGGCAGGCAACTGGGTGCCGGAGCTAGTGAGCTTGGCGGGCGGTGAAACCTGCTTTGGTAAAGCTGGTGAGCATTCAAACTGGATGAGTTGGGAAGATTTGATCGCCGTTGATCCAGACGTGATAGTGGTGATGCCCTGTGGCTACGATTTGGTACAGACCCGGCAGGCGGCTGAGAAGATGAGCGATCGCGCTGAGTGGAGAGAGTTGGCCGCTGTGAAGGCAGGAAAAGTATATCTAGTCGATGGCAATCAGTACTTTAACCGGCCGGGGCCGAGGCTAGTAGAGTCTGGAGATATTTTGGCAGAGATTATTCGAGGGCAACCCGTAAATAGCCGTCGAGCCGCGATGGGTTGGGAGCGATTTTGAATTTGTCTTTATTTTGTCCTTATGTAGATACACAGATGTCTATATGGACGCTAGAAATATCAAGATAGTCTTTTCGCTATCTTCTAAGGTTTTTATTTTTTTATCGGTCTTAGCCTGTTTAACCGCTTCTGCTAGCTGAGGAATTAGTTCTCCTGAGATTTAGTTTTCGGGCACGGTGGGGTGGAGATTGTATTTTCGGCAGGTGGCGGGGCGG
>JBBSOB010000206.1:0-8836 GCA_038260205.1 Phormidesmidales cyanobacterium
CCCAGATGCGTTCTCGTTCAGCCGCTTCCAGACGGGTTTGAGCCCAACTCAATCGATTGGCCAATCGTTTTTCTTGTAAAACCTTTTGTTTCAGGCGTTCTGCGGATTCCATACCCCAGAGTTTATCGGCCTATTCTGGCTTTGTCCAGGAAACTGGACGGCTTAGCGATTCTTTCTGTACCGATACTACTTGCAGGCCGTTCCAAGGTGTTGGAAATTAAACCGATTCACTGTGCGGGCTTCCGCAGGCGGGAGCTAGAAAACTATATGCAGAAAAAAGTAATGCCTTATCTCAAAGCTCGCTACGGTATTGCGTTCTTTGCTAATCAAATTCGGCTCGAACCGATTGAGTGTTCGATTAAAGGTTGTTCATTAAAGGTTGAGGAAGACGCTTCGCTAGAGCGGATCGATTTGCTGGGAAGTGAGAGTGATGGTTAGCCTCAAGCAGTTGGAGCTGAACTTGGAAGTTGCTTTGGAAGAGGCGGCTGAGATTCCAGAGCGGGCGGATGTGCTGAGTCTTTGGAGTCGGTTTGAAGAGGAGATAGACGGGTTGGGGCGATCGCCTGCGAGTCGCAGGCGATATTTTGGTGCAATTGGCAGGGCTTTGTGAGGCGAAAGCTGATTTGCTTTGGGAGGATTGGCAGGACGCGCACAATGCTGAAGGGCCGGTGATGGATGATGACTGGCTTCAAGGATTAACTCGTCAGACGCAGAAGCTGGACTTTTCTGATTTGGTGAGTCGTTCGTATCAGACGAGTAGCGATCGCCCAGATGAGGATAAAAGCGATGACGATTCTGTTGCAGGCGATGTGGAGAAGCTATCGGTCTTGGATATGATCGACGCGCTAGAGGATGCTAAGTTGAAAAGTCAGGCACTGGCCGTTTCTCATGCTGAAAACGTATCTGATTGGGTGAGGGCGATCTCTGAGGGGCAGACGGACAAGCCACAGCGACTGGTTGATCTGCAAAGGCAATTGAAGATGCCGATGGTGGAGGTGTGGATCGCTGCCCTGATCGGGGGCTTTCCAATGGAGCAGCGTGGCAGTTTTTACCAAACGCAGGAAGTTTGGGTAAGCAAGTGCAGATGAAGTACTTGTATGGCTTTGAACCAATTGAAAGTCGTAGCGGCTTGTTACCTGGGAACAGCAGGTGGCGTCTCAGGAAGAATGCGCTGTACTTCAATCCCTGTCGGCATAATACGGAAGTTAGTCTCCTGAAATTCCTCAGCTGTTCGATCTAGTGTGATTATCTCGTTTTCAGCAGATTTCCCACCTATCTCAAAACGATAATCTCCTGCCGATAATCCTTCTAAGTAAAACACACCTGCGGCATTAGTTACTGAAGACTGCCTGCGATCAGAGCTGGTCTCAATTGCCTCTACCCGTTGACCCGCCAAAGCGTCGCCCTTCTCGTCCAAGACCATACCAATTAAGGTATATGCACGAGTGAAAGGAATTTCTACGGGCGTGTATTGTCCGGCTACTACGCTCACAGCATAGGCTGTTTCGTCCGCTTGCCAGTTCAATGGATAACCTGACGGATCGAGATCTACGCGATATACATCTGGAGAGAGCACAACTGAAGCGCCTTCTTCACTAACGTCTGGTCGATACCTACTAAGATTCTGATGGTCGATAGATAGCAACAGATCCAAGTCTTCTCTTATAATAGATTCGCTGTTGTCTCGTATGCCGTTATTGTTTTCATCTAAAAACGGCTGAAGGAGTAAGCCACCGGCTGTGCGCAATCGGTCTTGATGCCTGTTCGCAGGGCTAAAGCCGCCCTGAAGGTTGAATCTGGGCCTAAGTTCCAACTGAAAGGTGTCTCCGTCGTCAAACGCAGAAACGCCCTGATACCGCGCTTGCAGCTCTACTCCAGGCAGCACCGCCGTACTTATAGAGGCGATCACACCACTACCACTAGAGCCAATGCCATAGCCAAACTGCATGTCCCACAGAGGCCGACCGTCGTTTGCATTTTGCGCTGAGCGATAGCGCCAGCTCAGCGTACCCAGTTGATTAAACGAACCATTACGATTGCGCGTGTCGTAGTTTACTAACAGTCCGTGCCCATCCCCATAGGCATAGTTACCCGATAGGTTGTAAAACAACTCCGACTGTGTTGTGTTCTCATTACCATAGTGCCGTAGTCCTAGCGCACCCCTATTAGAACTTAAATTCCATCTTATGCGGCTTTTAGTGTCTAAAGTAGCATTGCCAAACACATAGAAACTTTTGTTGCTAAAAGAGAACCTAGCACCGCTAGAGATCGCACCGTCTCTAGTATCGCCCTTCGCCAGGAGCGTAAGCCCCTGGGCAACTCGCCATTCTGTACTGAATGATTGAGAAAGACGATCGCTACTCAGATTCACAAACAAGTTTTGCGAAGGTCGATACTGCGCGTTAGCAGCAATCGTTGTTTCTGCTGTACGCAAGTCTGCCTGCGCAGAGACAGCAATCGTCAGTGGCAATCCGCTTGGCGCGTAGAACGCTTCGGCCAGCGCTAGCGGATTGCCGTCCTGTACAATCCCACCACCCAAAGTCAAAGACTCCGTTAGACCACGCTGATAAGCAACGCCACCTTTAAAGTCACCAATGTCTCCTACGAATCCTGAAAAAGATGGCCTTGAAGCCGAACTCGAAGTGTTAAACTGTCGTGAAAACCCGCCCGAAGTAACAAGCGCAGAGGCTCCGACTGGCATTTGTTCTGGCAAGGAAGAAAAGCTAGCCGACCGCTCTTCTGGAATAGCTGTAAGCTGCCCATTTGGATATAGCAACACTTGATAACGCCCACTGCCGTTCGCCTGTAAGACATTCTCAAAGCGATAGATACCCGAAGAATCTACTAGGACTTCATCAATGACGGTTTCTCTAATGTCTCTCACGAGCTGAACCACCGTACCAGGGTCTGCTTCGCCTATAATGGTGCGCCCCATCCTGTCAGTTTGCAACCGCTGTCTAGGATTAAAACCGCTTGTGCTTCTGACCTCTGTTGGCTCAAAGCCCCAGCGGTGGATATAAGTTGCGCCCCAGTAGTCGCTGCTTTGTCCACTTTGAGATGTCCAAAAAGTGGGCTGAGACCCTAACGCAATATCTGCTGTTTTATGCTGTCGCAGATACTGAAATTCGCTCAGCCGCCAACTATCCAAGTCGCCAATATCAGACTGCTCTGTACGCAAGTACCAGGAGCCGCCAAATACTGTCCCAAGGCTGCTAAAGCTGCCTCGCGTTTGTATATCGTCTCCAACTTGACCAGCAGCTCTAATCGATTGTGCAACGCCACTAATGCCAAACTGACTAGACGCTATAGCAGGCAGACCTTCGGTAATAACGGGCTGCTCAGTGCGATCGCTCGGGCGGTTGTTGTCCAACTGAGGCGGATCGAAACGAATAGCATAGTCAAGCTGTTCAAATTGGACAGAAACCCCCAGAAGTGTCTGTATCTGTTCGACAGAGAACACTAAGCCGAGGTCACTATCGAGCTGTAAGCGAGTGGGATCTAAGCGAATGAATAAACTAGATGATCGCAGCTCCCATTCACCGTTATCTAGTTCAGATACGCTGATACCTAGCGCCTGAGTCACACTATCAAAAGGAATTAGCCATTCGCTAAAGTTAACTGCCCCCGCTAATTCAGAGCCTTTAATGAGGGTTGTGGGAAGAACGTTTCGGCTACCTACATTTAGGCCAACCGGAAAAACAGTAAATTCGCTAAGTGCTAGTTCAAGATCAGATGAATAATTCGTTTGTTTTACATTCTCTTTCTCTTCTTCTACTTGTTTAGATGTGTGAGCATCTCCATATTCTTCTATTGTTCTTTCTGTCGGGTTTGCAGACGCTGCTGTTCCAATTGACCAGCATAGAAATAAAACCAAAAACAGCAGCTTACGGGATAAAGCCTTCATAGTGTTCTTTAAAACTGAATGCGGTAGCTATGGGGATACTAGCAGCAGCGCTAATAACGGTAGATTCAAGCCCAACAGTTCTTGCGTTCATTGAACAACTAGAGTAGTACTAAAAGGTTGAGAAGCTCGTTGGCTGTCAAACAGCCAGACGAGTTCGCCCATAACCTCGTATTCTCCAGGAGACAGAACCGTTTGTTCTTCTTCAATGGAGCGAAGCGGAACAATCCGATCGCTTCCTTCAATAACCGTCATTTCGCCACTTTGCCCCGATGCAATTTCTTCACCATTCTGTCGAATCTGCCACTGAACGTTGGGCCTAGCAGTCGCTTCTCCTGCATTACCTAATAAAAGCTGAGCTTGGCTCTCTTCTTTATTCCACTGTGCCTGAACAATAGAGAAATTAGGACTTAAATTAGCTCGGCGGAAGTAAGTGGTAGAACCCACGCGCGTTTGAATGCCCGCTGTAGACTGGCCTTGTACTAAACTTTCAGGCAAAGCCTCAGTGAAAATAACCGCTCTATACTCGCTTTCCGCTAAACTCGGCGGCAGCAAACCTACAACACGAACCCGCTGGGCCTCACCGGGCGGGACTACAAACTCTCGGGGAGAAAACTGCAAGTAGGGAGTCAAATCGTTGGCATCTTCTTCCAAAATCACAAAGCCATCTACGCGGTCATAGGTAAACGGCTCTGCATACATTCGCACTCTCATCGGCTCGCTGCTAGGGTTAGCTACCGTTAAGACCCCTTGAGCCTGCCCTCTATTGACCTCCGACTGCATCACCATCGGACTGAGTCCCACTTGGGCAACTGCGCTATCCGTAGTAAATAGAGCGATAGCGCCAGCGACTACGCTAAAGCCAATCCAGCGAAATATAGACCTAGAGAAGATTCGAGCAGTCATGGTAACTAAAGTTGATATATTTGTCTAAAAGAAGAGTGCCCATCGGCTATACAGACCTATCGCTCTTTCAAAAATAAACTCATCGTCGCCTGATTAGAAAACCTGAATATTCATAGCTTTAGTTACTTTGCCGGATAGATGCTTAGGTTCGTGCATAGAGTTAGATAATTTTTGGTCGTTAAACCTGAATACCTTACTCTGAAAGGCTTTTAGGCTTAAGTAGTTACGCTTAGCCTTTATAAAACTTATGCGAAAGAAAAATCCAAAACGACTAAATTCTCCATATTTATACAGAGACCCTTAATATCTGAATTCGTAGTATCTGAATCTACAGCTTTTGAGTTTGCTTGCTGGTCAATTCTTTCAGGAGATATCTATGCCAAGCCCTGTGGCTGCTTCAGCCACAGGGCTTGAGTTTTCTGCATCCGGTCAGTATATCTATGTATTTCCTAGAGGCTATGCAGTGTAGAGATCGGTAATACTGACAATATCCCTACGGGTAGATGACGGACAGAATAAAAGAGCGGAGCGGCTGTTCCTTTTTTTTAGCGCTCGCAAATACACAACTACACTCAATAGGTTAATTACACATGAAGAAAATTATTCGTCAATCTCTGCTTGCTTCTGCGATGACGGCTATCGGCGTTGTCACAGCTACAACAAGCGCTTTCGCACAAGCTGCGCCTGTTAGCGAGACTGTCAACTTCACAGGAACTGTCGAGAACGTTTGTACGCTCGACAACGTAGTAGACGGTACGCTTGTTGGCGATGGTCGCAGTGTTTTGGATAGCGACCTCGGCACTTCTGGCAGCATTGACGTTAACTGTACGGGTGCAGCAACGCTATCTGTCAGTCTACCTCAGGATAACAGTTCTACCACTAACCTTCTTACTACTGGTGGTACACGCTATAGAAGTTCTCTAAGCAATAGCCAGGGCATTGTTATTGCGGAGAAATTTGATCAGGGTGTAAATCCCCCAGGTAGCTGGGATTTTAACTCTCAAGGCCCAGTGAATGAGACGATGTCGGTAGATGTTAACTTTGGCGGCGGGGAAAATATTCCTGTTGGCATCTATAACTACAACGTAATCGTAACTGCAACACCTAACTAACAGGTAAGCAACTACTCAGGCTAACAGGAAGATACAACGGCTGAAGGTCTTGTGGAGCATGGGATTGGTCGTGTATAGAAAAAGACAGCACAGTGCTTTTCATGTTGACCTAACAGCCTACCGCTGAGTGCCCTTCTATCACTGCTGTCAGGCGTAAGTCCAAGCGTTGTTGCAGTCAATCTATAACAACGCTTGAATATCTTCTACAAGGGTTGAGTTCATAGAAGCTGTCCTGTCTACGTTGTAGCTGTTGTGTCACACCCTCAGCGCGTTCTATAGGTTTTCACTATCAAAAATAGTCATCTAGGCGGAAAAGTCCATAGAACTCTCCGAAGTATAAAAATTACAGGTATACAAGAAACCAAATGCTTCAAGAAAAGATCCCTGCTCAGTCGATAGAACGCAGGATAAGCAACTCAGATTTCGTCGAAAAATATGTCAGCGAGCATAAAGAAGCGTTAGAAAAACTGAGAGCAAGAGCGCAAGCAGTAGACTTCGATGGGTCGTGGGTTATCATTGGTGATGAAAAATACCCGCAAAAGAGGCAGCAGTACGCAACAACTTCATTCCCAGAAGAACAAATGTCCCCACGCATTATTTTATATCCCGCTGGAGACGAGGATATTCAGAAAGCAATGCACCTGTGTCGCGAATTCGGAATGGCAATTGCTGTGCGCACCGGAGGGCACCAATACTGCGGATTCTCGTCAACCTCGCCAGTAAATATGCAGATCGATTTGAGTAAGGGTAAAAATAATGCGTTTACGCAGTACTCCTATGATCGCGAGCGCAACGTGCTGCAATGCGGGGTTGACCACGCATTAGGAGCCTGGGCTGAGTTAAACAAAAATAATGGAATCTATCTACCTATGGGGGTATGTGCGAACGTACATCTGGGAGGGCATGTACACACCGGAGGGTGGGGTATGGTCGCACGAAGCCACGGACTTTTGGCTGATCACGTACTAGCATTCAACATCATACTTCCCAGTGGAAACAAAGAGCGAATCGTTCGGCCTGAAAAGGATAAAACAACTCAGCATAACGACGACTTGTACTACGCAGTATTAGGGGGAGGAAAAGGGGGTGATTTCGGAATCGTTACACAGTGGGAGTTTAGCCCTCTACGTGACGAGAACTATCCCAACTCTGCATGTTACAAGTTCGTTTGGCTGTGGGGAAAAAAGAAGATGGAAAAAGCCGTGGGAAAGATGGCAGAACTTGCCAAACTCTGCGAAGAAGGAAAAATCCCATCCGACTACGAGTTCATGTTAAACATCACGAGTGTAGGTCCGCCATCGAAACTTTCAGATCCAGTAATAGATGGGTTGCGAGAGCAAGGACTTGCTGGTGATGGGAACATAGATTTGCTGTCGAATCCAGTGAAAGATGAGTTGAGAGAGATGGGATACATCGTCAAAGATGACGTTAGCGGGATAGAAGGTATCGCTGGCAAAGAAATATTTCCAGCCGCTATCGTGATGTGGATGTGCTTCACAAACAAGAAAGGGCAAAGCGAGCAGTTCGATGACCAGTGGTTTGAATCGTTTACTAAGCCTGATGTCTGTGGGAAGCCACTCCTGCATTACCGATACAAGAAAACCCCGGTTTCCAAAGGGCTTGCGGAGGATTTTATCATGAAGCAGCATCGGGAGATGCCGTATCCCTTTGTAAAGCGCTTCCGAGTCACGATGGACATCCCGGAGGATTTTTCCAAGACTTACACTGAGCGCATAAGCGAGATTCTTAACTACAAGGCTCTTATTTCCGAAGGCCAGCATTTTGTCTCGCAACAGCAGATATACAGTGGCGGTGCCATAGCAGAAAATGGAAAAGCAGAGATTACTTCTTACTCGTGGCGCGAGCAAGCGCTGGCTATGAGTCTCGACGCATTCTATTCGGTTGGCTGGCCTTATGATCAGACTCCCCGGAAGAAAGCGGAGCAGTGGCAAAACGATAACGATAAGGCATTCATTGAACAACAAGGATTTGCTAACAGTGACATGAGAATGTTCGCATATACATTTGGAGACCACGTATTAGAGAACGTGTGGCCTTATTACTATGACAGTAAGGAAAAGTACGAACGACTGAGAAGAATCAAGGAAACTGTAGATCCTGATGGACTTTTATCTGCTGACAAGTTTTCCTTGAGACCGTTGTAAACAGGCAAAGTTCTAAAAAGGGGCAGGGGTGTGGCTCACCACAGGGTTACACCTTTCGATGCGATTTAGTAGTCCAGCGACGCGATGGTAAAGCCTGTCGGAACCGATTCCGACAGGCTCATAAACCGGACATGAAGTAGGGTAGGCAACCAACGACTTACCTAGAAAGCTGGGGCTTTCTGCATGACCTCTTGAGAAAGTAAATTTCAAATCGAAATAGTTAAGACTCAGATGTCGGAAAGGTCACTCAAGCTTGCTCATTAGTACATTTACTCTTTATTATCTTTTGCTGGGCGGAGTATGAATGATACTTTGCGTCTGACAATACACCCTACAATTCCATCCCCTGATCGCGGCTACGGCGTTCATCTTCCTTTACCTGCTGAGTTCGCTCGATAATCTTCCGCGCCTCCACCAGCACTTCACAGGCATAATTCACCCCAGCTTCTTTACCCTGCGTCCGCTTCAGCTCCTGGGCAACTGGCCCCTGTAGCAAGATACTGCCAACCTTCCCTATCTCGTCATCACTTAATCTCTGGCCACCGCGCTCGATCAGTAGCTCGCTCATCAGTTGGCGCACCACTAGGCGATCGCACTCATACACGCTCTTACCCACGAACTTCGCTGCATACTGCTGATAGATCTCACGGCGACGGCGGCGCTTACCGTCCTGCTCTGCCGCCTGCTTTTTCTCAATTGGCTGTTCTGTCGCTTTCGCCTTGGCAATTGGAGCTTGGTAACGCGCTAAGTCG
>JBBSOB010000207.1:0-8829 GCA_038260205.1 Phormidesmidales cyanobacterium
GAGCGGCAAAGTCCCAGTTCACCAGCTCATTCAAAAAAGTAGAAATATACTCGGGGCGCTGGTTTTGATAGTCCAGGTAATAGGCGTGCTCCCACACATCCATCGTCATTAGGGGAATCTGATTGCTGGTTAAAGGATTCACCGCATTGAGCGTTTTGGTAACCTTCAGGGTGCCATTTTCTAAGACCAACCAGGCCCAGCCGCTGCCAAACTGAGTGGCCCCGGCTGATTTAAATGCCTCTGTAAATTGTTCATAGCTGCCAAAGTCAGCGTCAATCTTTTTTGCCAATTCCCCCGAGGGCTTGCCGCCACCGTCAGGCTTCATACTCTCCCAGTAGAAGGTGTGATTCCACGCTTGAGCGGCGTTATTGAACAAATCTGATTGCTCAGGCTTATCGGCAACGGATGCGATCACAGCTTCAATAGGCTGACTGTCAAAACCAGTTCCTTCTACCGCCGCATTAAATTTTTTGACATAGCCAGCATGATGCTTATCGTGATGAAACTCCAGGGTGCTTTTGGAGATGTGAGGCTCTAGCGCAGTGTAGTCATAGGGTAAATCGGGAAGTTCGTAGGCCATCGCTTGTCAATATCCTCTGAATGAGTGCGGGCAGACGATAGATTGCTGCCTGCTCGCTGAGAATATCTCACTGGCTCACTCTGTTGCTATGCGCCCTGGGGGGATGGATAAGTTCATCCATGATTTGATCGCACTGGAAGAAATGGGCAGCGGATCAGGCGTTGCAGCCGTCTAGTTTTTGGCGATGCAGGCGGCGGAGCGTCATTAGCGAAATTTTCTCGTTGAGCGCTTTGCCATTTCTGGCCGGGTCAACAGTCCTTGCGAGGGGCTAAATAGAACAGCCAGCATAAAGAAGCCAAAACTGATGAGGACAATGCATGGGCCAGAGGGTACGTTCAGGTAGTAGCTGGTATACATCCCGATGATGCTACAGGCAGCGCCTAGCAATGCGCCTATTCCCATCATCTGGTGGAGTTCTTTCACCAGCAAATAAGCGGTGGTGGCCGGCCCCACCAGTAGTGCCACGACTAAAACCACGCCCACGGTTTGCATACTGGCAATAATCGTCAGCGTGACGGCTGACATTAAGCCGAGATAGATGCCATTAATCGGTAAGCCGATGGCCTGTGCGCCCAAACGATCAAAGGTGTAAAAAAATAGCTCTTTATAAAAGGCTCGAATCAAACATAAAACAATCAGCGTAATGATAGCGGTGCGGATGACATCGCCCTGAGTGACACCCAAAATATCGCCAAACAAGAAGCTGTCGAGGTCTAACTTGTTTCGCAGCAGGGTAATCAGCAGTACGCCTAGTGCAAAGAAGCTAGTGAACGTCAACGCCATCGCTGCGTCTACTTTAACCCGAGTTTGAGAGCGAATCCAGGCAATCACCAAGGCGCTGATGACGCCGGAAATGAAGGCCCCAATGAGGATGTTGACCTTCCAAAAAAAGGCGATCGCCAGTCCCGGCAGCACTGAATGTGCCATCACATCGCCTAATAGTGCCATTCGCTGCACCAGCAGGTAAGTCCCGACAACCGGGCAAAGGATGCCCACAAGAATGCCCGCCATCAGGGCATTGCGCATAAATTCAAAGCCAAGCGGTTCTAGCAACCAGTGCAGCATAAGCAATTCAGAGAAAAATTGGGGGGAAAGTTTAGAGAGACGGGTTCAACAAAAGAACTGGGTCTCAACCGTGTCGTGAAAATGTCTGGCATGAGGCGAAATGCCGTACGCCCGTTCAATGTTGGCAGGTGTCATGACCGCCTCAGGTACACCGTAAGCAATCAGCTGTTGATTCAGCAGTAGCAGATGATCGTAGCGATTCAAGCTGCCACCCCATTCGTGACAGCTAATCAACAGCGTTTTCCCCTCAGCTTTCAGCTCATCGTAGATTTGAAAGATCAGGGCTTCTGTCTTTTTGTCTACCGCAGCTAAGGGCTCATCAAGCAGTAGCAGATCGGCCTGCTGAGCGATCGCCCTGGCCAGAAAAACCCGCTGCTGTTGCCCGCCCGACAGTGCCCCAATCGGGCGATCGCGCAAATCTAGCAGCGCCACTCGCCGCAAAGACTCTTTGACAATCTCTACCGATTGCCGGTTAGGAGAACGAAACCATCCGGCATGGGCCGTTCGCGCCAGCATCACCACATTCCAGACTGTGGTGGGATAGTCCCAGTCAATTTGCGATCGCTGCGGCACATAAGCCACCTGTCGCCGCTGCCGCTGGAGGGCGACATCCCGGTAAAACACCTGGCCTGACTGCACCGGAATCAATCCTAGAAGCGCTTTAATCAGGGTACTTTTACCCGCGCCATTCGGCCCCAACAGCCCTACTAGCTGCCCTGTTGGCAGCTTGAAGCTGATATCCTCTAATGCTTTCACATTCCGGTAGTTGACACAGAGGTGCTGAACTTGTAGCATATCGTTCTAGAATGATAATCATTCTCATGCACTATTGAAATAGTAGTCGGAATCGCTATGCTGTGTAAACAATTTCCTCTCGGACTTCGGCAGATTAGCGGACTTGCCGCTTTATCGTTAATCATTGGTTTAAGCGGCTGTAGCCCTGCTTCACAAGCGCCATCTTCTAGTTCGGCGACCCCCGATACAAGTACTGAGACGGGTACTGAGACAAGCGACACTGCCTCTACGGGCGATCGCCCGCTTGTGGTCGCCACCACCACCGATGTCTGCGATGTCACCCGGCAGATTGCTGCCGACACGATTGACCTCAAATGCTTGATTGAGCCAGGCGCTGACCCGCATGAATATGCGCCCAACCCAGAAGACAGTAAGGCGATTGAGCAGGCAGCGTTGATTTTATACGGCGGCTATAACTTTGAACCACAGCTCATCAAGCTAATTGAAGCCACTTCAAACCCTGCGCCAAAAGTTGCCGTGCATGAAGAGGCCGTCCCCAACCCGCAGCAGTTTGAAGATGAGGGCGAAACCGTCACCGATCCCCACGTGTTTCAAAACGCTAAAGACGGCGCTCAAATTGCCGAAGTAATTGGCCAAAACCTGAGTCAGCTTGAACCTGACAATACCGCTCTTTACACAGAAAATGCCGCGAAAGTGACGGATGAATTAACCCAAATCGATACCTGGATAAAGTCACAAATTGCCACTATCCCCGCCGCCCAGCGGAAGCTAGTCACCACTCACGATGCGTTTGGCTACTACTCCAAAGAGTATGGCATTCCGGTTATAGGTGCCCTGCAAGGCATCAGCACTGAAGAACAACCAACGCCAGATCGGGTCACAACGTTAGTTAAAGAAATTGAGGTAGCCGATGTGCCGACGATTTTTGCAGAAGCCACGATCAACCCAAAGCTGATTGAAGCGGTGGCAAAAGAGGCTGGTGTCAGCGTTGCAGATCAGGAGCTGTTTGCTGACGGGCTAGGCGAAAAGGGTAGCGAAGGTGATACCTATCAAAAGTTTTTTATTGCCAATACTAAAACCATTGTCGAAGGCTTGGGCGGCACCTATACGCCGTTTCAACCTAAAACATAATGATGACAGCTAGGATCTATCCCTCTATAATCTGGAGCATCCACCCGATTTATGAAGGGATAATGCATGAACAAGGCAGTCATGTCTGTGTTGTGTGGTTCTGGTGCTCTGAGCTTTGGGCTGCTCGCAGCCAGCGCCGCTCAAGCTGAAGCTCTGGTTACTCCGACGCCTGCGCCTCAATACGAAGAGACGCTCGTTACCCTAAACGAAAATGCAGTTCAGGCTGATGCGCCAGCGCTAACCCCGGCGATAAACTATGCTGTGCAGCGTTCTGTTGGTTGGGGGGCGCTAGGGCTCGATCCCAGTGGTGATACGGTGGGCGATGCTGCGATCGCTCTGCGAGGCTGCGACTGCCCAGGTTGTCGCAATGTGGCCTTGCAAGCAATACAAACAGGTCAATCAACTTTAGGGCGATAAATCTACTCGTTTTCTGACTAGCGGACAGTTTAGCCCTTCTGGACTGGTGACTGTTGCTAGGACTGTGGAGGTTGGCTATGCTAAAGGCACTTCAATCTCGGTATGCTTATATGAGCAATCAGCAGACTGTGTTAACGGTTTTGGGCTGTGCAGGTTCTTTGGCTGCGATGTTAGCTGTCAGTAGTCCAGCGATGGCCAGTCCTGCCCCTACAGCCTCCGGAGTGAAGTCAGGCTACGCGCTTCCCAGCCTGACTCAAGCTGACTCTAACCCTATTACCGATGCGATAGGCTGCACCTGTCCTAGCTGTACCATGAGACAGCAGCGACCTATTCTTTAAAGGCTGCATATTGAAGGACTTGATTGGAAAAACCCTCCTTTGCTAAACAAGGAAGGGTTTTTTGCTGTCAAAAAGTCTGGATAAACAGCCAGGTCAATCTCGCTATCCTACTGAGTTGCCTTACCGCTCCGCTTCATCGGTAGGTTCATCTAAATGCTCAGCGGCTTCTCGGTAAAGACTGAGAATGTGATGATCTTTCAGGCCGTAGAAGACGTTGCGGCCTTGTTTGCGGTAGCGCACTAGCCGAGAAGCCCGTAAAGTCCGCAGCTGATGAGAAACCGCAGATTCACTCATGTCTACCACCGCCGCTAAATCGCGCACGCGCATCTCATCAATGGCCAGTGCCGACAAAATTCGCCAGCGATTTGGATCGCCTAAAACACTGAAAAATTCTGCCATTCGCTGTGCTTTTTCGACTGAAAGCAGATGAGGTTTGATCTCTTTGCTCATAGAGCTGATTTGACAGGGCGGTTAAAAATATTGATGCATGAACAGGTATTCATGTGTTAGGGTTGAAAGCATGAATACCTGTTCAAGTATAAGTGAATTTTACCCCCAAAAGGAGGTTTCCATGACAGCCGTAACCCAAATGAAATGTGCCTGTGAGTCTTGCCTGTGCATTGTCGATGTGAGCAAAGCGGTTCAGGCCGAGGGGCAGTACTATTGCAGCGAAGGCTGTGCCAATGGCCATGCCAATAACACAGAAGGGTGTGGTCACACCGACTGCAATTGCCATAGTGCATGAGCCTAGAGATTTCGTTGAAGTAACATACCAGTTGTGGCGGGGCTGAGTGCGGGCTTCAAGCCTATGAGCAAGCATCAAGCTGCTCGGGCAATGCTGGATTTGGTGAGGGCTGGAATGATGCGATCGCACGCTAATTTCGCCCCAAACAAATTCCTTGCCACTGGCCCCACCTGCAACGCGGCCCAAGGCCCCATCAAAAACAAATCACATCCCGGCCATCGCAAATGCTCGTCTAACACGGGCAATCCGCTGACAATCTGGACGGGATATTGCGCCAAAACTTCTCCCAAGATCGGATGCGAGGTGATATCAAGCTGCGTTCCGGTAGCCAGCCAGATTCGATCAATCGGCTGATGCGCAAAGCAGTCATGCACTGCTGGGTTGTCGCACTGTACCTGCCAGTGAGCGCCTTGCCACACCGCCTTTGTGACCTGGCACTGCTCGTAGAGCGAGACGCGGCCTTCTCGTGAGAGTTTTCGCAGTCGCGTTAGCGTTTCAGGCGTAAATGAGCCCCCATCGCGGGCCTGCTGGATCATTTGCCAGCGTTTTTGCCAATCGGTTTCTGCGTCGAACCCCTTCAGATACTTCGGCCCTAGCCAGCCGGGCTCCGCATCAAAAATCTTCTCTTGAAACTGTCGCCGACCCATTAGCAGCACTTGTGCGCCCCGCTTCAGCGCGCCTACTGCCAAATGAGCGCTCGTCAGTCCGCCCCCGACAATCAGCACCGTTTCTCCAGCCAGCGTAGGCAAGGCCGGAAGATGAACCGCTTGAGCATGGCAAAGCCGCTCGGGTGGGTAATCAGTGACTTGCTTTGTCCAGTCTGGCATTTTAGCCGTTGCAGCGCCTGTGGCTACCACGACCCGGCGGGCGATCGCTCTTTGCCCATCAGCCAAGGTCAAGCAAAATCCTCCCTTTTGCGGCGTCAGCCCCACCACTTGAGACTTCGTCACCTGATCTCGCAGATGCCAGCGGTCGATTACGGTTTCACAAAAATCTCGAAACAGCTTTGTCCCCGGTCGATTGTACGGATCGTACAGTTCATCCTGACGCTTGTCAGCGAAGCCTAGCAAAGTATGGGGGTTGCAGTCGGGATGGTGGACTGCCGGGGAGCGCAGGTGAGGAATTTCTTGGGCGGCAAATTGTCGGTGCCATTGGGCTAGCCAACTGCCGCTCGGATCAAATACCTGAAAGCCAGGGGCAAGACCGGCGTTGAGGCGATCACGCATTTTCTTCTTCTTTTGCAGCAGGTGAGTTACCAGCGTCAGCGCCTGCGGCCCCGCGCCAACAATCGCGATATCAGTATGGAAAATGCTCAAACCCAACCTTCCTCTTAATCTTTCTATGGCTGAAGAAATAAAACTGCTAACTTGCGCTAGTGAATACTGCCCAATATAATATGATAATGATTATCGTTTTCAAATAATTTCGGACAGTTTGCCTATGTTAACCGTCGTGGCCGGATCTTTAGGCGCGGGAAAAACCCATTGGATCCAGGAGCAGATGACCGCGCAGGCAGACTCAAAGGCACTGCTGTATATCAATCCGCTCACGGTCGGTGTAGACGCTTATCGGCTGCTGCTCGACGTGCCTCATCTGCAAGTTGAGGCTGATTTATCTAAAGCCGTACAAGTCGCTGAAAGCAAGGCGATATATCTAGAGCTTGGCCACGCGCTCAGCCTGGAGCTGCCTTTGCTGGACGAAGTGGGTCATCGCAAGGTAGCGGTGATTAATGCGCACTCTTCCACTCGCGCAGGTTGGGAGCTGTGGGCGGATGAGGTGGTTGTGAGTACCGTTCTTAGCTCAGCAGATATTAGCGCTGATGCCAATACTGACGTATGGCAAGCTTCGCTGCGAGGTCAGGTTTTTGATCCGGCCAGCCTGCACACGTTTTGGCAGGAGCTGGTGCAGGGGGCCTACGGCCAAATGATGCGGACAAAGGCTGTTTTGGAACTGGCGGATGGGCAGTCGATTTATATTGATCATCTGCCGCAGCAGGAAACCACCTACCAGGATTTGCCGCTGCCCATATGGCTGGACGGTCGCCCGCAGCGGTTTAGTGGCATTGAAATGGTCGGACAGGGTTTGGACAAGGAGGCGATCGCCGCCACCCTGCAAGACTGTTGTTTAACCGATGCGACCCTGGCTTCTCATCAGGCAGCGCTCAAGCAATCTCAAGCTTATTCACATCAGGAAGCCGCATGAAAATAGCTGTTATCTCTTGCATTCACGGCAACTTAGCCGCACTAGAAGCCGTCCTTGCCGATATTGACCAGCAGGGCGCTGATAAAACCTTTTGCCTGGGCGATTTGGTGGGTTATGGCCCCTATCCCAATGAAGTGGTAAAGGTGGTGCGCGATCGCCAAATTCCCACCTGTCAGGGCTGCTGGGATGAAGACATTACCGACGGCCTCAACGCCTGTGAATGCAGCTATCCCTCGTTACTCGCCGAAAAGCGCGGCCATCTCGCCCACGAATGGACAGACGCCGAAGTCACCGCCGAAACCCGCGAATACCTCGCCCAAATGCCGCTAGCCCTACGCCACGAGAATCTGTGTTTTGTGCATGGTAGCCCCCAGAGTCAGCACGAATATCTCTTGCCTGAAACCAGCGCCTTTATTGCTTTGGAGAGAGTTCTCTCAACCGGGGCCGACGTACTTTTTTGCGGCCATACCCATGTGCCCTATGTCCGCACGCTGAGTGAAGGACAGCTCAAAGTTCGCGTGATTGAAGGCGACAAACCCGCTTCAGAAAGTGCTTCAAACAGTTCAGCCAACAACAGCGCGGCATCGTCTAGCCGAACGCTCGCTACGCCCTTGAAGCGAATTATCAATGCCGGCTCTGTCGGCGAGCCACGCCACGGTAAACCTCAAGCTACCTACGTTATTTACGATACGCTCAGCGAACAGACGATCTTTCGTGAAGTCGATTACGACTATGCGCAAACCTGCGCTGCCATTATTGACAAAGGGTTGCCGCCCATCTTCTCCTGGCGACTGTCTCAAGGGCTAGAGTTTGCCGAAAAAGCCGACGATCCGACTCACATTTGCGAACGTTAATTCTCCGATTGTTCTTTTATAAAAAACACTGGCTATGGTTTGGGCTATTCTCAGCGGCATTGAGGGCAATTTAGCCGCTTATAAAGCGGTGCTAAAAGATATTCAACAGCAGCGCGTTAGCGTAGAAGAACTCTATATTTTAGGGGATTTGATTGGCCCTCGTGCAGAATCGGAAGCATTGGTGCAGCTTATTCGGCAGCAGCGCTCGCTCCCGCCCCAGATATGCCTAGGCTGGTGGGAAGAACAGCTCTTTAATCTTCACGCCTTGAGACGCGATCCGGATGCAGTAGCGCTGAAAGAAAAGTATGGCGCTGAAGCCGTTGAACAACTTTGGAACGCGGTTTCTCACGATACAACAAACTGGCTACGCGGTTTGGACTTTGGCTTTTTCGAGCTAGATTGCCTGCTCATTCACGGCAGCACTCTCGGCTGTGACGACGAACTTACCCCAACCACCAACCCGCTCACCCTGCTTGATCGGCTGCTTCGCACTGATGCTAACTCTCTCTTTTGCGGTCGCTCTGGGCTAGCCTTTCAATATCAGCTATCTGAGGCTCAAATCACCTCTACGATTCAAACCCTCAACGCGGATCAAAGCCCTGGCATCTCTCAGCAGCAAAGCCTGAAGCCTCGGCAAATTATCGGCGTAGGTAATGTAGGTCGCCTAGGATCGGGGATTAAATAATGTCATCAGGTTGAAAGAAGTAGGATCATGCATAGGAGTCCAATCCCAATGTGAGC
>JBBSOB010000208.1:0-8783 GCA_038260205.1 Phormidesmidales cyanobacterium
AAGCGGGTGGGGGGAATCGAACCCCCATCATTAGCTTGGAAGGCTAAGGTTTTACCACTAAACTACACCCGCAAAAGTGGCTAACTATATATTAGCTTGAATACCCTAACACGATTTGATGTTCGCGCTCTAGATGCGCTCTGTTTGTCGGTAGGCGATCGCCCAAACACCATCACTGTTCGCTCAGCTCGACCGTCATCAGCCAACTATCGTCTAGCTTCTGGTCGTTATTATTAAAAACCGTAGGTCTAAACTTAATACCAATTTTCTTGATTAAGCAAGCGATAACCCTATCTTCGTCATAACTAGGTTCTATACCTTGGCTGCTAACGAAGCTCGCTGCCTCAACGCTGCCATCTTCTAAATTCACTCGCATTCGATAAACCAGAGAAGACTGAGTGACCTGAGCACCGACGGTTCCGCAATCTTCTGCTCGCGCTACATCTCCCCAATCGATGAGTTCAGGCGGTGTAATTGGAATATCTTGCCCAGGCTTGTATTGTAAGTCGCCGACGATGTTGATTTTCGGGGAGATTTGCGGCGAAGTCGAGCGATCGCCGCCCGCAGCGGGGTCTGTAAGCGGTTTTCCCTTTATTGTCGGCAGCGGGTTTTCTGAAGAAGCGGTTATTGACTGAGACGGATCTTCTGGCGTTGCAGCGGTCGATTCATTTTCTGTCGTTTCGGTTTCTTCAGCGTTTGCGATATTCTCATTATTCTCATTCACTTCATCACTAGCAGACGCCTCTTGATCCTCAGCAGTTCTGTCTGGTTGCTCAGATGCACTCTCAGGCGGCGCAGATGACTCAGAATCAAGCGACTCAACGGTGGGCGATCGCGCTGAAAAACTCGCTTCCTGATTGGGTGCGATCGCCGACTTCACCACCGCCTGACTGTCTGAAACAGCCGGTTTGTCATGCTCTACGGCCGGATCTACCGAAGCCGAATTGGCTGATGGCTCAACGCTTAGCTCAATCGGAATTGCGATGGCTGTGTTTTGCGCTTCCGCCTCCCGCAAAGAGAGCAAATAAGGCACGCTCATTCCAATCACGCCAATATGCGCCAATACAGCGAGTCCTCCTAGCGCTGGCCACAGCCCTTTAGGATCTTGATGCTGCCAGGTTTGAAGCGGCAAAATCATACGGTTAGTTTTCAATGCTCAGCGGTAATGCCTTAACAAGCTAGCACTCAAGACAAACCTACTGCAGCAGCTTGGAGCCAATTACAAACGCGTCTTCACGCCAAAGGTCAATACCGTCTCGTCAATGCCCTTCAGCTTCAGCGGCTCGAACTTCACAATTTCCTGCTCATCCAAATAGTCTGCCACTGCTGCCGACACCAGAATCGTCTCAGCCGTTGCCGCTTCTTGAATGCGAGCCGCAATATTGACACTTGGCCCAATTGCCGTATAGTCAGAGCGCTCAGCGCTGCCAAACATGCCTACTACCGCCGTACCCTGATGGATGCCGCAGCGAAACTGCACCGGGCCAATCCCTTGCTTTGCCCAGCGCTGATTGAGCGTATCAAGATCGCTGTACATTTGGCGAGCCGCTGCGATCGCTCTTTTTACCTGCTCATTGGGACTCATCTCCTCGGGCGCACCAAACAGCGCTAGCACCGCATCTCCCATAAACTTATCGACCGTGCCGCCGTTATTGAAAATGGCGTGCGTCATCGTTTCTAAATACTCGTTGAGCAATTCGGCTACTCGGCGCGATCGCAGCGTATTACTTAGCTGCGTAAAGCCCACAATGTCACTAAACAAAATCGTCACCAACCGCGGCTCAGGTCGCAAATCAAGCTGAAGATTGCCCTCACTGGCCTTTTGCACCAACGACGGCGGCAAAAATCGCTGCAATACCGACTCAGTTAAATATTGATTGAGCTGCGCCACCTTCTGCTCATTTTCCTTTAGCGCCAGCAAGTTACGCACTTCCGCCAACAGCTCGCGATCGTTAAACGGCTTAGACAAATAGGCATCCGCACCCTGCTCCATCCCCTCCAAGCGGGTTTCGGTATCCACCTTTGCCGTTAGCAATATGATCGGCGTCCCCCGCAAATCCACATCCTTACGAATCCGCTCAATCATCTCCAATCCGTTGACGCCCGGCATCATCAAGTCCGTAATAATTAAATTGGGCTTATAGGTCATTGCCATTTCCAAACCCGCCGCGCCCTGCTCAGCCGTCCGTACCTGATAACCCCGACGCTGCAACACGCTAGACACATAGGCCCGCAAATCTGGATTGTCATCTACCACTAATATTTGAGCGCCTTCAAACGATGCTCGCTCAGCCGTCGCTCCCGCTACTTCAGGCGGCAACATCACCGTCCTATCAGCAGCGCTCGCCGTTTCAATGTCAGAAAGTTCCACCGCCGCTCGACCTTTTTGCGCCGTCAGCTCCTCCTCAACCACCTGCTCAGCAGGCAAATGGCCCGACCCCAAAGGCAGCTCAATCGTTACGGTTGTCCCCTCACCGTAAGCCGACTCCACCGAGATATTGCCCCCATGCAAGTCTGTCAGTTCTTTTACCAGCGAAAGTCCTAGCCCAGTCCCTTCATAATGCCGGTTTGCCGATCCATCTGCCTGCCGAAACCGCTCAAACAAATGAGGTAGCTGATCGTCTCGAATGCCGATGCCCTCGTCTTGTACTTGCAGCTTGGCCTTGTCGTCTACCTGCATCAGGCGCACCGTGATGGATTTACCCGCCGGGGTAAATTTCATGGCGTTAGACAGCAAGTTGTAAAGGACTTTATCAAACTTTTCCAAGTCCAAATAGACATCTGAGCAAGCCGTAATTTCAGTGCGCAGCGCAATCTCCTTACGCTCGCAGTAGGTTTGAAACGCCTCGACCACTTCGGTGGCAAACTGAGCTAGATTGCACGGGTGAAAGGTCGGCTGCATTTTACCTGCATCTAGTCGCTGCAAGTCCAGTAGCTGATTCACGAGCCGCAGCAAGCGCCGAGAATTCCTCAGCGCAATTACGGACTGCTCTGCGTCAAGTCCTTCGTTGCGCTCTACTGCCGACTCTAGAGGGCCAATGGTGAGCGTTAGCGGCGTTCTAAACTCGTGTGAGATGTTTTGAAAGAAGGCGTTTTTTTGCTGGTCTAGCTCTAGTAGTTGCTCTGCTTGCTGGCGTGTTTGCTGGTACAAATTGGCTTGCTGCACCGCGACGGCAGCTTGGTTGGCTACGGCTTGGGCTAGATTGATCTCTTCGATTTGCCACTGGCGATCGCTGTGCAATTGCTGTAAAACGATGCAGCCCGTAATAATAGAGTCTGCTAATAAGGGCACAGCTAATAGCGCTCTTTCGCCCGCTATGGTTTTTCCAGCGTCTTTGGGTGTATCTATCACCACTGGCGCAGCCGTGAACAGCAGCTTGCTGAGAATATCGTCGCTGTCGATGACAATATCTGCTTCAGGTAACGTTGGCATCGACTCTGTGCTGGCGTCGTAGCGGCCCACGCATTGCGAGTGCGCCTCTGTCCATAGCGACAGCGTACAGATATCGGCCTGTAGTGCCTGACCTAGCTTTTGGGTGATTGCCGCAAAAATCTTCGCAGGTTCTAGGCTGGCGTGAAGAGCCTGCGTAATGGTGTTTATCAGCAGTTCTCTTTTGGCTAGCGCCTGCACCTGTTCGTAAGTCCAGGTCTGAGAAAGGGCGAGCGCCGCCTGATCGACCAATGTGGTTAAGAGCTTGATCTCGCTCTCTTGCCAGGGTTTGTGATGGGCGCATTTGTGCAAAGCCAGAACGGCCAGGACATCTTGCTTATAGCTCAGCGGAATGAGCAGGCTGGTTTGAATATCTAGCTGCTGATAGGCCGAGATGCTTGCGTCTGTGGGCGCAGCGGTCATGACCTCGTCAGCGGTTTCTAAATGTTGGGTAAGCGCAGTGGGCCAAACGGTTTCGTTGAGTAAAGAGAGGGTTTGCTGATGGTTTTCGGGCGATCGCTTCTGATCGGATAGTCCCGCTCTTAGATACTCAAAAGATGTCGTTCCCAGCGAGCCACCTACAATGGGTTTCACAATGCCATAATCTAGCTCAAATGCATGACCTAGCGTTTCCACAATGGTCTTTAGCATCTCTTGAGAGGTCTGCGCACTGCGAATCGTATTTGTAATTGCATTCAGCAGGGTTTCTTGTCGAACAGCTCGGTTTAGCTCCTGCGTCCGCAGCTGCAATATACTGTGGGTATCTACGGCCTGATTTACTACTGTGCGTAAGTCGTCCTCTTCCCAGGGCTTCGTAACGTACTTAAAAACCCTGCCGGTATTGATCGCCTCAACTAAATCCTCTACGTCGGTATAGCCCGTAAGCATGATTCGAATAGAGTTAGGATAGCGATCAGCCGTTAGCCGCAGTAGCTCTGTCCCACTCATGCCCGGCATTCGCTGATCGGAAATAATAACGGCAATATCGTCTTGCTCGGCCATCGTTTCTAAGGCATCTTGGCCACTTTGAGCCTTGATCACCTTAAAATCTCGGTAGAATGTTCGGTAGAGCAGATCTAAATTATCGGGTTCGTCATCTACTACCAAGATTTTAGGCTTGGATACTACCTTTGTCTGTCGGCTACGCTCTCTAACTGCCATGCATCAATCTCTCATTTGGGCCGAAAATGTCATGTTGGTGCGCCAGGGCCGATAGATGAAGCGCTAGCATTTAACGTGCAAAAGCCTCACTGTCAGAGGCGTTTATCCGCTGGCGATCGCCCCTTCGTATAAAACTGAGGTGGCCGCGTATAACGCCTTACATAAAGTTCCCAACCGCTTTGAGTTTTTACTATGTCTGCGACTAACGGTGAGCCTCCGCTACCTACAAAGCCTGTTGTTGTTAGTGTCTTAAAGCCTTCTGATCAGTCGTCTCAGTTTTCACGCGCTACACAATCTGCACAGCAGGTATCAGAAGGGGCATCAGAAGAGGTCTTAGAAGGAGTTTTAGAAGAGGTGTCAGGGCGATCGCCCAAAGAAAGCCCAGCCTCAGTTCGCGTTCGGGCCGCTCGCACAGAAGACCTACCGCGAATCATCGCTGTGCTACTCAGCAGCTTCTATCCCAACGTCGAAGCCACCCACTGGTTTTACTGGCTCATGCGCATTGGCATCCGAGAAGACATCCGGACTCGGCTAAAAACACACTCCAGTCAATATGCCTGCCTAGTCGCGGCTAGGGTCAGCTCTACGGTCTCCAAACAGCAATCTGCTGGCACGGTCGTCGGCACCGTCGAAATTTCTCAGCGCCCTTGCGAAACCTGGCGTTTTTTCCCACCTAAAAGAGCCTATCTATCAAATCTGGCCATAGATCCTGCCTGTCGGCGTCAGGGCGCTGCCAAACAGCTCCTGCACACCTGCGAAAGCGTAGCCCTACAGTGGGGATTTGATTGCACTTATCTACATGTGATGGCAGACAATCAGGCGGCGCGCGCACTCTATCTGCAGGCCGGGTATCAGCCTTGCGAAGTCAGTAATCCAATTTTGGCCGGATTGGGACTTCGTCCTGAACGGCTGCTGCTATCAAAGCCTCTACAGGCAGATGTCAATCAATAAGAATCGGTCTTAAGAACATTTTCAAGAAAAAATCAGGCTGCATTCCACCGACGCTGGCCCCCTACGGATCTCTACATCAGAAATTTATCAGGGGTTTTTAGGTCTGTCTTAATTAGTCTTAAATTAGGCTGATAACTGGGATAATACGTTGATAGGGCGCGTTAGAAACTTTACAGGCCGAACTCAATAAATCTACTGAATCTAGGTAATTTTCTGCTTCGCGCTTTATGTTCTGCCTGTGAAGGGCTGCTTAGATTGCTATAAAGAATGAGTGAAAAGCATTTGTTCTTTGGTTCCGCAGCGAGAATTCGTACCACATTAAGAGAAGTTACTTGTTGTTATCTCCAAGGGACGCAAGACGAATGCTCCAAGCAATGGATCTTCAGTCTGCTACTGATCCTCTAGTTACTACACTTTCTGAGCCTCCTTTTGCGAAAGTTTCGCAGAGGGCTAGCTCGTCAATGTATTGTGAACCATCCAGTCATTTTGATAATATCAGTGCCGGTATACAATCAGGAAAGGTAGCCACAGAGAAGGCGGCTAAAGCGAAGGCAGTCACAGAAAAGGCTGCTACAGAAAAGGCCGCAGCAAAAAGGCGAGTTACCGCAATAAAACCATTAGCGAAATGTGCTGCTAAGGCTGTACATTCAGACTCCCGCAGTCACTGGAAGTTTTTCGGCGAATCAGTGAATCAAGATTTGAAAGTTGATGAAGTGATTGAAAAGCTAAAAAGCGGCCAGCTTTGGGTTGTCAACAGCCGTCGCCGTAATGGCTTAATCGTGCTCAGAGAATTTCACGCAGAATTCGCTGGCCCAGGTGCTGCTGTCGGTGGCGATTTAGACTCAGAAGATATTGTTGGCGTCGTTCCTATCGGCAATCTGTCATTGCTTAGTCCCGATTCTCCTGAAGCCCATCAGAATGCTATTAAGATTCGGCTCCAGTGGATTCGACTGACTCAAAACTTTACCGACCAGCCGCGCCCAGACGATAGGGCGCGAATGATTTTAGAACAGTTTAAAACCTACTTTGACCAGGCTACGGTAGATCTTGTTCCCGATCAGGCTTTTGCGCTGTTAGTGGGCGTGTTGCCCAGAACGATTCGGCGCGTACGGTCTGGATTCGTCTGGTAGATACTTTGTTCTGGGAACCCATGCTTTTCGAGGTTCCTGAGACCTGCTGTCTAAGACCTGCTGTCTAAGACCTGCTGCAAATTGGCCAGCGTCCTTTTGTTTTCAGCCGCAGTGCCAATACTAATGCGCAGGCCGCCGCCAGTGTGCCGAATTAACGTCCCCCTGGCCCGCATCTGCTCAAACACTTTTGCTAGACCTTCCGCCTGCTGGGTCTCGTCTGGTGCTGCTTGATGGCGATCGCTTAACCGCGCATAAATGAAGTTGCTGTCGCTGGGCCATACCTGTAGGGAAGGATGCTCTGATAGCGCTTGAAATAGGCGATCGCGTTCGCTAATGAGCGTTGGGATTTGGGTGAGTAGGTGATCGCTATGCGTCAGTGCCATCAGCGCCGCCGCCTGAGAAAAGCTGGGCAAATTGTAGGGCAACCGCAGTTTCTCTAAAGCTGAAATGATTGCAGGCTGCGCAATGCCATAGCCAACCCGATGAGCGGCCAATCGGAACGCCTTGGAGAACGTTCTGAGCACTAACCAGTTAGGTCGGCTCAAAGCCTCTGACAGGGTTGTATGGCCGCAGAACTCAAAGTAAGCCTCATCGACTACTACCAAAATATCGGTCGATAGCTGTCTTAACCAGTTGAGTTCGCGCTGCGTCAGCGCGTTGCCTGTCGGTGAGTTGGGATGCACCATAAAGACAGCTCGCACGGGCGGTGTATCGTCAGTTTCGGTCGCTTCTATAGCCGTTTGAGCTGCGACGGTATCTACCTCAAAATTATCCCGACGCTTTAGTCGGCAAACCTTGACGCCGAGCGTGTTGGCCAAAATGCCGTACATCGAAAACGTCGGTTCGCTAACCAAAATAGAGCCGTGGTTGCCCAGACAGGTCGCCATCAGTACAGAGCGAATCAGCTCGTCTGAGCCGTTGCCCAGCGTTACATTCTCAGCGCCAATCGTCCTAGCGGCAATCTTTCCAGACCGTATAGCGTAGTCAACAACGGCTTGCTTTAGCGCTTGATGATCGCCATTGGGATAGCGGTTAGCCAGAATTTGATGACGATAGATTTCGGCTAGATCTGCCTTGAGATCTGCTGGCAGATCAATCGGGCTTTCGTTGGTGTCAAGACCGTCTAGCACCGGCTGAACTCCGCCCGCTGCGTGGTTTGAGCCGGTGGGATGGGGAGACTTGTACGCCGCTAACTGAGTCAAATCTTTACGCAAAAAGGCCATGCCGGTGGGGTCTCCTACTCCGAAGAGCTGCAAAAGAACTGTGCAGGAACCGCCTGCGACTGAATACGCCTAGTATTTTACACGTCCAGCATCAGGTACTATGGCTTCTGTCTCGCAAGCTCGGTTCGATCATGACAGCCCCTACTAATCAGACTTATCGCATTACGCTATTGCCTGGAGACGGAATTGGCCCGGAGATTATGGCCGTGGCCGTGGCCGTGCTCAAGCAGGTGGGCGAGCAGCAGGCGATCGCCTTCGAATTTACAGAAGCGCTAATCGGTGGCGCGGCGATTGATGCAACCGGGTCGCCTTTGCCAGACGAAACGTTAGAAATCTGCCGTCAGAGTGACGCTGTTTTGCTGGCCTCTATTGGCGGCTACAAATGGGACGATCTGCCCCGCGCTCAGCGGCCTGAAACCGGCTTGCTAGGACTCAGATCGGGGTTGGGTTTGTTTGCCAATTTGCGCCCTGCGACTATTTTGCCGCAGCTACTAGCGGCGTCTTCTCTCAAGCCGGAGATAGTCGAAGGCGTTGATATTATGGTGGTGCGCGAGCTAACGGGCGGTATTTACTTTGGTTCGCCAAAAGGCATCTTTGAGATGGAAAACGGCGAGCAGCGTGGGGTCAGCACGATGGTTTACACCAGCAGCGAAATCGACCGAATTGGAAAAGTTGCGTTTGAAACGGCTCAAAAGCGGGGCGGGCGGCTGTGTTCTGTAGATAAGGCAAATGTGCTGGAGGTGTCGCAGCTATGGCGCGATCGCATTACCGCCCTCAGCCAAGACTATTCGGACGTAGACCTTTCCCACCTATATGTAGACAATGCCGCGATGCAGCTCGTTCGCGCCCCCAAGCAGTTCGATACTATTGTCACCGGTAACTTATTTG
>JBBSOB010000209.1:0-8751 GCA_038260205.1 Phormidesmidales cyanobacterium
AATGGCCCATCTACCTGAGTCGCTCACCCCCACTTGATTGAGCAGGTAATCGCAAAGAATACGACCCACAAATCCCGTTGCGCCAAAAACAACCAAATCGTAATCAGGCTTGTGATCACCCATCAAACATCCCTCGTCGAATATGTTCTGTCGATGTTACTCAGCTACTTGCCCAACTACCTGCCAGGTTCCATCCTCATTCTAAGATGCTAGAAGCGATGCCTTGATCCGTATAGGGCTCCTACTTGCTGTCTCAAACCCTGGCTATTTCTAGGGCCAAAACGGTCACTACCAAAAGTCGTGGATCGGACCCTGACCGGATGCCATGTCGATATGGCCTGGTCCCAAAAACAAGGTGGTTCAAAATTGCCCTCGTCAGGGTAGCACTCTAAGTCGTGGTTAGATTCCTTCAGACCATATTCAACCACGCTTCGAAGCTGTATCGATTTTCCAAAAGTGTTATCCTCGCGTGAACCACGCTCAGGTTTCTCGACACATAGCACACCGTCTAGAAGCGAGCAGGGATTTAGCTGCGTTATAGCTATACTTTGGAAGCTGTTAAACGAGCAAACACCCTCCATGAGCGCCGCTAGCAAATTGCCTCTTCCCCCTGGCAACTTCGGACCGCCCCTCATCGGCGAGACCCTCAAGTTTTTGACAGATGCTGACTTTGCTAACAAACGCCACGCCAAATTTGGCCCTGTCTTCAAAACCAACCTGCTCGGCAGCCCCACTATTTTCATCAAAGGGCCCGAGGGTAATCGCTTCATCCTCTCCCACGAAAACGAATACTTTCAGGTCAGCTGGCCGCCCAGTGTCAAAAAACTACTCGGCCCCCTATCGCTAGCCCTACAGTCCGGCCACACCCACTTAGCCAGACGCAAGCTGCTCGTACAGGCTTTTCAACCCCGAGCCATAGCAGAATACATTCCTGCTATGGAGTCAATTAGCGATCGCTACTGCCAATCTTGGCTCAACCAAAAGGAATTCACCTGGTATCCTCAACTCCGCAACTACACCCTCGATATCGCCTGTAAGCTGCTGATTGGACTTGACCACGGGTCGAAAACCCAGCTGGGAGAGCTATTTGAAACCTGGTGCGCCGGTTTATTCAGCCTGCCAATCAACCTACCCTGGACGGCATTTGGGCAAGCATGGCGCAGTCGAACTAAGCTGCTGAACGAAATTGAGCAGCTTGTGCGCGATCGCCAAACGCTACTTCAGGCCAATCCCAACCGGCCAGAAACAGATGCGCTAGACATCATGCTCAAGGCGCGAGATGAAGAAACCGGAGAAGGCTTGAGCATTGAAGAACTAAAGGATCAGGTGCTGCTGCTGCTATTTGCCGGGCACGAAACATTGACATCAGCGATCGCCAGCTTCTGCTTACTCACCGCTCAAAACCCCGAGGTGATGGCAAAAGCTCGCGCCGAACAATTACAGTTTGCCAGTCAGCCGCTGAGCCTAGAGGAGCTTAAACAAATGACCTATCTCGACCAGGTCATAAAAGAAGTCATGCGGCTCGTCCCACCTGTGGGCGGCGGCTTCAGGGAAGTGCTACGCGACAACGAATACGGTGGATTCAGTATTCCCAAAGGCTGGTCGGCTCTCTACCAAATCAACTCAACCCACACCGACAGCACCGTTTTCCCCAACCCTAAAGACTTCGACCCAGAACGGTTTGCCCCTGATGCACCCAAGCTTGAACCGTTTAGTCATCTTCCTTTTGGCGGTGGCTTGCGTGAGTGCTTAGGCAAAGAATTTGCCCGGTTAGAGATGAAGCTCTTCGCAGCCCTACTGCTGCGCGAGTATCAGTGGGCACTCTTACCAAACCAGGACCTAAGCATAAAAGTAGTGCCCACGCCCAAACCCCGCGATGGCCTCAAAATTAGATTTGAGAAACTTGCAAACTCTTAAGTCACCTACCTAGCTTTTCAGCATCTAAGCGCTGTCTGAATTTCATCTGTGTCATTCTGATTGCCTCATCGTGGGCTTTCTCCAAATCGTCTAAGTCAAAGACCGCAACCAGCTTTTCGCAGTACTCGACCATTTCAAGCCCTACTGACTCGGGAATGTAGTTTCGTGCAATGTGGCGAGAGCCAGATATTGGGGCTTCCCAGATCTTCTTGATCGCTGCGGCGTCCATGCCGAAAAGCCCTTTGTAAACGTAGTTTGTCCACTTGCCAAACTTAAAAGGGCTGTTTCCGCCTTGCTCTGCGATCGCATATGCCCAGTCCTTCCTAGCAGGTTTACCTGCCTGCCTCGCCACCAGCCATTGCTGAATGCGCTCGCTGTCTTCTCGGGTATAGGTCTGTTTAAGAAAGGTGTAAGCCTCTGCGTAGAGACCTTCAGCCGCGAACCAAGCTAAAAAGTCGATCAGGCCGTTCCTTGCCTTTGTCCTTAGCTTTCCAGGGTTTTTAGCCCAGTCGCTAGCCAAATCAACCCAATCAGCTGCTTCAATGACCTGATAGGTATTGCCGTCATTTCCGGAGATTTGGATCACCCTAAAAAGCCTGCCAGAAGGAAGCTTCAGGAACTTACCGGCTTTATTTGGATCACCCTCTTCGGGCGCTATTTCGACGACTCTTTGTACCAGCGTATTGACAGGGACATCCGTATGACGACTCATGGCACGATACCCTACGCCAATCGTGGGACGATTATGTCCGAACCCGTCAGGGTCGATAACGACTGCCCTGAATTCGCGGTCTTTGAATTTGATAGGAATGACCTGTCCAGATTCGAGCATAGTTCGTAGAGTATGAGTAGCTTCACTCAGAGAATTAAATTGTCATTGGGCTACCAGTCTGCACAGTGCAGGCTCAGCAGATAACCTAGCCCAGTCAGGTGTGCGCCATACGGGGAGCCTTTTTGGATCACCCTCTAGCCTTCGCTATGTCGGGCTTACAGGTATGGTGGTTACTTTTTTGGATCACCCTCTTGGTGAATGACCTGTCCGCTGATATCGGAAGATAATTTTGACCGCCTTTTAGATTACTTCGGACATTTTCCCATCTGAGAATTCTAGAATTCTCAGCTAGAGGCTTGCTCAATCTCTTGCAGAAGTGCGTCTATTTTTTCCCACAGCTTCTGGGTCGTATCTGATTTAGCACTGCTCTGCCGCTTGCGAATAGTTTTGAATCTTGCAAAAACCTGGTCTGCAATCGATTCTGGTTGAGAGGCAGTTGTTTCAGAGGAATGCTCCTGAGCTAGCTCCTTTACTAAAACCATGACATCTTGCTTCGTTAACCCAATAGCCTGCTCAACTAGTTCACTGTGTAGCTCTGGCTGCTGCCGGTTTAAGAGAACAGCATTTGTCGGTGATAGCTTACCGTCTCGGACGGCTTCCAAAATTTCAGGAGAAAGGTTTAGCATTGGCAATCGATTGGACACAAAGCTGGCCATCTTCATGCCAAACTCGCCTAAGATCTCAGAGACTAAGGAGAGTTCTTCCTCGCTGAAAATTCTAGAATTCTCACGTCCTCGCGAGTGAGCGTTCTTCACTTTATAAAGACCGGTCTTCACCTCTTCGATAGACATTTCTAGATGTAGCGATAGCAAGCTCAAAATACTTTCGGTTTGCTCAATAGGCGTAATTTCTTCATTGAGCAGATGGGCAATCAGCGCTGCCTCTAGTGCGATCGCATCGGTCATATCGCGAACAATTGCGGGAATAGATTCAAGCTCAAGCTCACAGCATGAACGCCATCGACGCTCTCCGCTAATAATTTCATACCGGCCATGCGTCCCAGGCCTTACCAGGATGGGCTCTAGAACCCCATGCTTTTCAATGGACGCTTTCAGCCTTTCCATCTTTTGAGGATCAAAGTACAGTCTGGGTTGCTTTAGTTTCCTAGGAAGCTGGAGCGGCTGAATATCTGCAACGGGTAGCTGAAACGATTGCCCTGAGAGTGATTTGAGGCTCTCGATTTCTTCTTTGAGCTGAGAGATGGTTTCACCCTCCTGGGCGAGTACGGCTCCGCTAAACATCTTCGTCATCGGTCGTTTACTAATGCGAGCCATCGTCCTAACTCATCTCCTTGATAACTTCGACAGCAATCTTTTCATAGAGCTGGTTATTAGGGTCACCTGCTCTATATAGACCCAGTGGTAACCCGGCAGCAGCGGCATTCGCGATGTAAGCATTATCTTTGATCGTTGGAAACATGCGAATTTCCATTTGCCGCATGATATCAGGTAGCCCTTCAATATCGGACAGTCCTAAGTTATCCCGGTGCATAGCCCGGTTTTTAGCGCCATTAGGAACGACTCCAAACACCTTGGGAGCGGGTTTCAAACGCAGCTCCGTTCGGGTCGCGCTAATCCATTCCAGCAGCTTAGCCATCGCGTCCATGTCTTTGTCTTCTGGCTTGAGCGTAATCAGCACGTCGGTGCTGGCAGACAACGCGGAGACGTGTAGCTGCTCAATCGTGCCAGGGCAGTCAATCAGCAAGACATCATGGGAAATAGGATGGTCTTCCAGGGCATCAGCAAGCAGATAGGCACCCCGCTTATCAAGCACGAGACGCTGGCTTGTTTCGGTCAGCGGTAGTCCCCCCAAGCAGGCATCTATCCCGTCAATGCGATCGCGCCAGACTGGAAAAAAAGGATAGTCTCCTTCAAAGTCCGAGCGCAGTACCCAGTCCATCGTTTTTTCATTCGGCGGATCGTCAAGGCCGCAGAAAAGAGTCAGCGAACCATTGGGATCGCAGCCGAACATCGCGACCTTTTTTCCCTTGCGAGCAAGCTGATAAGCAAGATTAACGGTCAGCGTCGTTTTTCCAACGCCGCCACTGTTAGACATGATCGAAATTATTTTTTGTGGCATCTTTTTCGTAGCGCATCTTCGAAGCCTGCGAGCACATACTACAGCAGACTCGCTAAGAATTCTAGGAATTTTCAAAAATGCAACCAAAATTGAGAATTCCAGAATTCTTAGCCTAAACAGGCTTTTGGTAGCGGTGCTGAGGAGGCAATATCCAATCCCTTGTAGATACGCTCTCTTGGAGCAACGATTAGGCCTGGCCAACCAGCTCAGTACCTGCAAGCTGACTTGACTCCTCTAGAGCAGCAAAACTTCGTAGGCAGTTTCTAGAACAAACTATCGTCAGCGTCAGCGCTTTCAAGTAGTTCATTGAAAGCATCTTCTGCCTTCTGCTCAACCGCTTGTCGGGTATAACGCTCAAGTAACCGGCGACTCGATGCACATCAGTTTGCGAGCATATTCTGGCTGCACAGCTCCCATCACCAAATGTGTGCCGAACGTATGCCGTAGCCAGCATGAGCCATCTGTTTGTCAAGACAAAAGCTACTTTGTAACCCCTTCTTCGGGTCGCTCTATACTGTTCGGCAGTTCGTAAGTAAAATGCGTTTTTGTTAAATTTCTAGCACTTCTGGGTGAGCTGCTAGCCAGTCATCAATCGCTAGAGAGATGATCGCGTTCATGCTGTCGCCGGTATTCATGCTGGCTAGCTTGAGCTGCCGGTAGCGGGTAGCCGTGCAGTCGTAGGTGATGCGGTGTGGCTTGCCTGCTGGCTGTGGAGAGCCGCGCCGTTCAGCCGTGCTTACAAACTTCCTGCCCGTAGTCGGAGAAGCTGTAGGAGACGTTGACACGTTGGATATGCCGCTCTGCTCTCTGCTGACGTTCGTTTGCTTCTCTACCATGTCTGAATGCTGATGAATTTTAGAGGACAAGGAGATCGCACTCTTCAGAAAGATAGTACGTCGCCCTGTCTCCATAGCTTAACTGTTTAGCCTGCCGCTATTCGCCAAAGCCGTTGAATGTAGCAAAATCCAAAAATACTTACGAACCCAATCTAGGCTTTCGAAGCCATCCCAACTAATCGTTTCAGTTTTAGATGTTAGGGCATTTCTCCAGCAGAACGCTAGGCTGCTTCAGACACTACCCACCTGGTAGATTCGACGGTGTAAGGCTTATTCTCCTGCCCATCTCCCGCATAATCACCAACCGGATTGTCTGGTGACCCAGGTCGTGGGCTGGGGGAAGTGATCTCCGGAGACGTTACTTCCTCTACCGGTGACAGCTTCCTTTCGTACTCGCCAATCCGTTTGGCACGATGCGAGATCGCCCGATTCAGCTTAGCGACCTCCTTCCCTACACGAATGCGCTCGCGATAGGTAGAAACCTCCTGCTTACTGACATAGCGGATGAATCCCCCGGCAGCGTCTACGAGCGCGTAATAATCATGCATCGCCTGTTTTTCAGACTTGCCCGAGAAAGCCGTCCCGCCCGACTTTTTAGTCGCGATGTACTGGCCGACGAGCGGCGCGGCGCTGTCTATTAACTGCTGGCGCTGACGCTGAAGCTCTCTCAGTTCGGCAGTTAGGGCATTAATTCTAGTATGGAGAGTAGCAGGTTTGAGTTTAGGCACTGGCTGAGCCTTGTTACGTGTTTCTGTATATACGTGTAGGCTTATTTTAGCTTATCTCCGCAAATATCCACCCAAAACCACTCATTTACTTACAAACTAAAGAACGATTCGAACGCAGGCGCAGCCAATGGGAGCAGGACTTCCATTTGACAAACAGCGCAGTCGAAAAGAAGAAGGTTCGTAAGTAAATAAGCATTTTATTAGCCGCCTACAGTCCCAGATGTAGCCCGCTACTCTCATCAGGCGAGACATGGAAGTAAGCTACTGCGTATCTATCGGCTGCCCATACAGCTCATCAAACGCCTCCTCCATCTTCATATCGAGCGCCCGGTCACTATAGCGAGCAAAGATTTTGTCAGAACTGATGCGCACCGCTCGCTTAGCCAAAATAGGGTTCATCCCCGCTGCTACCAAGGAGGTTGCAAAGGTGTGCCGCAACCGATGGGGATGGATGCCTTCTAGTTCGCTCACAGCGGCCAAATCCTTTATCAGCTCATACACCCCGCTGTAGCCCAAGCGCTGCCCTTTGCTGTTGTTCGACAAGCTAACGAACAGCGGTGCTTCTGGAACCGTCGGCAATCCAGTACGCACCATCCATCCTAAATAGCTATCGAGTGATATCGCCGCCTCTGGCTTCAGCGGCACCTGCCCATCGCTGCCCCACTTCGCGCCCCGTACCGTCAGCCGCCGTCCATCGTAATCCTCAACGTTGAGCTTACAGACCTCATTTGCTCTCAACCCATGGCTGAGCACCTGCAAGATCGCGCGGTCACGCACTTCTGACTCACCTCGATAGTGCAGCGCCTCAAAGAGCGCACTCACCTGGTCGTCTGCTAGGTCACTAGGAAGCTTGGCCGGTTCCTTCACCATCTCTATGGTCAGCGTCGGGTTGCGCTCAATGTAATCTTTGACTGTTAGCCACTTAAAGAAGCTCTTCAGCGTCGCGATCGCCTGATTAATCGTCCCCGGCGACAGCGCCCCCCCGCGCTTACTGGGCAGCGCCTTCAGATACTGCTTATAGCGGTCGATATCGCGGTGAGCTACCGCCTGCCAGGGCTTCTGAGCCCACTCATAGAACTGCCGTAGCTGCCGCTCATAGGCTTTGCAGGTATTGACCGATAGCTCGCGCGATCGCAAGAACTCGACGACACGCTGCCACTGCAAATCTGCGGTGACCGGCGCAGGGGCCACCGGCTCACCAATTTCGATAAATCTAGGCTGAGGATTTTCGCGAGCCATCGTTGCAAAAGCCTGCAAAAGCAGTCCCTATTTTTGAAACACCACCGAGCGGTAAAGCCATACTGCCCCTAGCCACCCCCGCTTCCCCTTGAATCCTACCCTAAATAAGTCTCCTTATATGGGTTACACTAAAAGTTACACTACAAATGTAACTGAATTGATTGAGGTACAATAAAGCCTGTCGTCATCAGCCTTTCAGCGACGACGCGCTTGTATAAAATTGAAGTGGCTTGAGATAGCTGCATATGGCTGAACCCAGAAAAACTGACTAGAGCCGCGCCCATGATTGAGAAAATCAGAATCGTCGATAGGGAAACCCTGCTCCCGCTGCCTGCGTATCCGCAGGCAGCAATGAGGCTGCAATCAGGCAGGCAGGTAGAGGTCACCGTGGTGGGTCAATCTCTGGTAGTGCAACTGCCGTCTGCTGAGCAACCGATTGCGTCTGAGTTTATCCAGGTCTTCCAAGGCGCGATAGAGAATCGCCGCTTCGCCTACGAAGAATTGGCTTAGTGGAGCGTGCTAGGGATCAGTAATGTCTTTACTATCTATTTGGAGGTGGGTCGATGCTCAAAAGCTATGAGGCAGTTTACGAAAACGGGCAGCTAACTTGGGTGGCAGAGCAGCCATCCGCCCATTCTGCTCGGGTAATCGTAACCGTGGTGGAAGAGGTGACACTTGCCCAACCGAAGCGGCGTTTCCCAGGCCCAATGGCAGGACAAGTCAGAATCTTGGGCGATATCGTTAGCCCTATTGTGGATGAGGAAGACTGGGAATGTCTGAAGTGATCGTGCTTGATACCCACGTTTGGCTTTGGCTAGTTAATGGCAACTTTGACAATCTTCCTGGCCCTTGGCGATCTCAGATTGAATCGGCTAGTCGCGTAGGCGTTTGCTCTGTTTCTTGCTACGAAATCGCGCTGGCTCATAGCCGAGGCAGACTAGCGTTACCTGGCAGCGCTCAAGAATGGTTTGCGAGTGCACTAGCGCCAGTGGGCATTGAGCTGTTTTCTTTAACGCCCCAAATAGCCAGCCGTGCGGTTGCTTTGGCATCCATTCACAACGATCCGTTTGATCGATTGATCATTGCGACAACGCTAGTTTATGGCGCAAAGCTAGCGAGT
>JBBSOB010000210.1:0-8684 GCA_038260205.1 Phormidesmidales cyanobacterium
AGCAAAGATCTATTCGCTGGTCGATATTCCGCTCAGCTTGGCGGTGAGTGGGCTCGTCATTTGGCTGAGCTTTCGGCTGTCAAAGCTGTTTTTTGATGGGTATCTGCTTAATGCTGCCGTCCGAGAGGGCACTAAGATCAATAGCGAGATTTTACTGCTGGGCAAGATTACGTCTACGGCTGGCGGCATTGTTATCGTCGCGCTGATCTTTGGTCAAACTCATCGGTTCAATGTTGTTGGCTTGGTCGCTAGTCTGGGCGTAGGCGGTCTGGCGCTGGCTTTTGCCGCCCAAACCACTCTAGAACAGGTCTTGGGAAGTATTGTTTTATACATTGACCGTCCATTTGTGATTGATGACTACATTGGTCTGCCGGATGGTACCTTTGGCCAGGTCGAATCGATTGGTCTGCGGTCTACTAAAATTCGCACTTCGGGCAAAGGGACGCTGGTAATTGCGCCCAACAATATGCTGACTCAGATCCCCATTGAGAACTTTACCGGCGCTAAAAAGGTGATGTCGATTGTCTATCTGCGGTTTTATCGGGCGATCGCCAACGATGAAAGAGCCCTGATCCGCCAGGTAATTATAGAAAGCACTCAGAGCATTTTTGGCATCGATTCGCGCAGTACCAACATCATCTTTCTAGAATCTGACAGCGAGACAGAAACTCGGGCGCAGGTCACCTTTTTTATTCTGGGGTCGGGCGAAGTCTCCATGGAGCTACGCGGTCAGCTGTTGGATATTGCCAGCCGCAACGTCGCTCAAAAGCTCAAAGAATTTGGCATTGCCTTTGACATTGAAGACCAACGGATCAATGTCGATTCTCCGATCACCATTTAGCGCAATCTGTCTTAGGGTAATCTGTTTTAGAGAAATTCTGTAGATAAATCTGTTACACTGCCGCTCAATCCCGTTTATGGACATCTTCATACCCACTCTAAAAGAGATTTTTCAGTTTGACCGCGAAGCGCAGCTTTCCTTAATCCGACTGGGGTTTCAGATTGGCCTATTCTTTATTTTTGTCTTGCTCTCAGTCCTGATTGGTCGCTACACACCCTCACTGATCCGGCTGATTTTACGGCGGATAGCCTCCGATAGAGTCGCTGATATTTATACCAACTTTGTCAAGCCAATTGAACCGACCTTTCGGGCAGCAGGCACGCTGATCTTAATTTCGTTCAGCCTGAATCTGCTGCAAGAGTACACGGGCATTTATGGATTTCTCAGCTTTTTTGTTACCCTATCGACCGTTATCAGTATCGCGTGGCTAGCATCGCGTTTGTTCCGCCAGTTTGTCCGTATTTATGGCATCGATCTGGTGCGTCGGCTCAATTTAGAAGTAGACGAAATGCTGCTGGTCGTTGAGACGCTGATGAATGTCACTATCGGCCTGGTCGCAGTGGTGGCGTTTGCCCAAAACCAAGGCGTCAGCCTGGTCGGTCTGATTGCGGGGTTTGGGATTGGGGGAGCTGCTATTGCCTTTGCTGCCCAAAAAACTCTGGAGCAGCTGCTAGGAACGGTTGTCCTGTATCTGGATCGGCCCTTTGTGCCGGGCGACCATATCCGCGTGGCGCTCAATCCCCATGCAGAAGATGTCTATGGCCGCATTGAGTCGATTGGGCTACGGTCAACCAAGATGCGCACAGCTGCCAAAAGTACGCTGGTCATTGTGCCGAATTCGATTATGGCCAATCTGGATATTGAAAATATCACTCGTGGCAAAAAGGTGATGGTGTTGCTCTATCTCGATTTTGTTCAAATTTTGAAGCAGAGAGAGCGATCGCTCGTTGAGCAAGTCGTCAAACAAAGCACCGATTCGCTGTTTGGCATCGATCCGGGCAGTACAAAAGTCAGCCTATTTGACATAGAGGGTTACTCAGGAACGCGCGCGCGAGTGACGTTCTTTATCTTAGGGTCGAGCGAGAGTTCCATTCAGCTGCGCAAGCGACTGCTAGAGCTAGCTAACGAGACCATTTCCAAACAGCTCTCGGAGTACAACATTTTGTTTTCAGTCAAAGAACCGACAGTCTATGTGGATTCTCCCGTCAAGATCTGATTTGGGCGCGGGGCTGAGTCAGCATCTGAGTAGCCTGTTCGGCTGAGACTGGCGGTGAGAAAAAATATCCCTGCCCCGATTCACAGCCGAGCCTTTGCAGCCAGGCTAACTGCTGAGCGGTTTCGATGCCCTCAGCGATCGCGTTCAGCTCCAGCAGATTGCTCAGCGCCACGATAGATTCGGCAATCACCTGATGGCGGGCATCTGGCTCAGCCGGGCTGACAAAGGCGCGGTCAATCTTGAGGGCATCGATAGGCAGCTGATGCAGATAGCTCAAAGAGGAATACCCTGTCCCAAAGTCATCGATACTGATGCGGATCCCTTTTGCTTTAATTTGCTCTAGCAGTTTGACCGTGGGGCCAATATTCTGCACCAGCATACTCTCAGTAATTTCGAGCATTAGGCTATCGGGCTGAATGCAGTAGGCGGTGAGAACGTCCTCAAGCGTTTGCAGCAGCGAAGTCTTTAGCTGCTTAACTGAGAGATTAACGCTGATCTGCAAAGCGCGCTGCGGAAACTGGGCCTGCCAGCGCGCCAACTGTTGCCAGGCGCTGGGCAAAACCCACTCCCCAATCGGTTCAATCAGGCCGGTTTCTTCAGCAGTCTCGATAAAGTCAGCCGGTAATACGCGCCCCCGGCGCGGACGCTGCCATCGAATTAGCGCTTCAAAGCCCCGTACAGTCAGTGATTTGAGATCAACAATGGGCTGGTAGTACAGCACAAACTGATTGTGTTCTAACGCTTTTCGCAGATCGCTTTCGATCTGCAAACGCTGCACTGCCTTTAAGTGCATAGCCGGATCGAACATGACATAGCACCCTCGACCGCTGTGCTTAGCCCGATACATCGCCAGGTCAGCATCTCGCAGGAGTTCTTCAGCGCATTGGTAGTCGGTTGTCCCCACAACAATGCCAATACTGGCACCGATAAAGATCTCCCGATCTGCCACCGACAAAGGCATCTCTAAGCCAGCTAGAATGCGCTCTGCAACTCGCACCGCTTCTTCCGTTTCGTCGAGCCCATCTAGTAAAACAACAAACTCATCGCCGCCTAGCCGCGCTGCCAAATCGGTCTCACGAATCAGTTGAGTCAGCAGGGCGGCGATTTTTAACAGCAGCTCATCCCCAATCAGATGCCCCAGGCTGTCGTTAATCACTTTGAAGTTGTCTAAATCTAAAAAGAGCACTGCAAACTGATAGTCTGCACGACGATTGGCTCGCCGCAGCGATAGGTCTAGCCGCTCTAGTAGCAGGGTTCGATTGGGTAGCCCGGTGAGGCCATCGTGGAGGGCGTCGTACCGGAGCTGTTCTTCACTTTCTCTCAGGGCCTGTTCTGCCTGCTTGATCGGGGTAATGTCGCGCCCTACCGACTGAATTTCTATCAGCTGCCCAGACTCGTCAAAGATGCCTTCATTGAGCCACTGAGTCCAGCCAATTTGACCGTCGGCTCGCCGGTCTCGGTTTTCGACAAAGCACCTGGGCTGTTCTGGGCGCAGCGCAGCTATAGACTGAGCAACCTTCTCTTCCAGGTCTTGAGAGTTAGGGTAGTAAGACCATCTTTTGCCGACCATCTTTTCTGGCGAAACGCCTAGCGCGTCACACAGAGAGGGATTAGCAAATGTGATGGTGGTGTCAGGCAGCGATCGCAATATAAAGTCGGTCTGTGACTCAACAACCTGGCGGTAGCGCACTTCGCTGTGGACAATCTCAGCTTCGGTCTGTTTGCGAGCAGTGATGTCTAGAGCGGTGCCAAAGACCTTGATAATCTGACCTTGCTCATCTCTAATGGCCTCAGCCCGAGACTCCATATGACCAACTGAGCCATCAGATCGAATAAATCGCAGATCAGTCTTATAGGGAACGCCCTCGGTCGCGGTCTGCTTGAGGGCCTGCTCTACCCGAGCCCGGTCTTCAGCATGAACATTGCGCATGATCATATCCGCTAGATCTATGGACGTGAAAGGGGGCAAGCCAAAGATCTCAAACATATTGTCTGACCAAGTGACAGTCTGAGTCTTAACATCGATCTCCCAGTTGCCCAGGTGGGCTATCTGCTGCGCCTGGACTAGGGCTTTTTGGCTTTTGATCAGCTTTTGCTTTTCCTGCTTTACCTGCTGATAGAGCTGTGCCTGCTGAATGGCAACTTCTAATTGGTCGGCGATCGCTCGCAATAAACTAACCAGCTCATCCTCCCAGTGAAAAGGCTGCTGTGGAACGCTTAGAGAAAGACTTGCCCAGACTTCATTTTCAATCACTAGCGGAATCATCAACCAGGCCCCTGGCATCGTTTCAGTCGCTGGCTGATTGCTAGTATCTTCAATCTCGCTAGTATCTTCTACCCGTACAATCTGAAGCTGTTTGAGCTGGTCAGAAAAGGGATTGCCTGCCTCTGCAACTTCAAACCCTATCCAGGTTGGTAAGTCTGGATCAGAACAAACCCGGTCAATAATTTTCCAGACGCCGCGTTCGGGTAAATACTGAACGACGGCGCAGCTTAGGTCGGGTAGCAGCCGGGCAATTTCGGCGGTAGCGGTGGCGAAAATGGTGGTCAAGTCCAGAGAGTCGCGGATGGCCTCGACTACCCGGCTAAAAACTTTTCCCTGCTGAAGCTTTTTGTGCAAGGCGGTTTCAGCCCGCTTGCGATCGCCGATGTCGCGGATGATAAACAGCACTTCATCCACGCCGCTTTTGATCACTCTAACTTCTTCATCCTGGATGCGATCACCCACTCGGATAGTTTGCTCAACAACTTGTATCTCACCGGTCTGTAGAGCTTTGTGCAGATAGTACATATGCTGATCGGCTAGCTCTGTAGGCAGTACTTCCGCTAGTGATCGGCCCGCCAAATCCACTTGCGAACTGATGGCAAACTCTCGGTCTGGACTTGCCAACTCACGATAGCGCCCGTCTATTCCTACCCGCACCAGATAATCTGGAATCGCATTTAAAATTGCCTGGCTCTGCGCTTCACTTTGCCTGAGAGCTAACTCTGCGCGTTTGCGATCGCTCACATCGCGCACCAAAAACAGCACCTCATCTTCACCGTAGGGCACCACCCGCACCTCTTCGACCTGAATTTTTCCCTCAATAGAGAATTCCTGCTCGTAGATCTCGATAGTGTGAGTCTCTAGCACCCGGTGAATAACGGCTAAACGCTCTTCGGCTAGTTCCGGCAACTTTTCGGATACATGAGTCCCGACCCAATCGACCGGGTCACCCAGCACCAAAAAATTGGGAGAGGCCATAAACTCCAGAAAAACACCCGCTCTGCTGATCCGCATAATCAGGTCAGGTAAGACGCTCACCAGCGCCCGCTGTTGGGCCTCGCTTTGCTGAAGCGCTCTTTCTGAGCGTTTGCGATCATCAATATCGGTGATAGATCCCACATAGCCGACGAGCTGCCCGCTAGCATCTCGGTCAGCCGCACTCTGAGCGTACACCCACCTCACCTGTCCGTCAGGCCGCTGAATTCGGTATTCTGTCTGGGCAGGGCGGTGTTCTTGGACAGCCTTCGCCCATTCAGCCGCCACCCGAGCTCGATCTTCACTGTGCAGCATCTGCTGCCAGCCAACGCCAGTAGCCATCTCGGGAAGCAGTCCGGTCATCTGGCACCAGCGCTCATTAACATAGGTGCAGCTACCGGCTGCATCGGTGCGAAAAACCCCCACAGGAATCGCTTTGGCCAGCGTTGCATAGCGTTCTTCGCTCACCTGTAGACGGGCTTCAGCCGCCCGCCGCTGGCGAATTTCGTTTCTCAGATAGCGATTCCAAACGAGTGTGACCGCTAAACCGACCGCTGAACCGTACACGGCTAAGTTCATCCAAAGCTGCCCGACTTGCTTGGCGCTTGCCTTCGCTTCAGAGGCGACCCAGGGCTCTGAGGTTTGGAGCATCGCACCGGCAGCAGCGTCTGATGCCTTATCGGCTCTCCCCAAGAGAGACTCCGCCAACGCACTGGTCTGTGCGGCTCCAGCAATCGGGAGGGTAATCAGAAGGTAACCGCCAAGCGCTGCTGCTGAAAAATTCATAGAAAAAGACGGGCTGTCGCTGGTGGATTAGAGGACAGTTGGCGGCGATCGCAGTTATTCATCATGTACTAACTTACGGATAATGCTGGCAAGATAATATCAACTATTAGTTAGAAAGCTGCCGCGAGTTCTGCCATAACGGGTTGTTTTACTAAACGAAGCGCCCCTGAAGACTCACAGCAACTGCCTGTACCTGAGCGTGATAATAGATTGCCCTTGACCAAGCGCTTTCTGTATAAACCCGATAGGTCTGCTGAGTATTTTGAACGTAGAGATCAGTGCTGCCGGGCGCAGTTTGGGTAGCCATTTTTCTTTAGATTAGCGCTTTATCTTGTTCCCTATTGTATCTGCTGCTTGCTGAACGCCTCTCAAAGTGACTTGAGCCAGTTAGACGAGTGGACACTGAGCGATCGCTGAGCGCGGCGGCTGAGCTATCAAAATATGGTACTCAATATCCTGAGGAGATCAGGGCTATGCGTCGAGTAGGATTATTTTCATCGAGATTTGCGCTCGGCCTATGGGCAGCGCTAGTCTGCGCTTTTGTATTTTTACTACTGTTCAATGCGCCTACCGCGCCCAGTGCGCCTTTTTCTAGCATGGCGATCGCATCTGGGGCCGATACCGCTTACCTACCGACTCAGATCTTTGACTGCACAGAAACAGACCAGCAGTTCCAATGTCAGGCAGATATTCAAAATCGTTCTCTAGTGCTCACCTGGGAAAAAGGCGGCGCACCTCAAGACAGTACCACCATCCGGCCCTACCCTATGGACTGTAAGGCTGCGTATGATGGCAAAGCTGTTGGCTGTAGCAACACGGGAATGAGTTCCGTCATCGGCAACCCGGAGCAGTACGAAGTGACAGCGTTGGGCCTAAGCGCCCGGCAGTTCCAGGCTGTGCAGCGAAGATACTGGGGCGTCAATGCCCTTGAACGATCAGGTGAACCTCGCCTGCTGAAGATTGGTTATGGACTGGCGCTGCTAGGGAGCGTCAGCGCAGCCTGCTTTGCCTGGTTTCAGCCTGGTCTGCTCAGCAATCTTTTTGTCGGCCTGTCCTGTGGCTTTGGCACGTATCTTTTGACTTGGAATCGGCTATTATCACCAGCCGAGGCGATCGCAGCCAGCGCAGTCGTGATGCTGCTCGTCGCTCTGATGCTTCAGCGTAGAAACCACCGCTTACCGAAGGCGATCGCCAGCTTGGTCAGCGGGATAGGAACTGCCGCTTTGTTCTCATATCTAACCCTGTTTACGCTGTTGTGGTTGCGCTACGCAGATTAGACAGCCCCCGCTTTTGAAGTGAGGCGATCACTTCATCGGATCTTCACTTTACGTCTTCCAAAATACCCTCGCCTTTAACAAACCAGGAAACGCCGAAGGCAAAGACGGCGATCGCCTCTAGCCAAAAAACAGGATCGAGCGATCGCAGCGGATCTCTAATACTGTCAGGCAAGAGCGACAGCAGAACAATTAAAACGATGGCGGCGATAATAGTGTAGCCACAGGCTCTGTAGACCGCGTTACGCTGTTTCTTTCGGGGCGTTGCAGGCCGAGTGGTATCCGTTTTTGTAAAAAGCGCCAGAGAGAAATAGGCGAGCGTACTGAAATATGCCGTTGCAAAGAGGAGGTGTAGCTTGCCAATGGTCGCAGCCAGGGCAGAAGGATCGGGCGGTGTCGTCGGAAATAGCGCCGTGCCAATCACACATACAGCCGCAATATTGGCGGGCAAATTGTCTTTTTGTCCATAGCCTTTGTAAGAGAACAGGAAGATACCCATCGAAAAAAGCACACCGACAAAGATATCTCTCATTTCGGTGTAATAGTAGTCGCTAATCGAATTTTGAATCTCCAAACCAAAGAGCAGCCCGCCACCTACGGCCAAAATAAAAGGCAGTCCCATGCCCAAACAGCCCACCGCCTTTCGCAGCATCAAATAGGAAACGACTAACCGATTGTTGCTTTCTTTGCGATCATTCATCTCTTTACCCTCAATAGCCTGCTCAACTCATTGTAGCTAACTATACAGAGTGAAAATTGTCTCGCCCCCGACGAAGCTCAGGTTTCGCATTAGTTAAGGCATATTAAAGCTGATCGTGGAGCGATCGCACACTCTACTGATATCCTCTGATCATCTATCGTCAGGATGATCGCCGCCTATGGAACCGCTCAAGCGCGTACTTGGGATCTTACAGTCTTACGTCTGGTTAGCTATCGGCGCGACGGTGAGCGTGCTGCTGCTGACGGCGGCGAATGCAGTCACGCCGCAGCTATTTCGGCGGGGCATTGATGAAGGGATTGCGCCGCAAAATTTGCAGGTGGTACTGGTGACCGGGGCGCTGATGGTGGGAGTGGCGATCGCCCGTGGCCTCTTTAACTTTGGCCAGAGCTACTGGGCCGAAGCGATTTCCCAAAGCGTCGCCTATGAGCTGCGCGGTCAGGTCTTTCGCAAGATAGAAACCCTCAGCTTTAGCTATCACGATCAGGCGCAGACCTCTCAGCTCCTGACTCGCATTACCAGCGATATTGAGCAAATTCGCACGTTTGTCGGCACCAGCCTAGTTCAGGTGATCAGTTCGCTGCTGACGCTGGTGACGATTGCCACCA
>JBBSOB010000211.1:0-8650 GCA_038260205.1 Phormidesmidales cyanobacterium
AAGATTGACGCCTTTGCTATAGGGCATCAGCACCAGATAGCGGCCGGGCAGCGTCACTTTGCCTGTCAGCCGAGGGCCTTTGTTCCCCGTCGGCTCTTTCATAATCTGAACGAGCACCTTTTGCTGCGGCACAATTAGCTCGGTGATCGGGCCAGCCATGCGTTTGAGCTTGAGCGGCCCCAAGTCGGAAACGTGCATGAAGCCGTTTTTGTCTTTGTCACCAATGTTGATAAAGGCGGCGTCAATGCTGGGGAGGATGTTTTCCACCGTGCCCAGGTAGATGTCGCCTACCTGATGGCTGCCGGTGGCAACGATAATCTCTTGAATTTGGTCTTCTGAAAAAACAGCGGCTATGCGGTGCTGCTCTGCAATAACTATTTGCTTTGGCATTCAATATTCCTCTGAACCCAATCGGCTAGTGCCTATCCTTTAGGCGTCACTATAGATGGAGTCTTGAGTTAAAAATTAGGTGAAAGAACGGGTCTTTAAACTGGGCTTGAAGCTGATCGTCAAAACCGACTGGCCAAGAGCTTTTGGTGAAACAAGGTTTCTTTACGATTAGCTAACGCTGCAAGAATTTGAAAGAATAGAGCTTAGAAGGTAAGCACTTGGAAAATCAAACTAAGTGAGAAGTCTCTTTCTACAAATAGATTGTTTTTCTTCTGTTTGAGGACGTTTCTAGATGGGAAACGGTTGCAGATGGCTGCGAAGGCGATCGCCTATCCTCAGATTAAAGTTTTCTCCAGTTCTCTCTTAGTTTTCTATCAACAGTGCGTACTGACTATCTTGCTATGCAAGCTGTCGGCATCTGCAACCCTGACAAAAGACAATTCTAAATTCAGCGTCGGCCATATCCCAGAATATTGACTAGCGCTCAGCTCATCAGGGCTAGTCTCGATCTGGTTACGGCTTCCGTGGCTGTATTATAGCGCCAGTGGTGATTTTATGGAATTTTGCTACACAAAAGCTTAACGAGCAGCCTTTTTTGATATCGGTTTCAACCTGCGGTTAGTATCTAAACAGCGGCTGATCTTTCCATACGGCATTGCTTTGAAAAACGGTCAAAAGCTTGATGTTCAGCCTCTGACCGTTTTTAAGGGAGCTATTTTTTGACAACTAGAACCTAGAGTTCGTTAGCTTAGCTCGCCGGACTCTAGGTAGGATGTTTTTGTTAAGACGCAGATGCTGTGGAAAGCGATCGCCGACGTCGTCCATCTGAACTATTGCGCTTAATTGGCTCAGATTTATCAGACTTATCGCTCTTAGTCGGTGTGTCTACGCTGTCGATATGCTGAAGCATTAGCACCGCCACCGGATACTGCTTGGGCAGTTCGCGGCGAATAAAGCGGCGAAGGTCTTCTTCTAGGCGCGACTGCAAACCCGTCCAGTTTACGGTGGGTCGCTTGCTGTCTGGATTTTCGACGACTTCCTTGAAGCGATCGCGCACCGACTTTTTCACCACCGGAATCGCGCTGCGCTCCCACTGTTCTTGAGTCTTGGTGGTCACCACGCCGCGCAGATTAACCGCAGGCTCACCCAATAGCTCACCCTGGCCGTTGACCGTAGCCGAAACGGTGATGATGCCGTCCTCTGCTAGCTGCTGCCGCTCCTTGAGAACCGCATGCTCAACGATACCTGTGCGCGAAGCATCCACAAGTTCAATTCCGGCCGTTACCTTCCCATCAACCTTCATGCTATCGGCGGTGAGTTTAACCACGTCGCCATTGTTCAAGATGGCGATGTTGCCTGCCTCGACTCCTGATTGCTGGGCCATCTCTGCGTGCTTAACCAGCATCCGATGCTCGCCGTGAACAGGAATAAAGAACTTGGGCCGGGTGAGGGCCAGCATGAGCTTGTGGTCTTCCTGATAGCCATGGCCAGAAACATGTAGCCCTTTGCCCTTGCCATAGATGACGCGAGCGCCCTGCTGCATGAGCTTGTCAATGGTGTTGACTACGCTGATAGTGTTGCCAGGAATGGGATTAGAAGAAAAGATGACGGTGTCGCCTTTTTGCACTCTGAGCTGCCGGTGAGAGCAGTTGGCAATGCGAGTTAGTGCTGCCATCGGTTCGCCCTGCGATCCGGTCGTCAAAATCATCGCCTTCTCGTCGGGGCACTGCTTAAGCATATTCAATGGCTTAAATAGGCTGTCGGGTGCGTTGATATAGCCCAAGTTGCGAGCGTGAGCAATGACGTTGAGCATGGAGCGGCCGACGACAAAGACATCGCGCTTGTGCTTTTGAGCTAGCTCTAGCAACATGCTGACGCGGTGCACAGAAGAGGCAAAGGTCGTGACGAACAGTCTTCCTTCGGCGTCGTTGAACTCTCGATCAAGGTTAGGGAATACGGCGCGCTCGGAAGGCGTATTCCCTGGAATTTCAGCGTTAGTAGAGTCGCTGATTAAGCACAGGACGCCTTTCTCACCGTATTCTGCAATCTTTTGAAAATCGAAGAATTCGCCGTCTACCGGAGTGTGATCTACCTTAAAGTCGCCGCTGTGAATAATAGTGCCCACGGGCGTTTCAATTGCCATGGTGAAGCTGTCCGCCATGGAGTGGGTGTTGCGGATGTACTGCGCCTTGAAGTGCTTACCAAACTGAACGATGTCTCGCGGGCCAACGGTGTGAATAACGGTGCGATCGCGCACACCCGCCTCTTCCAATTTTCCCTCTAGCAAAGCCATCGCCAATCGAGGGCCATGAATAACCGGAATATCGAACTGCTTGAGGTGAAAAGCAATGCCGCCAATGTGGTCTTCGTGACCGTGGGTGACAATCATGCCTTTGATTTTGTGCTGATTCTCTTTGAGATAAGTAATGTCGGGCAGCACAATGTTGACGCCGTGCATCCCTTCGGTAGGAAAAGACAGACCGGCATCTAGCAGGACAATCTCATCGTCGTATTCAAAAACGCAGGTGTTTTTTCCAATCTCGTGCAGTCCGCCTAGCGGAATAATTTTGAGGGTCTTGCTGTCCGATTGCTTGGTGGTTGGCTTTTTATCAGCCTGATTGGTTTTACTGGGTCTGCTTCTGCTGATAGTTCTACTCATGTAGCTTCCTTTAGTTAAAAAAATTGTAAAGTTGAAAAAATTGAAGGCTGAAAAAACGGTCGAGTCATTTTTTCGAGACAGGCGGCAAAAAATGGACTCCTTAGTCCTGAAGTGGTTTCTGCCTACGTTCGATAGACCCTATTGGCTTGTTGCTCAAGTCTGGATCTGCTGACGATCTGCGAGTGGAAAATAGGTACGAGAACAAGCAAATGCGTCGAGTTTTCTAATCGTCAAAGTATCTTCCTGTTTTTAGTTAAGTTGCCTTGATGGCTGTATATGTTCTGTTTGGCTGTGGCTAAATCGTCTATAGAATCGGTAGTTTTTAGAGAAGGCTATATTGAGAACTGAGCCGCTGGCGGCGAGTTTGGGTAGCGAGTTTTGGCGGCGAGTTTGAGCGGTGAGTTTAGGCGATGGACTTTGAAGATTGACCGTAGATCGATAGATGGCTGGTTTGTGGCCTTAAAATTCTGTTCGCTGCTTCAGACTATATGAGGGTATTCGTCCGAATTTAGCGTTATTCGTAGAGCGAGTCGAAAAGAACTGACGGGTCAAAACAGACGGAGCGGGTCAAAACAGATATAGAACGCCTGCTGTTTCTGCTGTTTTGGGTTTCCTACCTATCTTTATTTTACCTGATTCCAGTATTTATGTACTAAACAAGCTCTACTGGCTTTTCCGCTAATGCCTTGATTTGGTGATGCCTGCTTGAAGTTTCTACCCAACTAGAGCCTAGCCTACTTTCAGCAAGTTCATCTGAACGAGCATTTTTTCCATCTGCTGCTGTAAGTCGTCAGAGCCTTCACATAGAGGGAGTCGGCAGTTACCTACTTTCCATCCTTGCAATGCTAACGCCACTTTCAGTGGAATGGGGCTAGTGACGGTAAACAGGGCCTTGAATAGTGGAAAAAGTTCTAGGTGCAAGGCGGTTGCCTCACTGACTTCTCCCGACTCAAACGCTCTAACCATTTGCTGTAGCTTATCGCCGACTAGATGACTTGCGACGCTAACCACACCAACCGCCCCTACAGAGAGCATGGGCAATGTTAGGGAGTCGTCTCCTGAATAGATTTCAAAATTAGCTGACTCTTGCTGCTGAGCGCGTCGACTAATTTCACTGACTTGATCAAGGTTCCCACTCGCCTCTTTGATGGCGACGATATTAGAGACTTTTGATAGCTCAATAACGGTTTCGGGTAAAAGATTGCAGCTAGTGCGCCCAGGCACATTGTAAAGCATGATTGGCAAGTCAGGTACCGCATGGGCGATCGCCTCAAAGTGTCCTTTTAAACCGGCTTGCGGTGGCTTGTTGTAGTAAGGGACAACCTGGAGCGAGCCGTCTAAGCCGAGTTTGTCCGCCTTTTGGGTGGCCTCTATGGCTTCTTGGGTGCTGTTGGAGCCAGTGCCTGCAATAATTTTGGCGCGATCGCCCACCGCTCCTTTTACCACCTTAAACAGCTCATACTCCTCGTCCCAAGTCAGCGCAGGCGATTCGCCGGTTGTCCCACAAACCACCACCGTATCGGTGCCGTTATCAACTAGATAGTTGGAAAATTTCTCAACTACCGGATAGTTCACCTTTCCAGAGGGCAAAAAAGGCGTAATCATTGCCGTCAGCACCCGACCAAAGTAGGGCGCAGCGCTATCAGAACTCGTCATGCTAAGTACTCGTCATGTGTCATAAAACCTCAAATGATCGTTGGCTAAAAGATCGCTGACTACAAAGATCGCTGGTTAAAAGATCTACATAGAAACCGCTGCCGACTGCTTAAGCCATTGTTTTGCTACGACCAATTCAGCGATTTGTACCGCATTCAGCGCGGCCCCTTTCCGAATTTGATCGCCACATAGCCATAGCTCTAGTCCATTGGGATGAGATAAGTCCTGGCGAATGCGTCCTACGAGTACGTCATCTTCGCCGCTAGCATCAATGGGCATCGGAAAGTAGTTGGCTTCCCAGTCTTCTTTGAGCGTTACGCCTTTGGCCTGAGCGATCGCCTCTCTCGCTTCGGCCACTGAAAACGGCTGCTCGAACTCTAAATTCACCGCTTCAGAATGCGCTCTTAGCACCGGCACTCGAATGCAAGTGGCCGACACCCTCAAATCAGAAACGCCAAATATCTTCCGCGTTTCGTTGATCATTTTCATTTCTTCTTCGCAGTAGCCCTGCTCGTTCATCGGCGTGTTGTGAGGAAAAAGGTTGAAAGCCAACGGATACGGGAAGCTCTCTGTCGGCGGCGTTTTGCCCTCTAATATGGCCTGAGCCTGCTGTTTCACCTCTTCCATCGCTCGAGCGCCCGCCCCACTAGCCGACTGATAGGTCGCAACAACGACTCGACGAATAGGTTGAATTTGATGTAGCGGCCACAGCGCAACGCTCATCAGAATCGTGGTGCAGTTAGGATTGGCAATGATTCCTGAGTGCTCCTTCGCGTCCTCAGGGTTCACTTCTGGAACCACGAGCGGAACCGAGGCATCCATTCTAAACGCGCTAGAGTTATCGATCATCAATGCGCCCGCATCAGCGATCGCCTTAGCCCACTGCTTCGACGTGGAGCCACCTGCCGACGCCAGCACGATGTCTACGCCTTTAAACGCTTCAGCCGTGGTTTCTTCAACCGTTATTGACTTTCCCTTAAAGCTAATCTGTTTGCCCGCCGACCGTGGCGAGGCTAGTAACTTCAGCGACTCAATAGGAAAATTACGTTCTGCTAACAGGGTGAGCAGTTCGGTGCCAACAGCACCAGTAGCGCCCATAATGGCAACGTTGTAAGCGTTAGGCACGGGTGTCCTCCGGTTTGGACTACGACTCCACAGCTTGTGAATGTCAGCCTAAAAAAAGTATCAGGCTGTGCTCATATTATCTGTATATACGACTTTCTGTATATCTAGCTATTCAATCATCTAGATTAACCACCCTGGTTCAAGTTTCTTCAGAATCAATATAATTCAGGTGTATGATACTCAACTGCACCAGGTATCCCTGCACCCTATGCGATTTTAATCAGCGGAGAACTCTCCGATGAGTACACTCCAATGAGTACAGTCTTTGAGTCGTAGAGTGTCTGAAAATTCCCAGTCAATTACCACCACCGTATTTGTAAATGAAAGTTACTCAGGAAAATTTGCCCGATAGCCAAGTCGGCCTGGAGATAGAAGTTCCCGCAGACTTGTCTAAGCAAGGCTACGAAAAAGTGTTGCGCGACTACATGAAGTCGGCTAACATTCCTGGGTTTCGTAAGGGCAAAGTGCCTCGTCAGATCCTCATTCAGCGCATCGGCATCATGCAGCTAAAGGCGGCAGCGCTAGAGGAAATCGTTCAGTCTGTGATTGAAAAGGCCATTAAGCAAGAAGAAATCGACGCCTTGGGCAACTATCAGTTGCAGTCGGACTTTGAATCGCTGATGGGAACTTACAAGCCGGGTGAACCGTTTACCCTGTCGGCTTCTGTAGACGTGCCGCCTAGAGTAAAGCTCAGTGAGTACAAAGGGCTTTCCGTGCAGGCCGAAGAGATTAAGTCTAAAGAAGGCCGCGTTGACGAAACGCTAGAAGGCTACCGGGAGAATCTGGCTACTTTGGTACCTGTAGAAGATAGAGCGGCTAGAGAAGGCGATGTCGCCGTTGTGGACTTTGTTGGCAAGGCTGAGAATGCTGAAGGCGAAGTAGAAGCTTTTGAAGGTGGCAGCGCTCAAGACTTTCAGGTCGAGATTAGCGAAGGTAAGTTTATTCCCGGCTTTGTAGAAGGCATGGTGGGAATGGAGCTAGAATCCGAGAAAGACGTAGAAGTAACTTTCCCTGAAGACTATCCCCAGGCTGAACTAGCGGGTAAACCGGCTACGTTTACCATCACGCTGAAGGAACTGAAGGAGAAAGAACTCCCAGAGCTTGACGATGATTTTGCTGAAGAAGTTAGCGAGTTTGAAACACTCGAAGAGCTGCGTAAGTCTCTAGAAGAGCGTTATCAAAAAGAGGCAGCGGATGCGACAGATGCAAACATTGACCAGGCTTTGCTCAATGAGCTGGTAAAGCATATTGAAGCTGAGATTCCAAAGACATTAATTCAGCGCGAAGTTGACTTTATCGTGACGCAGACCGCGATGCAGCTAAGCCGTCAGGGTATAGATCTGAGCAAGTTTTTGACCAAAGATTTGCTTGATAATATGCGCGAAAATGCCAAGCCCGAAGCTATTGAGCGCTTGAATCGAACGCTGGCGTTGGGGGAAATTGCTAAGCAGGAATCGCTCGCTATTTCGGACGAAGACGTAAAGGCTCGCACTGAAGAGATGATGGCTGAAGTTGACGATCCTAGTCAGGTCGATCCAGAGCGGCTAAATCAGGTCGTGAATGAGGACTTGCTGAAGGAGAAGATTCTTGGTTGGCTAAAGGAAAATTCAAATGTTGAGCTGGTGCCTGAGGGATCTTTAGCTCCTGATGAAGAGGTTGATGAGAGTGAAGTTGCGATCGCAGCTGATGGAACTGTGGACGTTGCGTCTGTAGAAGTCGCCGAAGAAACGGCTGAGACACCTGAGGCTGAGGCTGAATCAGACGCAACTGAAGCCGCTGAAGCTCAACCCGCTAAATCTGAGCAGGCCAAAGCCGAAAAGGACAAGACCGAAGAGGCTAAGCCTGAGAAATCTGGAGGCGAGAATAAGAAGTCCAAGAAGAAGTCTAAAGGTGGAGCCAAAAAGCCCAAAGGCAAGAAGTAGAGCTAAGAGATAGGTTTGACAGCTAGTACGGATTCCCGATAAATCAATCAATGTCAAAATGAGGTGACTTCGTTAGATTGGTAACGCGTTGCAGCTCAAGGATTAACCAGGGTTGATTCTGAAGGTTTGATCCAAGATTGAGTTGGGATGCGGTACATTAGGCACGTATACAAGGCAACTGCTTTAAGTTTATGGATAGATCTAGTCAGAAGTCGACAGTAACTCCAGATGGGTTTTCTCCTATCGGTAGTTCTTTTATGAGTCAGCCCTCTGGCGCAATCCCGATGGTTGTCGAGCAGTCTGGACGGGGCGAGCGCGCTTTTGATATCTACTCCAGATTGTTGAGAGAGCGAATAATTTTCTTGGGCACCCCTGTGATGGATGAGGTGGCCGATTCTATTGTGGCTCAGCTCTTGTTTTTGGATGCTGAAGATCCTGAGAAGGATGTTCAACTCTATATCAACTCTCCGGGCGGCTCGGTTACGGCTGGCATGGCAATCTACGATACGATGCAGCAAATTCGCCCGGATGTGGTGACAATTTGCTTTGGACTAGCTGCTAGTATGGGTGCGTTTTTGCTTTCGGGTGGAGCCAAGGGCAAACGGATGTCTTTGCCTAGTTCTCGCATCATGATTCACCAGCCTTCGGGCGGCGCGCAGGGGCAATCTGCTGATATCGAAATTCAAGCGCGTGAGATTCTCTATCTTAAGAAGCGGTTGAACGAGATGCTTGCTGAGCATACTGGTCAAGACTTGGCGAAGATTGAAGCGGATACTGAGCGCGACTTCTTTATGTCTGCTGAGGAAGCGATGGAGTACGGCCTCATTGACAAGGTGGTGACTCGAAAAATGCTTGCTGATACTAAGCTGACCGCAGTAGGTTAAACGGCTATGTCTAA
>JBBSOB010000212.1:0-8623 GCA_038260205.1 Phormidesmidales cyanobacterium
CAATAACCCCCAATCCTAAACCGCCCGTAATCTGCGCAAACAGCCCGTTCACCGGGTGCATCAGCATGTTCTTCCAAATCAAAGCGCTGACGGTCGGCATCACAAAAAACGGTGAAATCGCCAGCACTCTAGCAATCCCCTGCCCCGGAAAATCCTGATTAAACAAAACGGCCAACAGCGTACCTAAGCCGATAGTAATCAGCAGAACAGAGGCGACCAGTACCAGCGTAATGAAGATAGAACTCCACAGCGCCGGGTCGGTGAGAATGTAGGTGAAGTTCTCGATACCGATAAACGCCCGGCTATCGGGATCTAGCAGATTGTATCGCTGAAAGGCAAACCAGACGGCCATCGCCAGCGGCACTATCATCCACAGAATGAGAACAACCACAGAGGGCGCAACTAAGGCCAGGGTAGGCACGCTTTGCTGTGGCTTGGTCGAGGCCGCTGACGGCTCTTGAGGAGGCCCCTTTCGAGGCTCTCGCTGAGGCCCGGTTACTACAGAAGTCATGATTTATCTCTCTCTTGCTTATCTTTTGGATTGCCTTGCTTACTCGATATATCCGGTATGACGCATAAACCGTTCCGCAATCGACTGCGATTCCTTCAGCGCTTGCTCAACCGTAGATTGACCGACTAGCGCCGACGCCATGCGCTGTCCTACCTGAGTGCCAATCGCCTGAAACTCTGGAATGTCCACATATTGAACACCCTTATAAGGCGTAGGTTCCACAGAAGGCTTCTCAATGTCAGCCGATTCGATAGACTTCAAAACCGTTGAGGCAAAAGAGGCCACCTTTTGATAGTTAGGATTTTTGTAAGTAGAGGTACGAGTGCCCGGTGGCACCGAAATCCAACCCGATTTGTCCGCAACTAGCTGAATGTAGTCTTTAGAGGTGGCCCAGGTGATGAAGCGCTGAGCGGCTTCGGGCGATCGCGAGGTTTGAGGAATCGCTAATGCCCAAGACCACAGCCAGCTAGATCCATTGGGATAAGACTCGACCGGGACGCGAGCAAAACCCACCGTATCGGCAACCTGCGACTGATCGGGGTTAGACAACAACCCGGCTGCAACCGTGGCATCAATCCACATGCCGCATTTCCCCGTCGAGAACAGCGCTAAGTTCTCGTTAAAGCCGTTAGAACTCGCGCCCGGTGGCCCATACTTGTTCATCGTCTCTACGTAAAAGCTGATCGCACGGTTCCACGCTGGCGTATCGAGTTTTGGCTCCCAGTCCATATCGAACCACTGGCCGCCGTAGGTATTGACCAGCGTGGTTAAAAAGGCCATGTTTTCGCCCCAGCCCGGCTTCCCGCGCAGGCACATCCCATAAACGCCGCTAGCCGGGTCGTTGACCTTACTGGCCCAGTCGCTTACCTGATCGTAAGTGGGGTTAGAGGGCATCGTAATACCTGCTTTTTCAAACAGATCGCGACGATAATACAGCATCGAACTCTCGCCGTAAAATGGCAGCGCATAAAGCGTACCTTCATTGGAGAGAACGCTGCGGATTGGCGTGAGTAAGTCGTCCACGTCGTACTCGGCAGGCAGATTATCCAAAGGCTTTAGCCAGCCTCGCTTTGCCCAAATAGGCGTCTCGTAAGATCCGATGGTCAACACATCGAACTGACCACCCTGACTGGCTACGTCAGTCGTGGTGCGCTGACGCAAAATATTCTCTTCTAACACTACCCAGCGCAGCTCAATGTCGGGGTTATCAGCCTCAAACTTTCTGGAGAGATCTTGCATAACCACCATGTCACCATTGTTAACAGTGGCGATGGTCAATCTTGTTTTTTCAGAGGCTTGCGGATTGCCTACACCGCAGGAATGCAATAACTGTATGAGCAGCACGCCAACCAAAAAGGTAGCGGCTACTTTAGCGAAGCGAAATGGGCGCACCGCACGGCTCCTTGTTATTTTCAACTACTTTCAAACGAACAAACGAACTTAAACAATTCAGATAACACAAACAAACTCAAACAGACAGCCCGGTCGCAATGAGCTGAATTAGAGGATCTGAATTAGAGAATCTGATTAGATGGCTTAACTTAAGATCACCTGATCAAGATGAACTAATATTGATTTTATGCTTAATGATTGAGCAAAAGCTCTACTATTCAAATATACAGAGCCGTTCCCCGAATATGAGAGAAACGGCTCTGTATGAAACATTTCTTGACTGTGTGCTTAACGGTATGGCTTGACGGTAAGAATTAACTGGAGTTGGCTATGAGTGCGATTATTTCTGAGACAGGCTGCGCCCACGCAACCTACACCTTTGAGGGCAAAACCATTTTGATTACGGGTGGCGGCGGAGAAATTGGTCAGGCTACCGCGCACCGTTTCGCTCGTGACGGCGCGGACATTGTGCTGCTAGATATTAATGTAGACAAAATGGGCGAAGTGGCTCAGGGGCTGGAAAAATACGGCTCCTCTGTTCAGTCTTTTCGTTGCGATGTGACGCGTCCTGAGGAAGTGGCTGAAGCCTTTGCGATCGCGCTTAAAACCTCAGACCGCATTGACTATATTTTCAACAACGCTGGCTTTCAAGGGGCGTTTGCTCAGACCGATCGATACCCAGATGACGACTTTAGAAAGGTCGTTGATATCAATATTGTGGGCGTTTTTAATGTGCTCAAGGCAGCGGCGCAGCAGCTTAAGCGGCAGGGGGGAGGCGCGATCGTCAACATGGCCAGCTATGCCGGTGTCGTTGGCCCGGCTAATATGTTGGCCTATGCCGCCTCTAAGTTTGCCGTGGTGGGGATGACCCAGACTGCCGCGAAGGATCTAGCGCCGGATAATATTCGAGTCAACGCCCTGTCTCCTTCTTTAATTGGGCCGGGGGCGATGTGGACAAGGCAGACCGAATTGCAGGCTGCGGTAGGATCGCAGTATTTTGACGCCGACCCAAAAGCTGTAGAGCAGCAGATGATCGCTTCGGTGCCGATGCGCCGTGTCGGGAGTTTGGCAGAAGTCGCTAATGGCGTGGCTTTTTTGATGAGCGATGAAGCCAGCTACATTACCGGATTTAATATGGAAGTGACTGGCGGGCAGGGCTGAGCCAACGTTAATATTGGGCTTGACATCTTTTTTTGAGCATATATTCAAGATAAGATCGAGATGGCTAGGCAGCAAGAGAGATCTGAGAAACAATCGGTAAAAAACGGTAAAAAACGGTAAAAAGTATAAGGAGCTGGCAACAATGTCACTTTTGGGAGCAATAGAAGCAGGTGGCACAAAGTTTGTTTGCGCGGTGGGAACTGGCCCCGACGATCTCCGCTCAGTTATCCGCATTCCCACCATCACCCCTGAAGAAACGCTTCCGCAGGTGCTTGATTTCTTTCATCAACAAATAGCTTTGGAAGGCGATTTAGACGCGATTGGCGTTGGCGCGTTTGGCCCAGTTGATGTGCGAGCCAATTCTCCTACTTTTGGTTGGTTTTTGAATACGCCTAAGCCGGGCTGGCAACAGATTGATTTTGCTGGCATGCTCAAGCGCGAGCTGGCAGTTCCCATTGGGTTCGACACGGACGTTAATGCGGCGGCGATGGGTGAGCACCGCTGGGGAAACGCGCAGGGATTGGAGACCTTTATCTATTTAACGGTGGGTACGGGTATTGGCGGCGGTGGCCTAATAGGCGGAAAACCTATGCATGGACTGTTGCATCCTGAGATGGGTCATATTTTAATTCCGCATGATTTGTCGGTCGATCCGTTTGTGGGATCTTGTCCCTTTCATCAAGATTGCCTAGAAGGGCTAGCCTCTGGATTTGCGATGGGGAAAAGGTGGGGCCAAAGGGCGGATTCTTTGTCTGCGGATCATCCGGCTTGGGCTTTAGAAGCTAACTATCTGGCTACGGGTTTGGTTAACTTTATTTTAATGCTTTCGCCCGAGCGAATCATTATGGGCGGCGGCGTGATGGCCCAACAGCAAATTTTCTCACTGATGCGTTCTCAGGTGCGTGAAAAGCTAAATAATTATCTGGATGTGCCTAAGATTGTGAATGAGATTGAAGACTATATTGTGCCTCCAAAGCTGGGCGATCGCGCTGGCATTTTAGGGGCTTTAGCATTAGCTCAGCGGGCGCTAAAAACTGAGAAATCAGCCGAGTAGCCGGACTATTAACCCTCGTTTCTCTAAGCTCAGTACATAGATGACAACAGATAGCAACGGACAATAACAGTCAATATGGGAGATCCGATTTCTGCTCAGCGCGACCCTAAAAAGCGACAGACCCAAGATAGCAAGCTAGATTTGGCAGCTCATGCGGCTTGGCTCTATTACATTGCAGACAACACGCAAGAAGAAATTGCGGCCAAACTAGACGTATCGCGGCAGGCGGCACAGCGGTTAGTTGCGCTAGCCGTCAGTGAAAAGCTGATCAAGTTCAGACTAGATCATCCGCTGAGTGACTGTATTGCCCTGGCCGAAACGCTGCGCGATCGCTTCGAGCTGTCGGTTTGTAACGTTGTCCCTAGCAGCGCCGAGAATTCGCGCGGCGGCTTAGGTGTCTGTGCGGCTACTTATCTGACCTCCTATTTAGAAGCTAAAGCGCCCACAACTATCGCGATTTCTTCGGGCCAAACCTTACGAGCGATGGTCGAAGAAATTCCGTCGATGGATCGGCCTCAGCACAAGGTGGTTTCTATTTTGGGCAACATGTCTCCAGATGGACGAGCGGGACGGCACGAGGTGGTGATGCATTTGTGCGAGCGGACGGGCGCAGCGGCTTACCCGATGCCGACCCCCGTTGTGGCCACTAGCGTTAAGGAGCGAAATCTGTTGCAAACGCAGCGATCGTTTACCACTATCAAAGCTTTAGTAGAACAGGCCAAGGTGACGTTCGTGGGGATTGGAGACATTTCTTGGAATGCGCCGATTCACGAGAATGGCTTTGTCGATGATGCTGAGATTGCTGAGCTAATTGAGCTAGGGGCGGTGGGAGAGATTGCGGGTTGGGCCTACGATCACGCGGGCGTCCTGTTAAAAAAAGGAACGAATTTACGGGTGGCAAGTGTGCCGCTAGAGCAGCCGGTGGAAAGGTTGATGATTGCGATCGCCGGTGGCCTGCGTAAAAAAGAAGCGCTATCAGCCGCACTAAAAGGCAAACTCATCAACGGACTAGTCACCGACAAAGCGTTGGCCGAGGCGATTTTGCAAGCGGCCGAATCAGAGCAGGGCGAATCAGAATAAGCCAAATCAGGACAGGCAGATGCTTTTCTTAAAAGAGCCGATCGCTATTCTCGAACAGTTTTAAGCGCCTCATATAGGGGGTCGTATCGGGCAAACGCTGTTTCGTAAGCCAGATTCTTCTGAGGTTTGACCGCGTCCCTCGCAGGCGGCAAAATCTCAAAGGCGGCTTCTAAATCTTTGTAAGCGCCCACGCCGACCATCGCCAAAATCGCGGCTCCGTAAGCGGCTCCTTCTTCTGCCTGTGGCGCGACCAGTTCGGTGCCCAGCACGTCGGCTAATATTTGAAACCAGAGAGGCGATCGCACTCCACCGCCCGTTGCCAGCAGTCGCTCTACCGGCGAAATCTCTTGCATCACCGCCAGCGCCGCCCGCAGACTAAACGCCACCCCTTCTAGCACCGCTCGAATTAAATCCCCTTGTGTATGCGCCAAAGACAAGTTCACCCAGGCTCCGCGCGTATCCGGGTCGAGATAAGGACTGCGCTCTCCGGCTAAATGGGGCAAAAACGAAACGCCGCGCGCGCCCGGCCCCGATTGTTCGGCCAGCGCCATCAGCTCAGAAAAAGAGACTTTGGGCGCAAACGTATCGCGATACCAGCGGAGCGCGCCGCCCGCCGAAAGGGTCACGCCTAGCAGATGATAGCCGCCGTCGGCATGACAAAAAAGATGGACGCGGCCTTGCGGATCGGGAGTGGGGCGATCGCACGGCGCAAACAAAACTCCAGATGTTCCAATACTCAAGCTCCCCTGCCGTAGATTGCGCTTTGATATCCCTAACCCAATTGCCGCCGCCGCATTATCACCACCGCCCGCCACCACCGGCAAGCCTGCTGGTAATCCCGTACGAGCCGCTAATTCTGACTTTAGCCGCCCTGAAATGGCCGTCGATTCCACCACGGGCGGAAACAGATCCGCGCTAATATCTAGCGCCGCCAAAATCTCATCGTCCCACTGCCGACTCGCCAAGTTTAAACAGCCAATGCCAGACGCATCCGACGGCTCAGTCACGGCATTGCCCGTTAGCACATAGCCCAAATAGTCCTTAGGCAGCAAAATCTGTCGGACTTGGGCATAAGCCTGCGGTTCATTTTGCCTTAGCCACAGCAGCTTCGGTAATTGAAATCCCGTAATTGCCGGATTGCCAGTTCGGGCGATCATCTCCTGCCGAGGATAGCGCGCTTCAATCTCTGCAACCGCTTTGCCCGTGCGCTGATCGTTCCATAAAATTGCCGGGCGAATGACGTTGCCTGCCTTGTCTAGTGGCACCATGCCGTGCATTTGCCCCGATAGCCCTAGCGCACAAATATCGGGCGATATCTCCAATTGGCTGAGCTGCTGAACCACATCACGCAGGGCATTTAGACTGGCCTCCACCCAGTCAGATGGATTTTGCTCTGTCCAGCCAGGGTGAGGCGTTAGCAGCGGGCAGCTATGCGTGGATTGCGCGATCATTTTGCCTTGAAGATTGATGGCGATCGCCCGCGCCCCGCCCGTCCCCAAATCCAAGCCCACAAAAATATCCGTCAACGAAGCCTCCCAACGCCAAATCTTAAAGGACTTATCCTCAAGCGTATAAAATAACCAGATGTTGTACTAAGAGCCTACTGCTTTTGTGGTTCAGTTTTCGTTTGTTTTAGTCGAACCCGGCGAGTCGGGAAATATTGGCGCAACCGCCCGCGCAATGAACACCATGGGCTTTACCGATTTGCGGCTAGTGCGGCCCAAAGCCGATCATCTCAGCGGCCTAGCCAAAGCCTTTGCCCATGGATCTGAGCAGATCTTAGCAGCGGCCCCCGTATACGAGCAGCTCTCTGAGGCTCTAGCTGATATCGATTTGGCCTGCGCGACGACGGCTCGCCATAGAATTCAAAAGCATCATTATGTTTCGGCCAGGGAGTTGCCCAGTGCCCTACAGAAAAAAGGAGATGTTTTGCAGAAGGTTGCGATTGTGTTTGGTAGCGAACGTTCTGGCCTGAGCAATCAAGATGTAGCGCTGTGCGACTTATTGACCACGGTGCCGCAGGCCAACTTGCAGCCTTCGCTAAATCTCTCGCAGGCGGTGATGATTTATAGCTATCTTCTCGCAGAACAACAAACTCAGGTACAGATTGTCGATCAGCGGTTGAACAGCGAGCAGATGCCGGTAGAGCAGTACAGGGCGCTGAAGTCTTCGCTAGTGGAACTGATGCAAAGAGTGGGGTTATCTGAGCGGTATCGGAGGTATATTTTGAGTGCGATCGCCCGCCTCAGCTACGAAGACCTCATGCTCATCCAAAATATCAAAACTTTCACTAGCCGCAAACTCGATCAGCTAGAGAATAAGCCGTCTAAGTCATGACTTCTCTGCTGAGTGATTTTCCATGTAATTTTCCATAGAAGAGGTATCAAGTCCTAGCGCTCTTTTTCAACAACGCTAGGACTTGATGCAACAACGGGGCTGGCGCGATTCGAACGCGCGACCTACCACTTCAGATTTGTGTGAGTTTCCCCACTCTCTGGACTATACCTTCACCCTAAGCAAACGCGATCGCATCTGCCCTTAGGCGGTAGCCGTCTAGTCTCTACACCTTCTCGTTAAGCAAACCATCCCTTTAACAAGTACATCTGAACTTGCAAAAATGGACTCAGCCTACTTTTCTGAGCTTGGCTCGGTATTGCCATGAAATGCCTTAACTGCGGTCAACAAACAACCAATCCTAGCTTTTGCAGTCGATCTTGCGCTGCCTCCTTCAACAACAAAAAAGTGCCAAGGAAACAAAAACAAAAAAGGTATTGTAAGCATTGTGAAAAGCAAATCTTCGGTAGGCGAACTACCTGCGATAACTGCAATCCATCTTATGTAGATTGGTCTAAAGTTACCCTACGTGAAGTGAAGCAAAAAGCCGCTTTTCAGCACTCAGCAAGAGTGAGACAGCTAGCTCGCAACCTTTACCGCCAATCAGACAAGCCTCAAGCTTGCGTTGTCTGCGGCTGCGACAAACATTATGAAGTTTGCCATAAGCGTCCAATCAATGATTTTGCCGATGACGTGTACGTCCTAGAAATCAATGATTTAGGAAACTTAGTTGCACTCTGCCCAACTCATCATTGGGAGTTCGACCACAATTACCTCACTTTTTAGGTTTCACCGAATTTGACTACATTCACACGTCGGGTTTCCCCATACGGTGCCCGGTAGTTCAGGAGGCGGTTGCTCTATCCATCTGAGCTACAGCCCCAAGACTATGCCTTTCAGCTCGCGCATCAGACACAACCTACAAAATAATATAGCAAGATGCTCTTTCTTGTGTGCTCAAGTGGCGCAGGCAGGCCCGATTTAAGACTTGACCCAACGCTCATCCCAGGGGCCGCCGCCGACTTCTAATCCGGCTAGCTGACTGGTCGCATCGACTATTAACCGGTTGTCGGCCACTGCCCAAAGCTGCA
>JBBSOB010000213.1:0-8588 GCA_038260205.1 Phormidesmidales cyanobacterium
ATCTATCGCGACAACGATTTCGTCAATATGGCTCAAGCTCAGCGCTGCTGCCAGTTTGGATTAGACACACTCAAACGTGTCTTTAGAATGAAATAGCCCTGTATGTGCACCTAAAATGAAATGGAGAGAATTTGTCCACCATGCATATATAGTTGCAATTGCGGCTGATGGAGATGCCCTCCAGTTTGAAAATCATCTTCAAAAGTTCAACGAAGCATACACAGATATCAGGAATCCAATCATTCATAGAGGTGGCTCATTCATAGAACTCAACGTTGAGCCTGCCACGATTTCTAGCTATATGATGAGACTTGCGAATTCATGTATAAGCTCAATTGTGAAATACAGGATAGAAACTGTAGAAGAACTTCATATTCATGCAATTAACAGTCTGAAGACGCCTGAATTTGAGCAAGTATTATCGGATTTTATGGATCGTTTGAAGGAAGCACAGCCAGACAGAAAGCTGCCGAAAATACCGTGGTAAGAATTGAAGAGTAATCTGTTTATGAACTAGGTTGCATCAGACACAACTATATATTCAGAATAGGCGGCTATACCTACTCAGACACCTTCCAGGGTTACAAAGTCAGCCCCTAGCTTTCCAAAATATCGTTTTCCTACAGCTATTGGAGATAAAAGAGATTGCGAATTCTGCACCTGCCGACAAAAGTACCTACGAAATCAGCTTGAAGTACTGCCACGATATGAACAACATCATAGATACTTCTAGACAGGATGGAGTTAAGGAAGGTCGTAGAGCAGAAAAAATTGAAATTGCGCGATCGCGCCTAGGAAATCTCCCCGTCAACACAATCAGCCAGACAACAGGTCTTACAGCAGTCGAGATAGCAAAATTACAAAGCGACAATAAGCCAGGTTAAAACGTCCGTGCTAACTCGCACCCCTTTCAACTTAGCTCAGCGCGATCGCACCTTCTATCAAACTCAACGTCCCTCTACGCTATGATGCAAACAAATCGCTAGTCTGTATAGCGCTATGAACCTATCATCACAACCGCTAGTTCAATCAACAGCCAGTATCCAAACGATCTATCAGCGTCTAAACCTGACGCCGAAGACAATGGCTGATTTTTGCGAGCGGTGGCAAATAGCCGAGCTAGCCGTATTCGGCTCAGTTTTGAGAAAAGACTTCCGCTTAGAAGGCGATAACCCCAGCGACGTTGACTTTCTATACGTTAGCGAGCCAGAAGCTCGTTATGGGTTTCGATTCTTCGATATGCAAACCGAACTAGCACAGCTATTAGGTCGGGAGATTGATTTTGTCAGCAAGCGAGGCATTCAAAACAGCCTCAATCCGCTTCGCCGTAAAACCATCCTTGAGTCTGCTCAAGTAATCTATGCAAAGAGAGCAGCAATCGATTCTTGACATCATTACGTCTATCAATCTAATTCTTGAGTATAGCCAGAACGTTGATTGGAACGACCTTGGCGTAAGAGACCAAGACGCTATTGTGCTGCGGTTCATCATCGTGGGCGAAGCAACTAAGCGATTGTCAAACGACTTGCGCAATCGCTATTCTCATATACCTTGGAAAAAAATGGCCGGATTGAGAGATGTCGTCGTTCATGAATATGACGATATCAACCTAGACATTATCCAGGATGTCGTAGAACTCGAACTCCCCGCAATTTTGCCACTGCTTGAGAATTTGATGACTCATGAGTTCCAGGCGGAATAGTTTTCTGCGACTGCGATCGCTGCTCTACTTCCGAGCGACCACCCAAAGCATCATCTCTTAGTCCTCAATCTTTAAGCCACGTTGGTTTCTCCACTGATACTTACGCTGATATTCGCGGCGCTGCTTCGTCACTTCGTACAAAACTATTCCCGACGTAGTACCCAAATTCAGACTCTCAATCATGCCAAACATCGGAATGCTTACACACAGGTCACTATGTGCCACAGCAAGGTCACTAACGCCTATAGCTTCATTGCCAAACTACACAGCCAACTTAGTGTAGATAGTGTAATCAGCCTCATCTAAAACAGCGTTTTTCATTCCCTTCACGTGCGGAGACGTGACGATAGAGACAAAGCGGTTCTGCTCCAGATGCTCAATACAAGCTTCGGTACTATCGAATCTCTTGACGAAGCTCCATTTAATTGCGGATACAGAGGTTTTGGAGAGCGACTTCTTTTCCCGCATATCTTGCCAATTATCAGGCAAAGCTTTCCTCGGGTCTATAACGTAAGCCTTCTCCACACCTAAAGCATTTACATTCCTAATGATGGTGCCGATATTCTTGATATCGCGCGGATCTTCAATCACAGCGATCAGATTTTTGCACCGATACTCTTTGATCTCATCTGCCCGTTGTCGGACAGAGCTTTTTTGCTTTTCTTCCATAAACCTCTAGCTTGTATCGCATTAGCGCTGATCAACGATGCTCAAATCGCCGTTACCTTCAATTTATCCGGCTCGCTCACGCTCCCTTCAATTTTCACCCCGCGCCCATTCGCATCCAAATGGCGCACAATCTTATAGATATTCTCAATCTTGTCCATAGCGCCCGCTCTATCCGCAATCTCAGCCAGCGAAAGCGCCTTTCCCGCCTCACGCAAAGCCGCTTTTACCTGATTCTGCAACTCCAGCACATCCGCTGCCGCTTTCTTACCCGCCTCTACGCCCGGCTGATGATAAGCATTGATATTAACCAAAAAGGCATATAAGCTCACCGCCCGCTCGTACAGCGCAATCAACGCGCCCACCATTTTCGGCGTCACTTCCGGCACCGTAATCGTAATAGAATCGCGATTATTTTCAGACAGCGCCCGCCGAGTCCCTTGCAATAGCCCCGAAAGGTAATCGCCCGAAGTCACCCCCGGCTCTACCTCAACAGAACTCCCGTCGCGATCTTTTAGCACCTCAATCAGCGTGGCAAAGAAATTAGGCACGCCTTCTCGAAGCTGCTGAACGTAAGCATGTTGATCCGTCGATCCCTTGTTGCCGTAAACCGCGATCCCCTGATAAACGGTATTGCCGTCCAGGTCTTTTTCCTTTCCCAAAGACTCCATCACTAGCTGTTGCAAATAGCGGCTAAAGAGCAAAAGACTGTCCTTATAAGGCAGCACCACCATATCCTTCTCGCCCTGGCCGTTGCCCGCAAAATACCAGGCCAGTGCCAGCAAAGCCGCCGGATTCTTTTTCACGTCATGGACGCGCGTTGCCTCATCCATTTCCTTTGCACCCGCCAACATCGCGCGAATGTCTACGCCTTGTAGCGCCGCAGGCAATAGGCCGACCGCCGAAAGCTCAGAAGTTCGCCCGCCAATCCAGTCAAACATCGGGAACGTGGAGACCCAGTTCTCAGACTTGGCGACGGTGTCTAGCTGGCTGCCTTCGCCCGTAACGGCAACTGCCTGCTTCGCAAAATCTAGACCTGCCGCCGCAAACGCCGATTTAGCTTCAACCATGCCATTTCGAGCTTCGGGCGTTCCGCCTGACTTAGAAATCACCAGCACCAGCGTACTTTTTAGGCGATCGCCAATTTCCGCAAACGTATGATCGATCCCCGTAGGATCGGTATTATCAATAAAATGAATATCAATATCAGGTGTTGCAGAGGCTAACGCCTTAGACACAAACTGAGGCCCTAGCGCCGATCCCCCGATCCCGATAGAGAGCACATCCGTAAAGCGATCGCCCCCCGGCGGCTTAATCTCACCGCTGCGAACCTGCTTAGCAAAGCGCTCAACTGCATCTACAGTCTCAGTCACATCCTTCTTCAATTCTTCAGACGGAGCCAGCTCAGGCGCGCGCAGCCAGTAATGGCCCACCATCCTGCCCTCGTCAGGGTTCGCGATCGCCCCCGACTCCAGCTCATCCATATCCTTAAACGCCTGCTCAAACCGAGGAGTGAGCTGTTGCACAAACGCATCGTCGAAGCTCATCCGGCTGATATCCACATACACCCCTAGCCCTTCATGGTAATAAAGCCAGTCCTGATAGCGTTTCCAGAGTGCAACTGTATCCATAGGTCTTATTTTCGTGATTGCTTATTTTCGTGATTGATAGTAGGCGTGCGTTTAATCAACATCCGGTTTGTTAAACATCGAGCCTAGCTGCCATATCTTAGGCAGCAAACCAAGGCAAAAAATTAACCGATGCCGAACGAATGATTCAAATGACCTTAACATCCTGCGTATTCAACGGCGATGAGTACTACAGTTGAGAAGCCCTATAGGTAAGATAGACATAGGGCCAGTCCCTGGCAAATAAGAAAGATTACAGTAATCAAGCCTCGTCGTATGGATTTCTCTAACCTAACTCTCGCTGACTTGGAAGGATGGCTAGACAATGCCGCCTTCGCTATTCTATTCGCCACAATGCTGGCCTATTGGGCGGGCCTTGCCTTCTCAGAAGTTAAATGGCTCCCGGTTATCGGCAATGCAGGCATGGCGATCGCCAACCTCACCCTAGCCGCCCTGCTCACGGCCCGCTGGATAGAAGGCGGCTACTTTCCCCTTAGCAACCTGTACGAATCCCTATTCTTCATTGCCTGGGGCATCACCGCCGTCCACTTCGCCGCTGAACGCATGAGCGGCAGTCGCTGGGTCGGCGCAATGACGGCTCCCGTTGCCATGGGCATCACCGCCTTCGCCGCCTTAACCTTGCCAGATGCCATGCAGGTGTCCGAGCCACTGGTGCCCGCCCTTAAGTCCAACTGGCTGATGATGCACGTTAGCGTCATGCTGCTTAGCTATTCGGCTTTGATGGTGGGGGCTTTAATTGCGATCGCCTTTCTCATCGTCACCCGCGGCCAAGCCATAGAACTCAAAGGCAGCTCTGTCGGCACCGGCGGATTTCGCGATCGCAAATACGCCCTCAAACGAGCCGACTCCGCCCTAGCCGTCGAAGGCACCTCAGAACAGCTGAGAATGTCTGGCGGCGGCACCGCGGTGCTCGAAGCCGTTAAACCCACTACGACTAAATCAGCCACGACAGCGGCCACCCTCTCCCCCCAAAGGCTCACCCTCGCAGACACCCTAGACAACATCAGCTACCGCATCATTGGCCTCGGCTTTCCCCTGCTCACCATCGGCATCATCGCCGGAGCCGTCTGGGCCAACGAAGCCTGGGGTTCCTACTGGAGCTGGGATCCCAAAGAAACCTGGGCGCTCATCACTTGGCTAGTCTTTGCCGCCTACCTCCACGCCCGCATCACCAAGGGATGGCAAGGCAGAAAACCCGCCCTACTTGCTGCCACCGGCTTCGTCGTCGTCTGGATCTGCTACCTCGGCGTCAACCTCCTGGGCAAAGGTCTACATAGCTACGGCTGGTTCTTCTAGAAAGCACTCTCAACTACGCTCACCGCTGTAACTTGGGGGCTGAGCGTAGTCGAATCCCGGCTAATATAAACCCCTACCTCACATTCGCAAACAGCGTCGCCAAAGGCTGTGCCACCGCATCCTCACTGGTCACAATCTCCACCACCTTATTTCTAGCCGCAGCCTGACTCAGCGCCTCCACACACACCTGCGCCACCTTCTCCCTCGGAATACTCCCCTCAAACAGCGTATCTGCCGAAGACATCACCACAGCCTCGCTGTTATTTTCATTCTTCAGCCCACCCGGACGCACAATCGTATAGGGCACACCGCTGCTCTTCAAATAATCTTCAGCCTGCTGCTTCCAATACAGAATCCCCCAAAATAAATTCAGCGGATGGAATATCTTCGAAACGCACAGAGAAGACACCATCACCAACTGTTTCACGCCCGCTCGCTTCGCCGCATCTACCAGATTCTTATTCCCCTCATAGTCCACCTTATAAGGCCCCGTTGGGTCAAAGCTAGGCGCAGCGCCTGTCGCACTCACGACCACATCCACATCGGCTAGCGCCGCATCCAAAGTAGCTGGCTTCAGCACGTCACCCACCGCTATCTCAATGTCACCCGGCAGTTCGCCCTCAGCCTTCTGCCGATCTCGAACCAGCGCTCTTACCGTCATGCCCGCTTCGAGAAGCTGCTTTACAATGCGACTCCCGGTCTGCCCAGTGGCTCCTGCGACTAGTGCTCTCATTTAACTGTCCTTGCTAAAAACTATCGTTTGGCCAGCATAAAAGAAGATCTAGGATTACCGACACCTTCTCTTTGCTGATTTTTATATGCTGATTTTTGTATATTGACTAAGCATATATATTGGCTGAGTAACCGCTGACTGAGTAGTTGACCGATTAACTGAGTAATTGATTGGGTGGTTGACTGAGTGGTTGACTGAGTGATCGACTGACCAACAGTGACCGTCCGCAGCGATCGCCTTACGCCCACAGACAGATATCGGCAGGTAAATATATCCGTATAACAACGAAGTTACTCAACGCGACTCAGTAGGCACTGTAAGTTGGGGGTATACTTTGTGGCTCATCAAAAATGATTTATACGGGACTCACACTATCAAACAGCATCAAACAACATCAGCAATGGCGTTCAAATGCCCGTAGCCAAGACTGTTGAGCACCCTCCTATCCCACCGACTCGCCTATCCAAAACTGATATCTTATAGCTGCTATGCAAATTCAATCCGGCGCATCCTCTTCTCAAGCAGGTTCCCATTTTCTTAAAGTGGGTGCTAGTCTGATTGGAGGTCAAAAAACTTCACAATCGTCTGTAGAATTTTCTTCAAAAGAGACTTTGCATTTTCAAGGTAACTACATTGGCCACATGGAGATGTATGCAGATGCGGCCACCGTTGCCCAGTATCTAGATGCTCACCAGGATTGGTTTCACCGCTGCGCATATCCAATGGCTGTAGAGCCAATTGGAGAGAATGGCTATGGGCTAACGGTCGGCAAGTTTAGAAGCTTGAACCACGAAGTAGAGCCTAAGATTGGCTTGCACCTGCTGCCCCAAGAAGAAGGCGTCTATCGCATAGAAACCATTCCGGTGCCCGGCTATGAACCCACAGGCTACGACGTAGACTTCAATGCCTCAATGAGTCTGTGCGAGGGCAATCTAGAAGGTATTTCTCCCGAATTATCCATCGAAAAATCAACTCACGTCGAGTGGGAGCTACAGCTCTCTACCTGGGTAGAGGTGCCCAAGTTCATTCAGGTACTGCCCGACAATCTAGTCAAGTCCTCCGGCGATAAGCTGCTCAATCAAATTGTGCGTCAGGTTTCTAAGCAGCTCACCAAAAAGGTACAAAGGGAGTTTCATACTTCTTTAGGGCTACCTGTTCCTAACGAGAACAAGAAGCGGTTTTGGCAGAAGTAGGCTTCATTTCTCGGCCAAAATACCTCATTTCTCGGCCAAGATAAAAATGCGTAGAGGCTCGGTGATGGCCTTTGCGCTTCTTTACTGACTTTTTCTGTTGACTTTCATTGGTTATTTTGCCAGCGGGTTCGTTAGAGGGCAAAGCGATCCGTTGCGGCAATTAAGGCGCTCACGATTCCAGGCTCTGACGCTGAATGGCCTGCCTCTGCAATTACGACTAGTTCCGCTTCAGGCCAGGCTCTGTGTAGCTCCCAGGCGGAAGTCATCGGACACACCACGTCGTATCTGCCTTGGACAATCACAGCGGGAATATGCCGAATGCGCTCTATGTTAGCCAAAAGCTGATTTTCCTGCTCGAAAAAGCCGCCGTTCATAAAATAGTGGCACTCAATGCGGGCAAAGGCGTCTGCAAAACTATCATTGCCAAATCGCTGAATGAGCGTCTCATCGGGAACCAGTTTGCTAGTACTGGCTTCCCAAGTAGACCAAGCTCTGGCGGCCACCTGTCGGGTGGTGGCGTTGGGGCTAGTCAACCGGCGGTAGTAAGCGCTCACTAAATCGGCCCGCTCGTCTGCGGGAATAGGTGCCAGATAGCCCTCCCAAGCATCCGGAAAAATGTAGCTAGCACCCGATTGATAAAACCAGCGAATTTCCTTGGAGCGCAGCATAAAAATGCCTCTCAAGATCAGACCATTGCAGCGGTCGGGATGCGTCTGCGCGTAGGCTAGGGCCAAGGTGCTTCCCCAGCTCCCGCCGAATACCGTCCAAGCTGGAATATCTAGGTGCGATCGCAATTTCTCAATATCAGCGACCAAGTCCCAAGTGGTATTCTCGGCCAGCTCCGCATGAGGTGTACTTTGCCCGCAGCCTCGCTGATCGAAAATAATGATGCGCCACTTTTGAGGATCAAAAAACTGACGGTACAGCGGCAAACTGCCACCGCCAGGGCCACCGTGCAAAAAAACAACCGGCTGGCCCTCTGGTTGACCCGATTCCTCAAAGTAAAGCCTGTGAAGATCGCTAACAGGCAGCATCGCCTGGCGATAAGGTTCTATGGGCGAATAGAGCGATCGCATAGCCAAAGTAAGTCCCTGCGCTAACAAACGGTTTGACTATTTTGACAGCAGACGAACATAACCTGATAAACACAGCTCACTGAGTCTTTTGCTTAATTCTAGAACGGCTCGTTTAGGATCAGGCCGCGCCGCCCTAAGTACCCGACTGATGACCCGACGAATGGCCCAACTGGTGGCCCGACTGATGACCCAACTGGTGGCCCGAGAGCGACTGCTGAAAACAATCTAGCGGAAACGTAATCACGACTTTCCACTTACCCGTCTCAGGGTCGC
>JBBSOB010000214.1:0-8584 GCA_038260205.1 Phormidesmidales cyanobacterium
AACCACAGCATATGGGCACGGTCGCGAGTCCGTTGCGGCACCGTTGTCGCCACTCGCAATTCACGCAACATTGACGCCTCAGCATCGCTCAGAATCACACGTAAGGGGGCAGGCATATTATTCGGCTAAATAAATTGGGACCACTGACATCTTATATTTAATTAACCATACCTACTTATCAAATGACGTTTTTTCTAGAGCGTTGCTGCCCAATGTAGGAAAGCCTGGGAATTGGTACGATGCCTGACCAGATGCTTACTTTTCTAATCCTGGGATTGTCGGTCACATAATTTCTCAACTATGAGGCGGTAGGCCGAGTAGCCACGCACATCAGCATCATCGCGCCCGACGTGGAACTTGGATCAACGCTAGTTAGCCGTTGAGCAAGACGAACATTCCAGGGGCCTTGACCTTTTTCACCTTGAGTAATTTCTTGCCCTACTTTCATATTATGTGGGTACAGCTGAACTTGAAACCCCATAGGCGTTAGCACCCGGCAGAACAGGTCGGGAGTGATGCCGTCTCCTGGCCTATGGTGGGCCTCGGTAGCTGTACTCCAGTATTGTTCATTTGCAGTGCTATGGCCGCCCCGTTTCATCCAGCGGTAGAGAGGTAGGCGAGCATTCCAAATTAAGTTAGCCCGCCAGTTGTCGTTGAACATTGTCTTTTGGGGATCGTGATCGGTTACCAGCATACCGCCAGGACGCACCAGACGAGCCGCTTCGCGAAGAGCTTGCTCCATATCATCGCAGTGATGCAAGGTTGCGTTTGCCGTCACAATATCGGCGAAGCCAGAAACAAAGGGGAGCTGCTGGGCATCGGCTAAGACTGGAGCGTAGCCTAGCTCATGTGCCATTTCCAAACTGCCAGCAGCAACATCGACGCCAATTAGCAGCCGGGGCGTTCCGCAACGCTTTCGGAGTGACCGATAAAGATTGCCTGGTCCGCAGCCGACATCAACTACAATTTTGTCCTCCCAGCTACCCATCAGCGTTTGCCAGCGCTCTTTAAAGGCTGTGTACTGATGGCAAGCAAGATAGCCTTTGGCCCATTCTGGGTGACCAAAGTAGTAACTATTAGCTTTCAATGCGGGTGTGTGGCGAGATATCTCGAAGGCTGTGAATGCCTGCACGCAAGCATTTTTGTCTAAGGGTTCAGCAGAAAGAAACACTCGAACTCCCTGAGTGGTTTGAGCATTCATGATGACTGTAGAGAATAGCAGAGATGGTCTATCTATTTACTGAGAGGAGCTGAAAGGCTGGCTCTTTGAAGTTTGATTTCTCCAGCTTACAGATCACTTTCAAGCTAATCGGGAAACTCTTGGATTTTAGTTTGAGAGGGAGGAGACTAGGACGGATGAAGTACTCGCCTGTTCATAAAGCTGAATTATTTTGTCAGCGGCACGGCTCCAAGTGTAGCTGTTAAAGACGAGGGCTTGAGCTCGCCGGCCCATGGTGCTTGCTTGATAGGGGTTGCTTAGCACCTGTTGAAGGGCAGTGGTAATCGCCTCACTGTCAACTGTAACTACGTGTGCAGCCCCAGCAATGGCGGCCTCTGGAAAGTTGCATTCCTGGGTAATAATGCACGGTAGCCCAGCCGCCATACCCTCCAAAATAGACATGCTGAACCCCTCCGAGTAAGATGGGGCGACATAGGCGATTGCCGCTGCGAGAGCAGCATACTTTAGTTGGCCCGTCAGCATACCGGTGAAGGTCACAGCTTGTGCGCAACCGGCATCAGCAAAGTAGCGCTGGGCAGTGGGCAAAAAGTCAATGCTATCTGGCCCCGCCAAGATCAGGTGGGTATCGGGGAACTGTCGATGGGCCGTGGCAAAAGCAGGCGCTAAAAGATCGAGTCCCTTTTTAGGATCGATCCTTCCTAAGAAAAGGACAATCTTTTTACCTTGAGCTTTAGGAAAGCGTTGATAAAAAAAGTCTGGGTTTGGAAGTGTTTCAAACTCGCTGCGGTGAACGCCGTTGTGAATAATTTTGGTCTGTGAGAAGCCCAGGGTGTTGACATGATTGGCTTCTTTTTGATTGAGCACATGAATGGCACTGGCCGTTTTGAGAGTAGGGACTTCAAAGTGTTGGTAATATAGCCTTTTTTTGGAGGCTTTGTATGATAGCGCCCAGGGTTCTAGCATGCCGTGGGGTGTGGTGATGTAGGGCACTTTGTTTTTGTAGCAGATCCACCGGGCGATCACCATGGTAGGCGCGAACATGTTGTGCGTATGAACAACGGTATAGTCAGCCGCATGTTTGGCTAACCACCGCCCCAGTGAAAGGCTCAAGATGGCATCGTAGTGATGCAGACAGTCAAAGTACCGAACTCTGTAACCCTCTTTTTGTATCCACTGATTAGTGGGCACCAACAGCTTGTGAGCCCCGTTGGCGTTTGTGGTCACCAAATCGACGCTCATTCCCTTTCGCCCCAGGCTTTGAGCGAGTTCTTGCGCAACTTTAGAAGGACCGCCATACACGGCGGCTAGATAGGGAATCGCTATGAGAATTTTCATTATTTTCAGGTCTTTTTGACAAGCTGTGAGGGACCACTCATAGATAGGGCGACATTGATAGCGTTGAAGAGCCCTTCGCCAAACTGATGCGGGCTGTATTGAGCTACGATGGCTTGACTGGCTTGTCCCACTTTGATGCGATCACTTTCGTCCATCGCATGAATTTTCAGCAGGGATCGAACAATGTCTGCCGTTTGCTGCGGGTCGAATGTGAATCCGTTTTTGCCATCTTTTACCAGGCTGGCACAAGCGCCTACGGTGTTGCTACATAAAATGGGCAGCCCTGCCGCGCAGGCTTCGTTGATGACAAGGCCCCATTGCTCAACCAGGGCAGGATGAATAAAGGCAGCGGCCAGCCCATACCAGTGAGCGATTTGCTGGTAGGTTAAAAATCCGGGTAGGTGCACTAAAGCAGTCAGACCTTTGTCGGCAATGAGCTGTTGAATGGCTTCTGTTTCTGCGCCGCTACCGCAGATAACCAGGTGCCTGGCGTTCTGGGTGTCTACTTTGCTGCAATAAATCGAAAAGGCTTCGACCAGCCGCAGCATATTTTTACGCGGAATCAGCCGGGTAACGGCTAAGAAATAAGGTCTATTTGGAATTGTAGGTTGTTGCTGCCGAATGGATAGTGAATTTTGTTGGGCGATCACGGCCTGTTGTGTGAAGTAATCGTTATCGACAACGTCGTAGCCGTAGAAGATGCGATCGCGCGGAACTCCTAACTGCACTAAATAGTCTTTATGGGCCGGGCCACCCACTAACGCAGCGGCGTACTGCCGAACGTAGAACAAAGATTTGAGCTGTTCTTTCCACCAGCTTCGCGGTTCATCGTCCCGCTTGCTTTCGCTCATTAAAATAGCTGGGATACGGTGACGCTTGCACCAGCGCAGAGCAGCGCGTGAAACTGGAAATCCCCAGCCGGGAATGACTAGGACATCAGGGTTAACTTCGTTCAGACAAGGCAACAAAGCTGCCACCGCTTCTGGAGAATCAGGATGGGTACTCCCTTTGTTATCTGCGCTTTCTGGAACAAGCGTTTTTAGAGAAAACCCTTCTATTTCTAGCAAATCACCCCAGGGATGTTCTGCTGTTTTATCGGTCGATTGAATGGCGCTCAGCCGCCAGCCCACTTGGTTGAAGGCATGGCTAGCTGCCCGCAGCCTGGCGATATGATAGTTGCCTATATGGCCGAAGATAATCGCGATATGCATACCGAAACGGCCCTATTGAGTAGGGCTAACTTTTCTAATAACAATCAGCGCCACGACAGGCAAAATAGTGGTTGTAAACCAAAACATGCTCCGCATCGTGATGCCTGCGGCAAAAAAGCCCAGGGCATATACGACCAGCGCATAATCTGACTGCTGTCGCATGGCCATTCGATTCCACCAGGCCGCGATCATGCCAAACAATAAAGACATCATCACCACGCCAGGCATACCCGCCATCATGTAGCTTTCGCCCAGGTAGGTAGCCGCAACCGTCCAACCGTCGGCCCCTACAATCTCTTCAATACTGACACTTAAGCCCTCTGGCTTACTTGGCCAAAAGACTCTGGGAATAGGCTTTGCTAAAGACCAAATGATGACTTCTTTACCCAAAAAGGGGTAGTTCTTCGGCATCGCTTCTGCGACCCAGCCGATAGAGGCTAGATTATAATCTACGGCAAAGGTATCGCTGCTGTCCTCCTGCTCGTACACCTGGTTCTCGACATAGCTACGCAAGCCAATATTTCTGAACGCCAACATGTGATATGAGCCGTAGAGAGCGATAAAGCCAGCTAAGAAGATTGGAATAATCGTATTAGCAAAAGTGTTTTTCCGAAGAGTGAGTACATATCCCATTACGAAAGTCGCAATATAAGAGATGAAAATATTTCGCGTACCCCCTGCGAAGCCCTGGAACAGGGTTAGGGCAAAAACCGCGATTGTAATAGAGATTTGAAACGCTGAAAAGGCTTTGCGTCGGTTCCAGATAACAGCGGTTAAAGGCGGGATGATGTAAGTCATCAGTGACAGTTCTATGAATAGACTGCTCAATCCACCGAGCCGTCCTCTTGACCAAGGCTGAGAGAAACGCGGTTCTAGCATGGCATCTATCAGATCAAACGGATTGAACTGTACGGAGAGCAGTTTATGGCCATAGCCGAGCAGTGTCGCTATTAAAAACACTCGAAACAGTGACTTGCTAGAAAGATCGGTCAGGGTCATCCAGGAAGAAACGGCTGGCCTGTGTGAAATAAGATGGCGACCAATCGCCAAACTAGCCATACCCGCAAGTACAATATTGAGCGCTAATACCGTTTGCTCAGTTGTTACTTTTTCGATAAATGTCGGCTGAGGAAATAGAAATTCTGCTAGGGTCAATCCATAAATGGCGATTAGGCAGAGAATGTCTGTGCGAAACAAATTGCGCAACCCATGAGCGCTGTCGAACAAGAGGCTAAGGCACAGTCCTATGCCTACTGTAGTCGCCGCAAGCGAAGCCATTTCAGTGGCTGACGGTTCAGAGGCGTATCGAATGTAGGCGAGTCCGACTGCGGCTAAAAAGCACGCTGTTCCCTCGATAGAAGGATGAGGCGGATAATATTCTTTGCTGCTGGCCGACGGGTGATCGGGTAGCCACTGGCTAGATGATTCCATAAGGTCGTACAGATACAGGCGTAGGGGAGCGGCTTTTGGCGCGATTCTCGTTCTGGGAGGCTGCGCCAACGCATGACTGTTCGAACTGCTCGATTAGTTCAACTGCCTTCGCATCCCAGGTTAGGGTTTGCTCAATGAGCTGACGGGCATGAAGTCCCATCTCTATTCGCTCAGTGTCGTCACTCAACAGACGATTTAGAGCTTGGGCGGTGGCCTCTACTTGGCGTGGAGGTACGACGCAGCCATGAACGTTTGTCGCGATGACATCGTTGATCCCACCGTCGTCGCAGCAGAGAATAGGTTTGCCTGCGGCCATTGCTTCTAAATAGACCGTGGCAAAGGGTTCATTCCATCCTACGAGGGCAAAGCAGTCTGCCCAGGACATTTCTTGTAAAACTTCGTCATGAGATAGTTTTCCTAAGAGCTGAACCTGCTGATGAGCATGGAGTTGATCGATGGTTTGTTTGATTCTTTCCATCTCTGGGCCATCACCTACAATTCTGAGCAAGGCATTAGGATGGCGATCGCGAATACGATGAAAGGCTTCTATCAGCAGCGGAATGCCTTTTCGCTTGACGAATAAGGCGCAGGTGAGGATTACTTTTCGCTGTGCTATTTCAAGGGGACGCGGATGCTGTTTTAGCGCGGGTGGCGGCAGCGCAATTCCGTTGTGCAGAGTCATGGTGTTGGCGCATGGAAAAAGCTGCTGCATATCTTTTTCCATGCGATGAGAAACCGCTAGCAGTTTGTCGGCTCGCTGAGCGACTGCTTGCATTGCTGCCTTACGCTGAGGATACTGATGGCAGTCGGCAATCTCGTCGTAATCGTGGTCTAGCACAAAAAGAGGAATGTGCCGGTTGATGCTGGCTAGCAACTGAGTTGCTAGCCAGCCGTTGGGCAAGCTGTGATGGCAAAAAATAACGTCTGGCTGATACGTTTCAATCGTCTGAATCAAGCTTTTTTTAGCTGAGCGCCAAGCCATATTTAAGTAGGGCTGCGGGTTTTTGTAGGCGGCTTGCTTGAAGGGTTTGACAGGATAGTAAAGCCACCGAGGATAATGGACGTCCACGTTTCCAGGCCAGCGGTAGCTGTCTGGACAGTCGGCATAAGCTTTTGCGCCGGGCGTGCGAGCCATCCATCGAGGTAACGCTGATGGTGGTCCCCCCACCGATAATCCGGCAAGTCTGCTAGGGTCGCCTAAAATGCGACAGATTCTCTCTTATTATGAAAAATTCTTCGACATAATCATCATAGATGCCCCGCCGCTCTCTGGGCTAGCAGACGCTAGCATCATCAAGCATCAGACCGATGGCTTAGTCCTGGTCGTAAGATTAGATCATACGGACAAATCATTACTACAGCAAACGATAGAAGATCTTCAACGGACTAATGCGTCAGTGCTAGGAATGGTTGTAAACGGACACAAAGGCCACAATATAGCCCTGCGCGAAGCAGCCCTCGGCTCAAATGTAGAATCCGCGCGAACCTCATATGAACCTGACCCAGAAGAGATATCGTCAGATGTAGTCATTAACAAGCAGTAAGGAATTTAGGCGTTGCAGGTAACCGTTCAGGGGGTCACGTCCCCACAAGAGCGGGAGGATGAGCTTCGGCTTCAGGCAACAAAGCGGGCGCAGCCTCTGCTAATCGAGCCGCCCGATAGGTTTGGCTCAAGAAATCTAAGACGGGTCGCTGTTGGGCATTGAGTGAAGTGACGACCGTCATCGTTTGCGCCACGAACTGACTTCCCGCTAGCGATCACGAGCCAAAACTGGTGCGTCTGCCTGAATGCCGACTGCTGTCGGCGAATCTTCAGCGAGCGTCTGCCCGAAATCGTCATTCCTTGGGCGAGCCGCACCGTTCGCTATACCGAAAAGCTAGAAAGGTTTGGCGCTAGGCGGCGCTGCGGCTGCTCAGCTGAGTCACCAAATGGGCTACAGCTATAGCCGTGATCCTATTCTGTGGCTGCTTTCCAGCCTGCCACTGCCCGTGACGTCTAGCCCGAAAATACTGGGGGTTGATGATTTTGCCCTGTGCAAAGACCATGTCTATGGCAGCATTTTGGTTGATCTAGAGCGACACCAGCCGATTGCGCTGTTGCCAGACCGTACGGCTGAAACCCTAGCGGCGTGGTTGAGGGAACATCCTGGGGTTGAGATCCTGTCGCGAGACCGCTCCAAGACCTACAAAAGCGGAATGAGCGCAGGTGCGCCAGAGGCTATTCAGGTGGCAAATCGCTTTCACCTACTGAAAAACCTCGAAGAAACGCTGGAGAATTGGAGAAGCTGTTAAAAATTTGTCTCCTGAATTTCGAGCCGAGCACCCTACGGTCGCTTGGAGGAAGATTGCTGGGACTCGCGACAAGATGATTCATGAGTATCGCAAGATTAAGATCCCCTTAGTCTGGCAGGTATTGAATGACAGTATCCCAGAGCTTCTTGAATACATTCAGCCTCTATTGCCCAAAGAATGAACTTTTCTGCGATTCAGCGAGAATTTCGTCTAGCTTTGCCTTAACAGCTTGAATATCTTGCTACATGAGCCACCTGGGTTTGCCGGACTCGCGGGAAGGGTTGCGCAGCAGATAGGCCGGCTGAAGAATGGGCATAAATTAAGTGATCTTCCCACTCAATCCACTGGCCACGAATTTTGGTGATATTGCTGTTGATGTGAGACGTTTCCTGACTACGCTAATCGGATATTGCAGCGAACTGTAGCGACCCTCCCGAACAACGATGTCGATAGGCGAATGCTTCACTGCTCTTCTGATGACCGCTATGATATAAAGCAATGCGTGAGGCAGTGATTATGTCCTCTCTATCGAATTCACAGCTGTATGAAAGGCTCGGCGTGTCACCAGCAGAGCTACAGGAATTTTGTGAGCGATCGCCCATCACAGAGCTAGCATTTTTCGGCTCTGTCCTACGGGAAGATTTCAATGCCGATAGTGATATTGATGTCTTAGTGAGCTTGACTCCTGAGCCCAGCATAGATTTATTCGATTTCTTCGACCTTGAAGAGCAATTCAAAAATTTATTTCAGCGAGACGTTGACCTGTTAGACAGGGAAACCGTTGAATCGGATAAAAATTGGATACGTCGTCGAGGAATTTTGAACCACATCCAAATCATCTATAGGGTTGGTCGCTTTGCTGAGGTACAGCACGCCGGCCTGAAGCCTTGTAGAACGACAGGCAAAGTGACTCGCGGATCTCGAATGCATCCGGAATCTGCTAAGTAGCTAGGGTGAATTAAATATAAAACGTTCTACCAAATACTCGTTTGACTTATATCGATGCTCAACACTGGCTTTGACTGCCATCGCTAAATCATAAGCAGTATCAAACATCTGTCCGGCCATCTCATGGGCCTTAAGCTGATGCCACTCCCCTTCAATGGGATTCATTTCGGAGCAATAAGGTGGCAGA
>JBBSOB010000215.1:0-8551 GCA_038260205.1 Phormidesmidales cyanobacterium
CTCTTCATCGGTCTGACGCCTATCAACTAACGCTCTCCCAGCCTCAGTAAGCATCCAGAAGCCCCGTTTTCCATCCGGGGAGATAGGCCAACTATAATGTCCGCGTCAACTAGATCTTGGCGAGCAAACTGAATACGGTTCGTATAACTCAGATCTTGCACCTCTCCCAATAAGTCCAATCAGGCAATGATTTGATGATGATTTCAAAGCCATAATGAGCAGCAATATCAGCATTGCGCCTGATTTGTCTGAGCATCTGAGACCAGAGTACAGAGGGCAACAGTTTCTCCAGGGTTAGCCGAGCGGTAGCCTTCCAATCTAAGATAGGAGGCCAAGCCCAGAGGTCAACCCAATGGGCGAGCAGGTAAGCAATCAGCGAGAGAAGGAGCCAACGATAGACGCCGATTTTGGTGCTTTGGCCAAAGCAATGCAGCCCAAACTGATGCTTAGCCGTTTTGAAAAAGCCTTCAATCGCCCAACGTTTGCGGCCTAAGCGGACGAGGTAAACGCCAGCATAAGGATGGGTTGAAGCAACAAAGCGCAACTCTCGCTTGTTGTCTGCACGTTTGAGCCAAAACCAGGAGACTGTCAGCGGATAGTCGATGTCCTTCAGATAGACCTGTAGGCCACGTTTTACGTTGCCAGGAAGGTCTTTCAGCCTTCGTCCATCTTGTAATCGCCGACTTTTTTTGATCCCAACGACGGCTCTCCACTTGCGCTGACGGACGGCACCGAGAAAGTCTACGGTGCCAAATTCGGTGTCTGCCAATTACAGCTCTGCCTTTGATCAGGGGCTTAGGAACGCTAGACAACAACTTACAGGCCAATTGATTCGGGCCGGGCTGTCCTTTGCCGCGCCAAACCCGGAAGCTCCAGGGTATTCGCCGGTTACCAATCACGATATAGAGCACGACCAGATGCAGTCCCCGCTTGCCATTGAGCATTCTCACCCAAGGCTCAGGCGCATCAACATCCTCGGTGGGCGTACTCAAATGCCAAAACTTACCCGTTTTCTTTAGCGTGCTTAAATCTATCAACAACCGTACGGGTACACCCTTGCTGACCGGGTGCGTAGCGAGCTGGTCTAGGATGGCGGCGCGAGCAGTGCGGATTACTTGTCGGGTTGACCAACGATAGTGGTTGAAAAAGCGACTGAGTGAACTTGATGACTTAAGTTGCGTATGTTCCGGTAGCGCATGACCTTGGGCATCCAAAAATAGCCCTAGAACGGCTTTGAGACTGGCTTTTTGATAGACACTAGGCATCAGGGAAATTAGGCTATACACTAGCCCTTGGGCGTGATGAAGCATGGTTTTAACGACCGTCTTCTAAACTTTTTCTACGCCCTTTTTTTCAGATTTTGGCCCCCAACGCAACCCCTACTGAGACTGGTGCAAGATCTGAGATAAACAGTCTCACCTGAGTTTCCCTGAACATCCTTTTCCTCTGCTGTAATACCTGCAAGATTAGCCACCTCATCATAGATATCCTTCGGCTGTGATTGTCCGCGCTCGTATAAAACCTTGACTAGATAAGGGATGTATCTATGTTGGTTGTTGAAACTATAGTCTTTTGCTAAAGCCATTCAAGTTAGGTTGCCTAAACATCTATTATTCCTACTTACAGTTGCTACAATCAGCTTCCAGTAAATATAGGCAAAGAATTGCTGCTGTCTCATATCACTAGAATGAGGAACTGTCTCTAATCTTCCCAAGCTGATCGCTTTGCGTCTTTAGCACTAACTTTTTCGCACTAGAGATATAAGCTCAGACTATAGCTCACCTTTTCCATAGCGGCTGAAAGCTCCTATTCACGTTGATAAAGAAATCTGAACAGTCGGTCATATGCGCCCCTACGCCCCTACCCCACTAAACCGGCTCTGAATCTCCAGCATAATGACGTATATTATTCTGGAGATAAGAAAAATGGCTATAAAACTGGCAATTTAGATATGCGATCGCACATCCCATTGCGGAAAACGCGGCGGAAGGCAAAAAAGGAAGCACCCACCAAGTTTTTTACCATCGGCGAAATCAAAGCGCTGTTGAATGAGGCCGGAGCACTGCGCAAACGACCCGAGCTGGCCACGGCTTTAATCGAAGTCTCCTTTAATCACGGCTTACGCAGTAGTGAAGCCGCTTTGTTGCAATGGGAAGATATTAGCTTTGACGACAGCACGATTTCAATCACTCGGCTAAAGGGCGGGGCGGCTGAAACCCTTCACCCGATGATTGAAGACGATTATCAGGTTCTGTTGGATCTAAAGGAAATGTATGAACGAAAAGGTGTTGATATTACCCGTGAAGTATTCAAAACAGAGAAGGAGCGAGGCTATATCAAGGTGAAGCAACAACGATGGTTCACCAAAAATGGCGAGGAACGCAAGGGGGAAACATACAGCGCACCGGGTCTATCCGACCTGTTGAAGCGCATCATCAGACGGTGCGACGGCTTTGTGGGGCAGGATCGGGCTTCCCATGGGTTGCGGCATTCATGCGCCACTTATCTGGCGAAGGCGGGTAAGACAGAGCACCAGATTCAGCAGTGGCTCGGACATACCTCGGCTCGGAACGCTAAGCGCTATATGGGCCGCATACTGCCTGACGTGGGCGATGCGCTGAGAAAACCTCCGGCGCTGGAGCTGGATCAGAGCGTGTACGTGCCGCCAGGAGTGGCTTAGTGATCACCGGCAGATGATTTGCCTATAACCGGGGAAACAGAAGCGTACTTATCCATTTACGACTTCGTTGAGCGCTTCCTGAAGGATGTCATCACCGACACCATGCCGCTTCAAACTATCAATCAGGGAGGCAACGGTGTCGTTCTCTAGTCGTTCTAGATCGCTGCGCAGGCCCTGGCCGATGTAAGTCCGGGCAAGCGGTTGATAGCCGGAAAACCCTAAGAGAGGCGCTATCCGCTTTAGGTCTTCGATCACATCCTCGGGCATACGAATGGTGACGGTCGTCATTGGGCGATCTCGTTTGAGTCGTTTTTTGAGGGCATCAGGCTTCATAGTATTCGCGCTCCTTTCGAGTCGCTTTGCGAGCGGACACAATACGGATGTAGTCATCTTCGCGTTCTACGAACACAACGAATAAGAGGTTCCATCGTTTGTCTAGCGCGATCACAGCATCCCTAGCCTCATCGTTTCGACTGGCATCGACGACCACTAGAAGGGGATCAAAGAAAGCTTCGGCGGCTTGAGGAAACGTAATGCCGTCGTGCTTAACCGGGTTTGCTGCTGCCTTTTGGTCATTCCAGACGAAGGTGATGCCGTTGAGCGGGAAGTACACATCCATAGAGATCAGTATAGGTCAACGTATTGACAAAGTAAATACGTTGCTTGCGACTCATTTTATGGCTGAACCCGTTGCTGCGAATAACTCACACGAGCAAAATAGCACTGTGGTACTGTCTCGCAAATGGTCGTTTATGAGGCAATAGTAAATAGAGGCAAACATCACAACCGTCACCGGGAGCTGCGACACGTTAGGTCGTAGATAGCTCTATTGCTATCATCTGGGTATTGCCCAGGGTCAAAGCCTAAAATACTAGATATGCTTCTACGCCTCGCATAATATAATCAACCCGTATACAAATTACTGAGACCAATTCTTTTGAGCAGTGTCTTTCTCAGCCACTCACATGCCGATAAGCCGTTCGCAAGAAAACTAGGGGCAGACCTTAGAAAAGCCGGTCATGCTGTTTGGATAGATGAAGCTGAGATTAACATCGGAGATTCGCTAATTGAAAAGATCAGAGAAGGTATAGACCAAGTTGACTACGTCGCGGCCGTCATTTCTTCTAACTCTGCTGAAAGTAAATGGGTAACTCGCGAATTAGACATTGCATCGAATCGAGAGATAGAAGAAGATAGAGTCATTGTCCTACCTATTTTAATAGAAAACGTAGGTTTGCCTGGATTCTTAAAAGGCAAGCTCTATGGCAATTTCATAGATTCAGGAAAGTATAATGAACAGCTATCTCTACTTCTAAGAAAACTAGGATCTACTGCTCCTCCTATTACAGCGGAAGCTGCAACTAAGAAAACACTGATAAAGCAGCTTTACGAAGCACGTTCTGTTGTAGAAAGACATCAAAATTCCCTCAAGAGCATTGAAAGGAAAGCATTGGATGGGAAGAGCGAAAAGCTTGTAGCAGCTATCAAGTCAGCAAATTCTCAATATCCAGAACACGCACCTATTAATATCACAACGGCTTTTGAGGTTAAGTCAAATCCAGTCACCCTAGATCGCCTACTGTGGGTAATCGGGAAAATGTATAGACGGGGGGTGCCGCAACCTTTAGAGCTGCTGATCGATATCGATAACAAATGGCCAGAAGTCGATGCTATGTTAAAAGCCTACGCAGACCTCCTTGGAGCAACAGACAAAGACAAAAGCTCAAGGGGTCGTGGTTTTGGGACAAATAAGATTTAACTAAGCGCTATCAAAAGAATAGGGAAGTAGTCCTATAATGGCCATAGCTTAGGGTGTTAGGAATTGCTGTCAATCATGGTTTAGTACGTTAAGACCTTTTGAGAACGCTATTTTGAGACACGATTTCTCTACATCTCAAAAGGCATAGGTTTTTAGTAGTTCAAATATACTATAAAGCTGCTGTCAAATTGTAATCCGGCAGCAATAGCGGTAAAGTCGCACTTTTTGTAAAGTCATATGCAAGAGCTTATTTACCGAAGCACCTATAATGAAGCATTCTTCTTGAGTACCTTATCCCTAATGCTGTCCCCTCTTCAGCAACTGTTAAATTCTTATGAGGAAAACCTAAGCAGTCTCGCAGAAGCAGGCGATGTTAGCGATGAGCAGGTTATAGAGATGCTGCTCATCAGAGATAGTGTTCAGCTCAAACTCGGTGATGAAATTGCCATCAATCCCAGAGATCTACAAAAGCTAGTGGATCTCGATCAAAGACTCAAACAAGAAGCAACTGTGATCAAAGACGCCGTCGCTCTAGAAAGCATAAGAGCAAGCTATAAACCAAAGGCGGAATCGTGGTGGTGGTTGCTTGATCAATACCTGCCAGAGCAAGCTGATGAGATAAGAGTTTATGAGCTTGCCATTGAGCAAATACATGGTAGAGATATTAAAACATTCCTTCCTACACTCGTAGAAGCACTGCTAATACGAGACAACATCCAGCGTTCCTTGGAACATGGCCATTTAGTTACTCCTCAACTACTAAGACTATCAAATCTCGACGAGAAGTTGAATAGAACGGTGAAGAATGCATACAAATGTCAAACGCCAAACAATAAGAGATATGTTGTTGATGGTCTTGAGAAGGCTAGAGAGCTATTGAACCCTAATCTAAAAGCTTGGTGGTGGTTCCCACACATGTCTACTAGCTGGCTCAATTACTTTGATCCTATCTGGACAACCCTAACTATAATTTGGCTGGCTAGTATTTTTGAGCTGCTAACAGATATAGCAACTCGCTTGATTGGAAACGGCAGTCCTGGAACCTTCGGCTCCATAGCAATTATCTTTCAGAGCCTTCTCGCACTATTGGGAGGAGGAGTCATCACACAAAAAGGTCAAGCTACCGTTGATAGAATTTTATCCAGATGGAATATGCCGAGACGTATTCGAAAAAGTCTGATATTTGCAGGTGCTACGGTTTTACTACTGTTCTTCGTGTGGTTTCGGATATCATTACCAAAAGCTGCAATTAGTTACAACAACAGTGCTCTCAACGATTACTCTATTGGCAACCTAAATAGCGCAACATCAAAGCTTGAGAGGGCAATAGAGCTAGACCCAGACTACGAGACAGCGCACTATAATCTCGGCGTTATCTATGAGGAGTTAGGACAGTATCAAAAGGCAAAAGTTGAGTATGAGCTAGCTATTGCTGGGGCTTCTATTCCTGCCTTTAATAACAAAGCCAGACTATTGATCCTAGAAGAAGACTACAAATCGGCAGTCAACTTATTGAATAAAGGCATGGGTTTAGCCAAACAAAACGACACAGACACAGACCCGGCGAATGATACCAGTCCCATTATCGAACATGATCTCTGGAAAAATCTAGGCTGGGCGGAATATTCACAAGGTTCCCTAAATGATGCGGAGAAAAGCCTTAAGCTTGCAATAGACACAGCTAAAAGCAATGATGAACAGGCGATAGAAGCAGCACCATACTGCCTGCTCGCACAGACATATGAAGCAATGGATAGGCGAGGGGAGGCTCAATTAGCTTGGAAAGGATGTATCGAATACGGCAAAGACCCAGATAACCCAGAAGAAGATGGATGGCAAAAACTAGCCAAGAAAAGATTGGGACTATGAAATCAAAAATTAATTTTGCTATTGCTATTTTTATCGTTTGCATTATTGTTTTTCACCCTACGCCAGCTCAGTCTTTTTTGACCTTGAATTCAAACTACTTAATATCAGGATCTATCTACTTACGTCGTACAAGTTGGGTAGATTTCAGACTTTCAAGTTCTCCCACTACTTTATGGCAAAATGACCTAATAAAAAAGAGAGCAGGCATTGAGGCTGTTGTTTTATGCTCTGACTTCTCTCGACGGAACATATCAAGTTTCAGTGAATTAAAGATGAATATTATTTGCCCCGTAGTAGGGCGAAATAACCAACCTATCGAAAACGAAGGAGGTAATATTTTACCAACTTCCCAAGGTGATCAGAATAATGAAAATCTGGACTATGAGCCAAAACAATTCGTAGAGATACCTGAGCGTCTAGAGACTGAGCGCTCAGGTATCTCTACGAGCACTCCCGCAGAGGTTAGCTCAGCTATCAATAGGCTCAACGAGATTAGAATGTCTGATAGCACTAGAGCTTTTGTCACAGCACAGATCTATAGAAGCGAAGGTTTGTTAACAGAGGCCATCTCGCTACTTAAAAGTATTCTAGCGGAGGGTAGCGCTTCTACAAACGAGTTTCAAACATATGCTAACTATCAATTATTAGGAGACTTATATACAGAGATAGAACAGTATGATGAAGCAAAAAACTCTTATTCGATTGTTTTGGCTAACATACTTGATATAGAATTATCATCACTACAATCATCAATACTTAGATTTGGAGAAGTTGGAGCTTTGCTCAGTAACCTCTCAAGCGACAGAGAGATTACTGATTCTCTTATAGAGAGCAAAGCCGAAACACTGTTGGCGCTGGGTCGCATATCTTTAGCTAATAACGACTATCAAGAAGCTATCGCCTCTTTAACTGAAGCAAGGAGGCTTTATGTTCAGCTAGAAGGAAGTGATTCACCTACAGTGAGGGCACTCAATACTAAACGTTTGGAAGAGATTATAGAATCTGCCAATGCACAAGCAGAGGAGCTGAGAGATCAGATTGAGGCGCAAGACATTACCGATCCAAGGAGAATACGTAACGGTAATAGGTGATTAGGCAAAGCTTTGCGTATGTCATGGACAGTCCCTCCTCCCTAGACACTGTTGCCTCCTTGTCACACTCAACTTACCTGCATCGCACAGCCAAAAGTATTCACTACTACTCAAATCCCATTACAGCATCTTGCCATTAATAGAGACTGCTTCCTACCGTAATACATTTGTTTCCTGCCATCCTCGGCGCAGGACTTCGATACAGCAATTCTTGGCCTATAGCCGTCTAATCACGCATCCCTACAATTCCATTCCCTGATCGCGGCTACGACGCTGAGCTTTCTCAACCACCTTTTGCGCCTTCGCCAGCACTTCCATCGCATACGTCACGCCCGCTTCTTTGCCCTGCGTCTGCTTCAGCTCTTGCGCAACTGGCCCCTGTAGCAAGATACTGCCAACCTTCCCTATCTCGTCATCGCTCAGTCTACGGCCACCGCGCTCGTTCAGTAGCTCGCTCATCAGTTGGCGCACCACTAGGCGATCGCACTCATACACGCTCTTACCCACAAACTTCGCTGCGTACTGCTGATAGACTTGACGGCGACGCTTACTCTCCTGCTCTGCTTCCTGCTTTTTCTCAATGGGCAGATCTGGCGCTTTCGCCTTCGCAACTTGGGCTTGGTAACGAGCTAAGTCATCGGGATCAATATTTCTCAGTACCACTTCAGCCACGCCATCAGACTGCATAGACGGCCTCTGTCCAACTGTGGATTCGGTCACGCCATTCAGTCGCTCAGCTTTTTGCTCAAGTCGTTCATTGAGTCTTGCAACTGCTGCTGCCGTAAGCTCCAACTGCCGAGCGCCGTCGATAATACCTTGAGCTGCCGCTCCAATTCGCTCGGCTTGCCGTCTGAGTCCTTCGACGCTGAGGCGTTCCGCAATTCCTGCGACCACACCCCTAACATCTGCGACATACTCCGGTGTGAGTCCGCTTGCTCTGCTCGTAGCTCGCTCACTTCCTGCCGTAGCTGAGCGATCTCTTCGTACAGCGGCGCGGTGGCCGACTGCAACGCAATCTCCAGCGCGAGCGCCAAGGTATTGGGATTGATCTGCACTTCGTACTTCTCGGGCGGTTCGGGCGGTTTTCTCGTTCTGGGCATCGGGGTTCACTAGGTTAAATAACGTCAAATAGTCGCTCGGGTTCTCCTTCGC
>JBBSOB010000216.1:0-8474 GCA_038260205.1 Phormidesmidales cyanobacterium
ATCTGGATAGAAAGCGTTCCTCATGCAGACGTGCCCAAATACATCAACCTGATGGATACGCTGATACTGCCTTCTGAAACCACCTACGCATTTAAAACCCTGTCTGCCACTGGTTGGAAAGAGCAGTTTGGCCATGTCATTATCGAAGCTATGGCTTGCCAGGTGCCTGTTATCGGCTCCGACTCAGGCGAGATTCCACATGTTATTCAAAACGATGGCCTGGTTTTTCCAGAAGGCAATGCCGCTAGCCTGGCCGAAAAAATAGCCACCTTGATAAATCATCCCGCGCAACAGCAACAACTGGCAAAAAAAGGGCATCATCGAGCTATGAGAAAATATACCAATACCGCTTTAGCTAGCCAACTGCTCAACTTTTATCAGACCCTGTTCTAGCCCAAACAGGCTTCATTTGTATTTTTATCCGAATAATTACTCTCGTAGTTTTACTCAGCTAAGCGCAACTTAAAGAACAACGCCCATACGCTTCCATGCTTAGACTCCACTCTTTTAGGCTGCTGAAGCGCAGGCAGCTATCGACTTAGTCTTATAGCCCTATAGCCTCACAATCTCATAGTTTCGTGCTTCTCCATGTTCTGGGTTCCTTCCTAATAGCCTGAGCCACCTAACCTGATTCATATAGCCTGATCCATATAGCCTGGCGGTTCCTCGCTGACGCCAAAACTATAGTGCAAAAATTAGTGCAAAAATTAGCAGATAAACTTCTTCGCAATTCTTTTCCGGCGATCGCACTCATCTCCCTCTCGCTAGTGGGCTGCTCCGAAGGCGTCCCTCCCGCGGGTCAAACCATCGACTTTGGATCAGCCGATAGAGAACTCTCCATTCAGCCAATTCAGGTCTGTGACGATAGCGGCAGCCACTGCGCTAAGGTCAATATGTTTGAAGATATTACCCGAAGACTGCTGGCACAAGCTCAGCTCAAAGTCTCTTTTCTGCCTATTCATCAAATTCGAGACTCTCGCTTCCTAAAAATCGACAACAACGCCAACCCCGGCTCTAGCGACTACGAATTTTACCAACTATCCCGCACGGGCGCGGCAGATGCATTTGGACGAAATTTAAACTCTACACGCACTAGCGGCCCTATCAACGTCTGGTTTGTTGAAGAGATTGAAGCTCCTGACGGCTTCACTCAGTTTGGCTTAGCCTGGATAAATGCTAATGGCGTGCTGATTAGTGAAGCCTCTGGAACCTTTAACGGTACGGGTCGCCCAGACACATTAGCTCACGAAATTGGTCATAATTTGGGCTTACGCCACGGCACATTAGGTGCTGGCGATGCCAATAATTTGCTCACCGATGGTAGTCATCGCAATATTCCTTCCTCCGTTGAGGATATTGGCAGCGTTAGCAACTTAACCGCCGCCCAAATTGCCGAAATTAAGCGCAGTGGCTTTTTAACCACCGGCAGCCCCAACTCGCCCGGAACTGAGATAGCGGCGGCGAGCGATATCACCTATGCGGTGACCGCAAAAGAAATGAACCTAGTGGGGCGATCGCTCATCGATTCAATGCCATCTCCTCTGAACGCACCCACAAAAGCGGCCCTAGTAAGCGCAACCATCACCAGCGCCGCCGCTGTTCCTAAGTCCATTCCTGAGCCTGATAATTGGGCAGCGCTATCGCTATTTGCCATACTCATAGCAGCGCGTAAAAAATCCTCAGCAGCAGCCGTATCATGACTAGATTTCTCTGGTTACTTGGGCTATCTATTATCGTGGCGATTATCAGCGTGAGCGTCAGTGCCTTTCACCTACGGCAAAGGGTTCCGCCCGCGCTTTCTTCAGCCGCTCGGCCCAGTACTATCATCGCGGTAGCACCTGCTAACAGTAACGCGGATGGCGATCGCCTAACGCATCCTCCCATCCGCCAAGCCTTCACCTTTGGGCCTTACCAACTCGTCATTTCAGCCGAAGACAACTGGAAAACGCCGCTCACCCAGGCCGAATTCTTTAAAGGCGACACCGTTCTTTGGAAAAAAGCGCTGCCTCACCAGTACGGCCCCAAATTTGTTCTTATAGGCACTCAGGGTAACGTGCTGCTACTAGATGAGTTTATTAATGTGGCCAGCCCCCACGCGATTACGCTAATCAGTACGCAAGGCCAGGTCATCGCCCAGCACAGCTTCAAAGACATCCACACCACCCTTAACCTTGCCGCCGCCGACCTCACCCAGCAAGCAACCATAGGCTGGTGGATTTCAGCCGCCCCTACGCTCATCACTTCAGAAAACCGCGCGACTGTGCGCACGGGTGGCACCACCCTCACTATCGATTTAGAAACTGGGGCCATCCAGCCTCGCGATCCATCTACCATTTAGCTATCTCTTATGGAACCGCTTAAAGTCCTCCAAATTGTTCCGTCTATCTCGTTGGTATACGGTGGCCCTAGCCAAATGGTTAAAGGACTCAGCGAAGCTTTAGCAAAGCAGGCGCAGATTGCTCAAGTCACCATCCTCACCACCGATGCCAACGGCGATATCGATGAATCTCCGCTAGCGGTTCCACTCGGCAAACCCGTCCTTCAAGATGGCTACGAAATCATCTACTTTCGCTGCTCGCCTTTTCGCCGCTACAAATTTTCGTCGGCCTTGCTTAGCTGGCTCTGGCAAAATGCCAAACACTACGATATTGCTCACATTCACGCTCTCTTTTCACCCATTAGCACTGCCGCCGCCACCGTTTGCCGCTGGCAACAACTCCCCTACCTCATGCGCCCGCTCGGCACGCTAGATCCGGCCGATTTGCAAAAGAAAAAAAGAGTCAAGCAGCTTTATGCCGCGCTGTTAGAAAAGCCAAATTTAGCCGGGGCCGCTGCCATTCACTTCACCAGTCAACAAGAGTCTAACGTCTCGGAACGATTTGGCACCGACACTCCTGGTCTTGTGATTCCGCTGGGCGTTGCGCTACCGGTGCTGCCAGCACGAGCCGCCGCTAAAGCCGCCATTTATCAACAGTTCAACATTCCGCCCGATTGTTCAATTGTGTTGTTTATGTCGCGTATCGATCCCAAAAAAGGGTTTGATCTGCTGCTCCCTGCCCTTGAACAACTGCACCAGCAGCAATGTCCTTTTCATCTGCTGCTTTGCGGCGCAAATCCTCAAGATCGAGCTTATGAAACCCATATTCGAGATCAGATAGCTGCCTCTAGTTGGGCACATCAAGCCACGCTACATGGCTTTGTTTCGGGCAAGATTAAGGCGCAAATGCTCAGTGCTGCTGACGTTTTTGTTTTGCCTTCTTATTACGAGAACTTTGGTATTGCCGTTGCTGAAGCCATGGCGGCGCAGATTCCGGTTATCATCTCCGATCAGGTGCATATTTGGCCTGCGATTCAGTCTAGCCGGGCGGGTTGGGTTGTGCCCACAGAAGTAGCCGCCCTTACCCCGGCATTAAAAACCGCCCTAAGTGAGGTTGAAGAACGACAGCAGCGAGGGAAAAATGCCCGTCAGTGTGCGATAGAAAACTACAGTTGGCAGGCGATCGCCCAGAAAGTCACTGATAGCTATCAAGCTATTCTTAGTCCAGCCCAGTCCTAAGGTTTGAAGTGGATAATTTCACGCGGTTAAGTCATGCCGACGTAAGTCATGCCGACGTAAGTTGCGCCGACGTAAGTTGCGCAGATGTGTTTGTGGCGATCGCTAGCCAACATATAGAGCGGCAAGTAGCCTTCTACAGCCAGTTTTTGTCAATTTCTCCCCAGCCGAACACCGTTACCTATGCAGAGTTTCGACTATCAGGCTTGCGACTCGCTATCTTTACCCCGAATGAACAAAACGCGGCTGAATTTTCAGGATTTTCTAGCGGGCCGATGAGCCTGTGTTTGGAAATGGAGGATTTGGCCGGTGCGATCGCCCATCTCAAAAACATCGGCCACGCCCCGCCGGGTAACCTTATGCACACCTCTCACGGCCAAGAAATCTACGCTTACGACCCCGACGGCAATCGCCTCATTTTGCACCAGTCACCGTCTTAGCGTTCTTCTTATCGCTTTTCTTATCGCTCTTCTTAGCGTTCTTGAGGTGAATAACAGCCTGCCGAAAGCCCAGCACCACCAAAATATTAGAGAAGGTCAGAAAGAACTCGGCGCTGCCATGTAGCCAATCTACGTTTGCTAGCTCAGCGCCATAGGCTTGCTTTGCGTAAATGCCCGCCGGAATTGTCACCGCTACAAACACCAGCAGTACATAAAATCCAATCAGCGCCAGCCGAGGCGTTTGGTTGCTTTTGGTTAGAAACCACAAAAAGCCCAAATAAGGGAATAGCGATATCGCAAATAAAGATTCTTTGTTCACGATTCGATTTCTCCTTGTAGGCGAGCCGTCTGAGCGACTTGATCCATTTGCTTAGACTGTCGCCAAATCCACCAGGCGGCTAAGCAAACGGTGCAGTTTCCGATGACCGTTGTGGCGGCCTGCACAATCACTAGCCAGCTCAGGGCCGTGGAATTATCGAAAAAGTGCCAGGTACAGGCGCACATCGCGCTCACTAGCGCCGGTAGCATCCCAAAAGAAAGCCAGCGCCAGGCCGGATAACCGCTAACCTCGGCATATTGCCAGATGAACCAGATGGCGGCGATCCATTCCAGTACGCTAGAGACATGAACCATCCAAGTTGGAATTGAGAGTGCGTGCATAGACCGGTCGTAATTGGGTGGTTGTAATTGAGTTGCGTTTCTTTTGTATTCTAGAGATCGATCAAAAGCTGCTGACAAAAACGATTCAAAAATTAGGTAAACGTGATGAAGGCGGTGCTGTGTGGCTACTACGGAATGGGAAATGGCGGCGATGAGGCTTTGCTGGCTTCGCTGCTACACATGCTGCCAGCCTCGGTAGAGCCGATTGTGCTTTCGGGCGATCCGGAGCAAACGCAAAGTCGATATCAGGTGGAGGCGGTGCCGCGCAAATCTATGGGGGCGGTCTTTTCGGCGCTTCGTCGGGCGGATGCTTTTATTTGGGGCGGCGGCAGTTTGATGCAAGACACTAGTAGCCTGCTCAACCCGATTTATTATGGCGGCTTGATGCTGCTAGCTCAGATGATGGGTCTGAAGACGGTGGCTTGGGCGCAAGGGATTGGCCCGCTGGATAAGCCGTTTAGCCGGGGGTTGACTCGTCGGGCGTTGGCGGGCTGTCGGGCAGTGAGTGTGCGCGATCGCGATTCAGCGGCTCTTTTACAACAGTGGAACTGTAACTACCTGCTCGCGCCCGATCCGGTTTGGGGTCTAGATAGAGAGCTGGTAAAAGGGCTTTGGGATTTACCGGCTCCTCGGGTGGCAGTGGCGCTGCGTCCACATCGGCATCTGACAAAAGACCGGCTAGCAGTTCTCGCGATCGCGCTGGATAGTTTTCAAAAGGCGACGGGGACTTGTCTGCTGTTGGTGCCTTTTCAACCAATAAAAGATGGGGCGATCGCGCAATTTATTGCCAGCCAACTCTCTGGCCCGCACTACATCTATTCGCTGGCGTCGCCCAAACAAATCAAGGGACTTTTTCGCGGGGTCGAAATGACGATCGGGATGCGGTTTCACTCACTGATTATGTCTGCCTCTGAAGGCTGTCGGAGCTTTGCGATTAGCTACGATCCCAAAGTAGACGTGCTGGCTAGCGATCTTTCACTGCCCGGCTACGATCTGGCTCCTAACCCGGCTGTTTTGCTGCCTTTGCCCGACGATCCAAACGTCATTTGCAAAGCTTGGCTAGACTGCTATGTCAACGGTGAAGCGCTCACGCCAGACCAAATTCAATCCCAGGTAGATCGCGCCTTTATGCATAAAGACTTGTTAGCGGCGGCGCTGTATTCTTAAGGCGTTCTAAGCAGATCAGGCCATGGGTGACAAATATTTGGATGTGCTGTGCGTGTTTAAGCAGTAGACATGAGGGATTTTACGAAAATTATCCTCAAACGGCACTGTTTAGAGCGTAAACCTACTGTTATTCAAATTTCTGTGCTACTACTTTAGGAAGCTAACTCATCACGGTTCCTAAATTTGGGGCGATCCCCATTTTTTTAGCGCTCACTCGGATATTGGTTTAGCGATCGCCAAAACCTGCCTGATCTAGCCGGAGCCTGAAAGATCCATTTCTAGAGAATATCGTCTGCACTCTATTGATATGAGCGAAAATCAGCCTTTACCTACTTCATCCGACTCTCCGTTGGCAAATTCTACAGATAATATGAATAGCGCCCAGGAGACTAGCCAGTCTGACGCCGATCCCTCACCCGATCTCTCAATAGATGTTCAGACAGATGCCCGGACAGATACTCATACGAATGATTGGGAAATTGCCGCCATTCCTGGCACCGTAGATGCAAACAGCGTTCAGCCTTTGGCAAACCTTGAGCGGGCTACTGCTGGTGGCAAGGCCGTCGCTAACGAATCAGTTTTGAGTGAGCCGATGACGCCGGATCGTGAGGGGGAGTTGTTGACCTTGATCCACGATCTCAATCAGTGCAACGACGCTTTGCTCTCTCGGATAACGCAGTTGGAAGGGTCGTTAGAAAAGTCTCAGGCTGCTTACAATATGCATCACAACGCTCATCAGACTGCACATCAGCAAATTGCCCAACTGGTAAGCGAGTTAGATCAGACGAAGCAAGCGCTGAGCCGCCAACTGTTGATTAACGAGAATTTGCAAACGGAAGTTAATAACTGTCAAGAGCGCATCTCTCAGTTAGAAAGAGACTGTACCCTGGCAGCGCAGCAGAATTTGGCAGAAGTTCAAGCGCGATCGCAGGCAGAATCGGTGAGTCGGGATTTGCGATCGCGTCTTCAGCGTCAGCAGCGCTACACCATGCAGTTCAAAGCGGCGCTAGAGAAATCTTTAACTGTAACGGTCAGGCCCAGCGATGCAGCGATCGCTCAGCCCATAGCCTTCAGTGGTTCTACTGCGGTGGTCATGCCCAAGGCTCAGCGGATTATGCCCTGGGCGTCTGATAATTCGTCTTCGTTTGCAGGTATTGACCCGCATCTGGAGTCGCTAGTTCGTGGAATGGGTAAGTCGAAGGCTCAAGTTGATGAGGCGATCGCCCAAGGTAATCGTTCAACATCCGCCATTTTTGATAACGCCATTTTTGATAACGCCATCTCAGAGAACACCATCTCAGAGAACGCAACCCACCCAGAAGCAGAAGCTAAACTTTGGCAAAATCTAGAGCGAGTGATTAGGCATACTGAGCGCAGAGATGGCGCAGAGGTGGCGCAGAAGACTGTCGGTATAGCCGCCGATGGCCAACTAGACAATTTAGTAACTGACCTAGCAACCGACAGGCCCGGCCTCCTAAACGAGCAGTCCGGTAAAGCTGCTGAGCCAGAAATCGCTTCTCAAACGGACAGCAAAACAGACAGCCAAGACGCCAATATAGCCAAGGCGATAGACGCAGCATCTCCGAAAAATTCCTCGGAAGAGAATGACTTGATTCAACAGATTGCCAGCTCTTTTGCAGCGGCAAATCACAATACCGCGCCAGAGGTTGCGTCAGAGGTGCTAGTTGGCTTTACGGAACCTTCTCCTTGGGGAAAGCCTCGGCCAGAAGCCCAGCCAGAAATCCAGCTAGAAAAACGGCCAGAAGCCCAGCCAGAAGCCCAGCCAGAAATCCAGTCAAATAAGCAGCTAGAAAAGCCTGCCAATGACAGTAAGAAGCGGGTTAGCCGTAGTGCGGAAGATAGCTACCTGCCCGCAGTTGATAGCAGGATAGATCCTGAGGTTGTGCCTTTGGTGAGATCGTTGCGATCGCAAAAACAACCCGGTTCGCTCTCCAACATCAAGCTCCCTACTTTTCGTAATGCTAAGGTCGCTAGCTTCCGGCGTTAGCCCAAATTGCGCAGACCTAAGGCCCATTCTACCTGCGCTAACAGCTGACCACTGCCTAATCGAGTGGATAGATTGCGCCTGCTCGACAATCTCTTAGCCATAGCTGTACGGCCTTGCCGACGCTGCCTTTGCTGTTTTCTCTGGGGGGAAGGGCGGCTCTAGTCGTCTGCGCGTCGTCAATTTCAGAAAACATAAAAGCCAGTCGCCAGCCGTCTTCTGCTTGGGTTAGAAATAGCCAATGATATTCTTGCACCTGGCGATCGCGCAGCCCTGCATATTGTCTAGAGAGCGTAGTAAAAAATACCTGAGTGAGGGGGCCACCTGCTTCGGATTCGGTCGTGAGCGTATAGTTGTCTAGGTCGAGCGGTTCAAACTCGGCTCGCCCAGCAATCAACATGTACGAAGGCCGGTAGGGCGCTCTGCCGTCTGTATCATTGTTGGGTAAGGCGGCTACGGTTCGCTGTAGCACTCTGTTTGTGTAGCCCGGCAGGTCTCGAATGAGGATTGCGGTTAGAGATTCTACATCTTCAGGGCAAGTTGCTTTCGGGCGTAAGGGTGCATAGGGACGCGGTATCGGATCTTCGACTTCGGTTTCGGTCTCGACTTCGACTTCGACTTCCTCTATGTTCGGGCTTTCTATTTCTAG
>JBBSOB010000217.1:0-8474 GCA_038260205.1 Phormidesmidales cyanobacterium
CTATTGCTAGAAAACGGCGCTGAGATCACAGCAGTGAACCGACAGGGTCGAACCGCCTTAGATGAGGCTAAAGATTGTTTTCGCTCGCAAGAAGCGATCGCGTTACTCAAGCAGGCAGGCGCAACTTAAATAACGGTTTAATCACAATCTAATAACGATCTAAGCGGCGATCACAATTGGCTAAATGCAAACCAAATGCAAACTAAATAAAAAGCATTGTAAACTTAAGTAACGGTACAACCCGATATCCTTAGCCATCGTTGACATCTAAAAAACAGCCCTTAAATCAGTTCAAAAAGGCTCGAAGCAGCGTCAAGCGGGCAACTGGCTTCTCTTAATTCAAGCAGTAGTCCAACGACCAACTTAACAAAACTTGACGAAGATAGACCCCTTTTGCAGAAATAATGAGGACACGCAAGTAGCGATCAGTCGCAACTTGTAGAGATTTGCTCCTCAATCTTTTTGAGTTTATGAGAAGGCGCGAGCTGCGTAGCTAACGTGTCCCCACAAGCCAATCGCTCAGTCGATGGCCACTCGATGTTTTGAGACAGCCCTCAATAACAGAAGGTTACAAACCCGACGTTACACATTAACTTTGCAAACTGTTGTCAACTAGGAGATAGCATCCATGGCTTTCGGACCAGCATCGCGATTGGGCGTCAGTCTTTTTGAAGAGACTCCGCCTATAGAGTGGGTTCCCGGTCTCTCACCTGACGATCGTGAAGACATCATCAACGCTGTTTATCGGCAGGTTTTGGGCAATGCTTACGTAATGGAAAGCGAGCGACTAGTAGTTGCCGAATCCCAGTTTAAGCTAGGCGAATACAGCGTACGAGAATTTGTCCGCGCCGTTGCCCAGTCAGAGTTGTACCGCACTCGTTTCTTCGAGTCCTGCCCCCGCTATCGCTACAGCGAACTCAACTTCCGTCACTTGTTAGGCCGTGCGCCCAACAACTACGACGAAATGAAGTTCCATAGCAACGTGCTCGATGCAGAAGGCTTCGAAGCCGACATTGATACCTATATCAATAGCGACGAGTATCAAAACACCTTTGGCGAGAACATCGTTCCCTATATTCGCGGCTACAAGAGCGAAGCCTCCCAGAGCATGGTCGAGTTTACTCACCTGTTCGAGCTGGTGCGCGGCGCATCTAGCAGCTCGCTCAAAGGCAGCACCTCTGGCAAGACTCCACGCCTCAACAGCAAAGTCATCAACGCGGTTGCAACTGCGGTTAGAGCGCCTTCTTCTAACAACGGCGACGGCTGGGCATTTAGCGAGCCACCGACTTCGGCTCCTGTTCGTGTGGGCACAGGCATCGGCGATCGCGGCAAAGTGTACCGCATCGAAGTCACGGCAATTCGGGCCAACCAGGTGCGCAAAGCCTCTTCCCGATTCCGCCGGGCCAACCAGGTATATCTGGTGCCTTACGAGAAGCTTTCTCAGGAATATCAGCACATCCACAAAGCAGGCGGCGTCATTGCCAGTATTACCGCCGTTAACTAAATAGCAAACAGTCTCAGGCGAGTGGTTGAAGATGCTGCCTTACGCAAGTCTTTAGAATCGCTCGCCTTTGCACTGACCGCTGAACCCCCTTAAAACCTGTTATTGAGAGTTTCATTTTTAGGAGAACCCATATCATGGCAAACGTCACCTCAGCCTATACTTACGAACTTTGGCCCAACAGCTCAACCGAAGACATTGATTCCATTATTCGCGCCGTATACAAGCAAGTATTGGGCAACCCTCACGTGATGGAGAGCGAACGACTCGTCACAGCCGAGTCTCAGCTACGCAACGGCAACTTTTCTGTTCGCGAATTTGTCCGCGCCGTTGCCAAATCAGACTTCTACCGCGCCCGCTACTTTGAAGCCTGCGGCCCCTATCGTTCTGCCGAACTAAACTTTCAGCATCTGCTAGGCCGCGCACCCGAGTCTCAAGCAGAAACTAGCGAGCATATTCGCCGCTGCGCTGAAGAAGGCTACGATGCCGACATCGATTCCTACGTAGATAGTGAAGAGTATCAAGAAAAGTTCGGTGAGAACATTGTTCCTTATACTCGGGAGAAAAGTGAAGTTGGTCGCAAGCAAGTTGTTTATAACCGCAACTTCGCCATTAACCGAGGCCCTGCTCAAATTGACAGCGCCGTTAAGAACTCTCAGTTGGTATATGCTATCGGCACAAACAGTGCCAACAGAATCAAGAAGACTAAAGTCTCGGCGGGTTCTGTCACCGAGAAGCGCTTCAAGATTCGCACAACAGGCGCTAAGTTCGACGCCCCTCGCCGCGTTAGCTTCAACGAGTACATTGTTTCCGCTCGGAAAATGACTCCCCAGATTCAGCGCATTCAGCGCAGTGGTGCCAAAATTGTAGACATCACTGAGATCACATAGACCAAGATGAGATAGCCCGCAAAGGCTAGCTTTGACAAAAAGAGCTGAACGTCCAGCCATAACATCGGTTCGCCTTTCAACTGAAAGTACTAGAATCGTTTGTATGGCAGATGTTCAGCTCTTTTTTGGTTAGACAAGATCAAAATGCCTGTTTATTACGTTGTGTTGAGAAAATAAACGCTTTCTCATTTTCAGCACCGCACTCCGGTTTCCTAGAAATAGGTGAGTTTAGCTATTTAGCCTGCGCTCTCAAGACCGCCAAAGTTGTCTTAGCAGCTAAAGCTTCGATATTTCAATAATATTTCAGCAATGTTTCAGCAATGTTTCAGCGATGTCTTAATGGTTAGATTCATCCCTTTAAGCCATTAGTTATGGCACTACTTTTTAAAAATTTGTTAGAAAGGAGAAATCTTCTATGTCAATTTGGGTCGCCAGTCCAGAGCCTGTAGAGCTACGTCAAAAAGCCTCAGAAGACGATTTACAAGCGGTTATTCAATCTGTTTACAAACATGTTTTGGGCAACCATCATGTGATGGAAAGCCAACGCCTTTCTAGTGCTGAATCGCTGTTGCGCAATGGTGATATCAGCGTTAGAGGATTTGTTCGCGCTGTTGCCAAGTCCGATCTGTATCGAGCTTTGTTTTTCGAGTCTTCATCGCCTTATAGCTTCATCGAGAACAATTTTCAAAATCTGTTAGGTCGTGCGCCAGAAGACCAGCGAGAAATCTCCGCACATACTCTCATTTATAATGAGCAGGGCTATGACAGCGAGATTGATTCCTACATAGACAGCGACGAATACTGGAATAATTTCGGCGAGAATATTGCGCCCTATCTGCGCGGTCAAAATACCGAAGCGGGTTTTAAGAACGTGAGCTTCAATCGTACGCTGGCGATCGCAGGCGGCAACGCTTCTCATAACCCTGGTAAAAAAGCGCTACTTACCAGCGATTTGGGTAGCAATCGAAGCACTAAAATCAGATCGCCGAAGTCCAGCGTTTCGGCCACAACGGGTAGAACTTCGAATTATCGCATCAGCGTTACTAGCGCAAATACCGGTGGCAGTCGGACACCTCGCAGCAATGTGACCTACGAAGTTGGGTACAACCAACTGCAACAGAAAATCCGCTCTATTCAAAAGTCTGGTGGCAAAATCGTCAGCATTGAGTCTGCATAAAAACTCTGTAATAAGGAGATAGTGATGAACGTACTCAGCCAGTCCGAAATAAGTGATTATCAAAATCGCACGGTGACGATTGGGGTCACTGGCGCGCGCCAGCAGTCTGTGATGAGGCAAAGCAGCTATCAAATCAGAGTGCCCTATAGCCAAATGTCTCAGATGATACAAACTATTCATCGTCGAGGCGATCGCGTAGCCTCTGTGGCTGTTAGCGGAAATCCGCCCGCAGCTATAAGCCGTGCTGACCACTCAGAAGCGCCCCCTTCATCTAATCAAGCCGCTGAAGGTGAGGCTTCAAAGGGAGAAGAGCAGCAGGAGACTAAGCGTAACCGTCGCTAGTTGCCAGCTTGTTGTTAGCTCGTTGTTAGCTTTTAGATGAGTCGGAGGGTTAAGGTCAGGGATTGCCTAGGCTTTGGCCCTTACTTCATGAGCGCATTTAAGGCATGATTTAAAAGATACAACGATTTATTTTAAGAGCTGACGAATGGTGGATTTAGGGACTGGCATGGATATTGATACGTTTGTGATGCGCTCTTTGGGTCAATGGCGATCGCAGCGCAGCGCTCATCATTTAGCCTTTTCCCACTTTGAAGAAATTCGCTCGGCCATCAACATTGAACAAATTACCAAAGACGACCCGGCAGTGCTGGCTTTGTGCGAGCAGCAATCTGTGGACGTAAGCGCGATCGCCACCCCGTTCAAAATGAGCTGGGAAGGCGAAACCGACTGGAACGAAGAAGACGTTCTCAAAGGGCAAACCATCCTCGTGCCCGTGCCCGACTCAACCAAAACGAATGCAGGCAAACTGCTGCGCGACCAGGGCTACGCCGAAACCATGCCCGCCGCCGGCGACTACATTATTCAGGACGACGGCACCTTTGTACTCACCACTCCCTACGACCGTGCCTCCGCCGAAGAAAGAATCTGGTTTGCCAACGACAACCTTCGTTTTCGAGTGTCCTTAATCAAAACCAGCAACGGCCAGGGTGTAACCACCGCCTCGCTTTCATCCGAAGTTCGAGTGTTACCCAAAAATTAACCGTCGTCACCTATCTTAACCATCCGCCTGACCACCCGACTAATTACTGGCTCACTGGCCTGTTTTCAAATTTTCTCTCTACAATTTTAAGGTCACTCCGATTTAACATCTTTGACTTAAACCTTCTTACTCACCCGCATGACAGCGTCTACCGCCGCCCCTCAATCTATTCCACCAGCCTCGGTCAGCCCAGACTTCGTTACCCTCACCTCCTGGATGGCTGGAGACTTTAGCAACTATCAGCAGTCCCAAGCGCATCCCACCGACTTTGCGCACATCCGCATTTTCTTTCGGCCCTTGCCCTTCGAGTTCTTCGAAGCCTTAGGCTTTCCCGGCGGCATTGGCTTCTACTCCGAGCAGGTTTACGACTACGACCTCTGGAAACCCTACCGCCAGGGACTGCATCGTGTAATAGACCAAAAAGATGGCATCTATATTGAAAACTACGGCCTAAAAGACGGCGTTCCCTACGCGGGTTCAGGTCACAACCTGGACATCCTCAAAACCATTCCGGCAGAAACGGCCATTCGCCGACCCGGATGCTCCATGGTCTTTCGGCGCGAAACCACCGAATCGCAAGACCAGTTTATCGGCGGCGTAGAACCGGGCAATCAGTGCCTGATCCCGCGCAAGGGAAAGCGCACGTACCTAGTCAGCCGCGTAGAGCTAACCGACCATAGCTGGGTGAGTTTAGATCAGGGAATGGATGTGGAGAGTGACGAACATGTCTGGGGTTCAACCGAAGGCGCACTGCGATTCGAAAAGCGAGAAAGCTTTGCCAGCGAACTGCCATTCCACCGACTGTCTTGAGATGCTGCCACCTCCCGCCCAGAAAAAAATGCAGGCATGGATTCGCAGTCGTCATCTCATTTGTTCAGGCAATTTTTACATCTTCGAGACAGTTGAATATTCCACAGTAGACAAATTTCAGGACTGCGTGGAAGCGCTGGGCGGCACCCTAATTTCGGTCGAGCCGCTGAAGAAAATTTGGATTGGCAATCATCGCCGAGTTGTGTTGTATCACGCTAAGGCAAGTTTGCACACGCCCCACCACGAACTCAACCAATATTGGATTAAGTACGGCAGCTTCCGCACCCGGTTTGACGAACGAGAATAAGGCGGCAGACCTCTTGCAACTCAAATCTGCCTTACAAATCCTCAAATCGCTGGGGGATCAATCTCCATAAGAATAGGAGAGATTCACAAACTTAAGTACGAGGATTTTTCCCATGCCCAGTACATTTGTCAATCCCATCATCAATCCTGATACTGCGCCAGGCACTGCCGCCTACGATAAAGCCGAGCCGATTCGCCCCTGGTCAACAGACTCTAATAGCGAAGTCGAAATCGTGATTAGAGCCATCCCTTCTACCGAGGCTACAAAACCAGCGCGGCGAACAAGCTAGTCGCCTTTATCCACATGTTTCCCCCGCTAAGAGGTGTCTCTAGCAGCGACCAACAGGTCATGGCTAATAATCCGGCGCGGCTGAACCATCGACTGTTCTCCGGTCAGGCGAGTACCGTCGTCTCACCATCAGGAGCAACCAGTCGTCGGAGCAGCGGCGCACCGCTCAGAAACAGATCGCTGGCTTAATAGTATCTTTGGTCAGCCCACAGCAAGCCGACCGGAAGGCACCGCCCAGCCGACGAATAGACCGGCTTCAGACTCAGAGATGGCGCTAAAGTCCCAGGCCCAAATCCAGCAAACCAGTCAGCTACAGAAGCAAATTGCCGAGTACAGCCACAACAGATGGCGTCAGCGCTCCTACTAGCATTCTACCTAAGCTAGCGTTCTGCCTAAGTAGCGGCCCTAAAGACCGTTACCTAACAGATGACGTAAAACAGATGATGTTAAGAGGTGTTGCGATATTGCAATAAGTCTCAAGCTTTTATGATAAAGCTGTACCTCCCTACCCAAGCCAGCTCTGGATAAATCTCCAAGTGCTTTGTAACGGATTATTGCTTTGTTTTTAATAAAGAGGACTGAAGACTGCCTCATCTCTTAATGTTATTTCACTGGCCAAATAAACTCGGTCAGCTGCTGTATTACGAAGAAGGAGAGCTTTGATGCTTGACGCTTTCTCTAGAGCCGTTGTTTCGGCTGACTCTAAGACCGCTACTATTGGCGGCAGCGAACTAGACCAACTCAAGAGCTTTGTTGCTGAAGGCAACAAGCGCCTAGATGCGGTAAACGCTATTTCCTCCAACGCTAGCTGCATTGTTTCTGACGCTGTATCCGGCATGATTTGTGAGAACACTGGCTTGATTCAAGCTGGCGGTAACTGCTACCCCACTCGTCGCATGGCTGCTTGCTTGCGCGACGGCGAAATCATCCTTCGCTATGTTTCCTATGCGCTGCTTGCTGGTGACGCTTCCGTCCTAGACGATCGTTGCTTGAACGGTCTTAAAGAAACTTATGCTGCGCTAGGCGTGCCAACTGGTTCTTCTGCTCGTGCAGTTAACATCATGAAAGCTTCTAGTGTTGCTCACATCAACGGCACTAACAGCCCTGAAGCAGGTGGCTCTCGCTACAACAAAATGGAAACTGCTGACGGCGATTGCTCCGCACTAGCTTCCGAAGCTGCTGGTTACTTTGATCGTGTTGTGTCTGCACTGGGTTAATTCCCCTTGGTTGAGTTGCAAAGCTAACTTTACTTAGCTCGCTACTCACTACTTGCAAGACATCACTCTGATAACTATCAGACTTAACTTAGTTAATTGATCGAACAAGTTAACCGATCAAACATTACTTGGAGAAATAAATCATGAAATCTGTTGTAACTGCTGCCATCGCTTCGGCTGATGCGGCTGGACGTTTCCCCGCTGCTGCTGACTTGCAGGCTGTTCAAGGTGGATTGCAGCGTGCAGCTGCTCGCCTAGAAGCGGCTGAAAAGCTCAACGCTGGCATCGACAAAGTTGCTCAAGAAGCTTACGACGCTGCGTTTAAGAAGTATCCTTACCTCAAGAACGACGGCGAAGCTGGCGGCAACCAAGGCAAGCAAGACAAGTGCCTGCGCGATATCAAGCACTACCTACGTCTGATCAACTACAGCCTAGTTGTTGGCGGCACAGGTCCTTTGGATGAGTGGGGCATTGCCGGTGCGCGTGAAGTGTATCGTTCTTTGAACTTGCCTACTGCTCCTTATGTAACAGCTATGCAGCACACTCGCGATCGCGCTTGTGCTCCTCGCGACATGTCTCCTCAGGCACTCACTGAGTTCCGTTCACTGATCGACTACGTTATCAACTCCCTCTCATAGTCTCTTATGATTGCGAGTTAGTCTCGGGCTAATTGTCTGAGGCATAGCGAAACGTCTTAGAAGAACTAGGACTCCTGGCTGATGCCCTTTTATTAGGGATTCTCCAGGAGTCCTTTTTAATGAATATCATTCTTATTTTTGAATCATGGCTGCAGATTCTCTTTTTGAACAGCTTAAGCATCCTAATCCACATATGCGCGATCGCGCGATGCGAGAGATTGTAAACACCCGCGATGAGAACACGATTCCTAAGCTGATGTCTGCTTTAGGCGAAGAAGATGTTGTATATCGACGGGCTTCGGTAAAGACGTTAGGTGTGATTGGCATGGACTCGGTGCCCATGGTGGTTGAGCAAATGCTAAACAGCGAGAACGATACGGTGCGAGCGAGCTGTACTAAAGCAATGGCTCAAATTGCGGTGCAGCATCCTGATACGCCATTTCCTAAAGCGGGCATTGAAGGATTGCGTCAGGCAATGGACGATCCTTACCCGGTGGTGCAAATTGCTTCGGTGATGTCTTTAGGAGAGATTGGTGTACCGGCTGTCGATACGCTACTAGATGTGTTGAAGACTACAGATAATGTGGCGATCGCACTCACCATA
>JBBSOB010000218.1:0-8465 GCA_038260205.1 Phormidesmidales cyanobacterium
ATGCGTCCTTACCGTAAATCACCCGTCCGTTATAGACGTTCTGGCAGTCCTCATGCACAAATTTAGGCGTCAGCGCCGCCCCACCCAAAATCACCGGCACGTCAATGCCATGCTCATTAAAGGTTTCCAGGTTGTTCTTCATAAAGGCCGTCGATTTGACCAGCAGTCCGCTCATTGCAATGCAGTCGGCTTGATGTTCGTTAAAGGCCGCGATGATATTATCCACCGGCTGCTTAATGCCGATATTCACGACTTTGTAGCCGTTGTTAGACAAGATAATATCCACCAGGTTTTTGCCAATGTCATGCACGTCGCCCTTCACGGTGGCGATTACCACCGTGCCTTTGCCGCTGTCGTCCGCCTCATCTTTATCCATGAAGGGTTCTAGATAAGCCACTGCCGCTTTCATTGTCTGTGCCGATTGCAGCACAAACGGAAGCTGCATCTGGCCCGAGCCAAACAGCTCACCGACGACCTTCATGCCATCGAGCAAAAAGGTGTTCACAATTTCCAAAGGCGGATATTGCTTTAGCGCTGCGGCGAGCTGATCTTCTAGACCAATCCGCTCGCCGTCAATGATGTGACGCTTTAGCCGCTCTTCTAGAGGCAAGTCCTCGTCTTGAGTTGTTCTAAGCTGCTTGGTGCTTTTACCGGCAAACAGCGTGGTCAGTTCGCCCAGCGGGTCGTAGGTGCAGGCATCGCCTTCAAACTTGCGGTTGTCGTAGATTAAGTCGCGACAGATTTTTTGGTGTTCAGGATCGATCTTAGCGAGCGGTAAGATTTTGCTAGCGCTGACGATCGCCCCATCCATCCCTGCGGCCATGGCTTCATTGAGAAAGACAGAGTTCAGCACGACTCTAGAGGCTGGATTGAGACCAAATGAGGCGTTAGACACGCCCAGCATAATGTGGCAGCCCGGTAGATTCTCGCGAATCATTTTGATTGCCTTGATGGTTTCTTTCGCGTTTACTCGGTCTTCTTCAATCCCGGTAGAGATCGGTAGAACCAGCGTGTCGAAGAATATTTCGTAGGAGGGGAAGCCGTATTCCACGGCATCTCGGTAGGCTCTTTGGGCGATCGCAAATTTTTTCTCCGCCGACCGCGCCATTCCATCCTCGTCAATGGTGCCAATCACCACGCCCGCGCCATACCGCTTAGCAATCTCTAGCACCTTAAAAAAGCGCTCGTCGCCATCTTCGTAGTTGGTCGAGTTAAGGATGCACTTACCGCCCGCCACCTTCAGGCCCGCCTCCATTTTCTCCCACTCAGTCGAGTCGAGCATCAGCGGCAGCGTAATATTCGTCACCAGTCGGGACACCAGCTCTTTCATATCGCGAACGCCATCACGACCCACGTAGTCTACGTTCACGTCTAGAATATGTGCGCCTTCTTTCACCTGGGACTTCGCTAGAGCAACTAGGCCGTCCCAATCTTCAGCGTTGAGCAGTTCGCGGCACTTCTTGGAGCCGCTGGCGTTCAGGCGCTCGCCTACAATTAAGAATGAATTGTCTTGCTCGTAGGGCTGAGAGCTATAGATAGAAGCCGCTGAAGGGACATAAGGAAGATCGCCGTAGGGAGGGATTTGTTGGCGATCGCCCACCGATCTTTGCTTGGGCTTCAAATCCTTAGACAGCTCAGCCAATTGCGCAATATGATCCGTCCGGGTTCCACAACAGCCGCCAATTACCTGCACGCCCAAGTCTTCTACAAAATGCATGAGCTGCATCCGCAGTTCCATCGGCGTCAGCCGGTAATGCGCCTGTCCGCCTACGTTCTCCGGCAGTCCCGCATTCGGAATACAAGACACAACAAATGGAGAATTCTCCGACAGATAGCGAATATGCTCCTTCATTTCGGCTGGGCCAGTCGCGCAGTTCAAGCCCAAAATATCAATTGGGTAGGGTTCCAAAATAGTCAGCGCCGCCCCAATCTCCGAGCCTACTAGCATCGTGCCCTGCTGCTCTACCGTCACCGAAACCATCAGCGGCAGGCGCACCTGCTTCTCGGCAAAGGTTTCGTCAATGGCCGTTAGCGCCGCCTTAATTTGCAGCACGTCCTGACAGGTCTCCACCAAAATCAAGTCCACGCCGCCGTCTATTAGCCCGGCCACCTGCTCCAGATAGGCATTCTTCAGCGTGTCAAAGTCCACATGCCCTAGCGTTGGCAATTTTGTTCCCGGCCCAATTGAACCCGCCACGAATCGAGGCTTTTCCGGCGTGGAATAGTCATCAGCCGCCTTTCTCGCTAAGACCGCCGCTTTCTTATTCAATTCGTAAGCGCGATCCGCCAAATCGTATTCAGCCAATACCAGCGCCGTTCCGCCAAAGGTATCGGTTTCAATGACGTCTGCGCCCGCTTCCAAAAAGCTGCGGTGTACTTTATCGACAGAATCGGGCTTAGTCTCTACCAAATATTCATTGCAGCCTTCGTACTCTGGCCCGCCAAAGTCCGCTGCCGTCAGATCCTGCATTTGCAGCGACGTTCCCATCGCCCCATCAAATACGAGAACTGGGCGCTCTGGACTTTTCAAACGGTCTAGAAACTGGCTTTTCATAGTCGATTAAAATGCGGCGAAGGGGTGATTGAGCGGATGAAAATATAGCTAGCGTGATATCCCTATTTTAGAGAAATGTAAAGCTCTTATTTATTATTACTAAAAATCCTGCAACTTCCTACGGATTGGCGCATGAGTGCGATCGCTCCCCAAACATGAACCATTCTCATAAGCCGTCAAGAAACCGCGAATAGGCCGCAAAAGACCCCTTAGAACTAGGCCCAGCCAGCAAAAAAGCAGCAGTATCAGCAACCCCTATGGATCAATTCGCGACCCCCTTAATCGACGCCTTAAAACACTGCGCCACCCGCCGCAACGCCGCCTTCCACACCCCAGGACACAAACGCGGCCAGGGTCTTTCACCTCGTCACCGCGATCTCTTTGGCACCCAAGTCTTCCGCGCAGATCTCCCCGAACTTCCCGAGCTAGACAACCTTTTTGCCCCAGAAGGGGTCATCTTAGAGGCCCAAGCTCTTGCTGCCGAAGCTTTTGGCGCAGATCGCACCTGGTTCTTAGCCAATGGGTCAACCTGCGGAATTGAGGCCGCGATTTTGGCCACCTGCGGGCCAGGCGATCAGCTCATTCTGCCCAGAAACGTTCATTCCTCTGCCATTTCAGGACTCATTCTATCTGGCGCTACGCCGATTTACATTGAGCCAGACTACAGCGAAGAATGGGATATGCCGATAGGGGTTTCGCCGCAAACCATTGAACGGGCGATCGCCCAGCACCCCAAAGCCAAAGCCGTCCTGCTCGTCTCACCCACCTACCAGGGCATCTGCTCAGATATTAAAGCGATCGCCCGCATCACCCAGGCCCACCGCATCCCCCTCATCATCGACGAAGCCCATGGCCCCCACTTCGCCTTCCACCCAGATCTTCCTGTACCCGCTCTCACCGCAGGCGCAGATCTTGCCATTCAATCTGCTCACAAAGTCCTTAGCGCCTTTACGCAGTCGGCCTGGCTACATGTAAAAGGCGATCGCATCAACCACCATCGCCTCACCCAATCACTTCAGCTCACTCAGTCCACCAGCCCCAGCTACTTGCTATTAGGATCGCTAGACGCCGCCCGTTATCAAATGGCCACCCACGGGCTGAGCTTGATGACACAAACCATTGAGCTAGCCGATCAAGCCTTTCAAGCAATCAGCCAGCTACCCGGACTAAGAGTATTGCAGCCGCAACGAGAGTTAGAGGGGCTTAGGGGCGATCGCACCCGTCTTACCGTCGATGTTTCTCCTCTCGGACTCACCGGCTTCGCAGTCGACGAAATTCTCCACAGCGAATTCCACGTCACCGCCGAACTCCCTACCCTCAAACATCTCACCTTCATTATTTCGCTCGGCAACACCTCCGCAGACATCGACAGCCTCATCCAAGGATTTGAACAGCTTTCTAAATTACATCCCCAAAAATCAGAGGCATTCCAAAGCCAGCCCAACCGGGGGCTGAGCGTAGTCGAAGCCCGAACCCACCGATCGCCCTCTCAGCCAGACTTCGACTACGCTCAGCCTTCGGTTACCCCTCGCCAAGCCTTCTTCTCGCCCCCCCGCCCCATCCCACTCTACCAGGCCCCTACCCCCAACAGCGCCGAAACCAATTGCCCCAACCCGCCTGGCCTCCCCGTCCTCCTCCCCGGCGAACTGATTACCGAAAGCGCGATCGCCCATCTCCAAACCCTCCTCAACGCAGGCGCGATCCTCACTGGTTGCCAAGATCCGCAGTTAAAGACAATCCTTGTGATTGACCCGTCGCCCCTCGCCCCCTGATACGATTGCCAATCAGGTACGCAATTCCCACCGTCACCGACCGCTCTAAACCCCCATGTCTGAACTCTGGCCTTACGCTACCCCTGGCATCCCAGACAAGCTCTTCAAGCAGCTTCCTGGCATCCCCCTCACCAAAAAAGAAGTCCGGCTGCTGGTCATGGGATACCTCAAGCTCAAACCCGACGCCCATCTGTGGGACATCGGAGCAGGCACCGGCACCGTCGCCATAGAAGCCGCCCTCCTCTGTCCAAACGGCAGCATTACCGCTGTAGAACGCGATGAGGAAGTGGCCGGGTTGATTCAAAAGAATTGCGATCGCTTCGAAGTCACGAACGTCAAAGTAATCGCGGGCAACGCGCCCGAATGTTTGGCTACCTTAGCGGACAAACCCGACTGCATTTTGATTGAAGGCGCACCGCTCAAAACCACGCTCCAGGCCGCCTGGAAATATCTCCCAGCCAGCGGTCGCATTGTCGTTACCGCCAATAATCTAGAAGCGCTCTACACCGCGTCCGAAACCTTTTCTAATCTACATATGCGCAATATAGAAATTGCTCAGCCCACCATCAACCGCCTCGAAACTAGAGGCAATCGTCAGCTCTTCGCTTCCGTCGATCCCATCTTCATCATCAGCGGCGACAAGCTCGAATAAAACAGGTTTATCCCAGATACACCAGATACAATGGTCACGGAATGGTCACGGGCGAAGACTATTGGGCAAGACCGACCGGCTGAACAGCAAACCTCAGTGCAGGGAGACTGTGCTTTGCTGTAGTGTTTTATCAAGCCTCTTCCCGGCGGTCTGTTCGCCTGGTGAGAATTTTGTTTATCTGAGTTAATACGTCTATGCCGTGGGTTCGCATTGCTAGTGGAATTGTTGCGATCGCCATCGCACTTAGCCTCATCGTGCTAGGCGGATGGTACTTCACGATAGGATTTGGCGTTATCGTCTACCTGGGCCAGCTAGAAGTATTTGACCTAGTTCGAGCCAAAGGCATCAACCCAGCCGCCAAAACCACGCTGATCGTCAGCCAGGTGCTGCTGGTGACCGCACATATCGCGCCCCCGGTTGCTGATGCTATTTTGGCCTTAGCGGGCACCTGCATCTGCTTTTACCTGCTGTTTCAACCCAAATTTGCCACCATAGCCGATGTCGCCGCCTCTATTTTGGCCCTGTTCTATGGCGGCTACTTACCCACTTTTTGGATTCGCCTGAGAGATCTTTCTGCCGAAGGTACGGCAACGCTGCCGCTAGAAGGCTATTTACCTAGCAGCTTCGACTGGAGTACCTATCCTGCGGGCCTCACCATCACCTTCGTGGCCTTTGTCTGTATCTGGGGCGCAGACATCGGAGCCTACGCCTTTGGCAAATCGTTTGGTCGCACGCCGCTGTCTAGCATCAGCCCGAAGAAAACCGTTGAAGGCGCCATTTTTGGGATGGGGGCTAGTGCTAGCTGCGGAATTATAGGGGCTTGGATGATGGACTGGCCGATCTGGTGGCTCACTGGCGCGGCTTTGGGCACTATCATCGGCATTTCTAGCTTGCTAGGAGATCTAACAGAATCGCTGATGAAGCGAGACGCGGGCGTTAAAGACTCGGGAACGCTCATTCCAGGACATGGCGGTATTTTAGATCGCACGGATAGCTATGTGTTCACAGCGCCTTTGGTTTACTACTTTGTGGCCTATCTCATCCCGCTGCTCGACAAGTACTAATGCTTAATATCTAATGTTTAATATCTAATGCTTAATATCTAATGTCTAAGGATTGACCTGTAGCTGCCCGGTGCAAAGCAGTTGCTCTGGGTAGATAGCAAGCTGCGAAAGCTGAGTGTCTTCTCCCAAATCCCATTGAAAATTTTCTAGCGATTGAATCGCCGTTCCTTGCGCTGGATCGCCCAGTTCGGATAGCTGCGTTAGCCACTTGGCAGACAGTATTTGTAAAAGATGGCCTGAGACGACCGATAGCCTAGCGCCAATCACAACGGGACGCTCTGTGGTCTCGCCGCCGTGACTACAGGGATAAAAGCTCATTCCGATGCATTGGTCAGCTAGCGCAACGGCTGCATTATGCAACGTTACCTCAGGCTCTAGTGACAATGGCCCATAGCGATCGCGAATTTCTTCGGCCAGTTGGGGCGATCGCGCTAATCCTCGCCAAAAATCCGTCAGTCCTGCTAGCAAAAGCGGAGACTCCATCGAAGCGCTCAAGTCCTGCGCGCTCAGAGCCACTTCACCTAACACCGGAAAAGCCTGTAGCAGTCGAAGCGGTCGACCGCGAACCACTTGGCCAATATTAATTCGAATATCTTCAGCCGACAGGTTTACAGTCCCTAAGTGAATGCCTTGATAGACAGCATTCTTTGCCGTCACGGCGACCTTCGGCAAACGCCCTGAGAGGATCTCTCGATCTCTGCCGTCAAGCTGAATGTCGAGATCCTTTACGTTTTCTAATTGCGATCGCAGCCACAGCCTCACAGCAGGCGGCAAAACGCGCCCGATAATCCGACTTCCACCCGCCCCGCTTTCGGCGTTCGCTTTCGCACTCTCGCTTTCCGACATTCAGCTACCCACCTCATAAACCCGCAGCCATAGTATCCTTCAACTCGCACACAACCACAGAAAATACCTTAAGGCCCGCTTAACGATTGAGGATTTTTTTTAGTTTGATCCCCCAAATGTCACAGAACCCTGACATTATGATCCCTCAATATGTAGAAAACTCGTTGTTATGCGTAATAAAGGCTTGTACGAGTTGATCCCAAGCTTAAAGTTTTGTCATATTATGAATTCACTGCTTCAGAAGATTGATCCCGAAGCAACAATTTTTTAGAGCTAGTTACCTACCAGTTAGTGAGGAGAAAAGTAAATATGTCATCTCAAACACCCAACATTCCGTTAGAGGAAATGACGTTAAGACAGCTCCGTAGAGTAGCTAGCCACTACGAAGTTTCTCGATACAGCCGCATGCGGAAAGTCGAAATGGTAGCGGCCATTCAGCAGAAACAGAAGGCAGCCGGAGATCACCTGCCTACGCCCTCTGCGGTTAACCTATCTAGCACTCAGACTCAAGTCGAAGCTGCTAAGTATTCCAACCCTGCTCAAAGCCATCTGGCTGAGGCTAACGGTAGCCCAGTTGATAGCACAGCCGGTAGCTCAGTTGATAGCACAGCAGAAGTGGCATTGGCTAATCCTCAGCCCACGATGGAAATGTTAGCGACTGTGGATGACGGACTCAGCGAGCTGCCGGATGGCTATGGCGAGAGTCGTATCGTCTTACTCCCTAGAGACCCTCAGTGGGCCTACGCCTATTGGGACATTCCTCATGAGCACAAACAGGAGCTGCGGCAGCAAGGTGGCAGTCGCTTAGCACTTCGCTTTTACGATGTCACGGATGTAGATCTCAATACTCAGGCTCCGCACAGTCTGCAACAGTATGATTGTGGTGAGGTTGCCCGCGAGTGGTATCTCCCTATTCCGGTGAGCGATCGCGACTACACCCTCGAAATTGGCTACATCTGCAACGATGGCAGATGGCTAGTTCTCTCTCGCTCTGCCCCTGTCCGCATTCCTCCCGTCTACCCATCCGAATGGATAGAAGACAAGTTTGTCACCCTAGACTGGAAGCAAGATCTCAGAGGTCGCACCGTCGCTCAGCTAGAAACTCCTGGCCAAAAAGCAGGAGCCGCTGCTCGAACTCAAGAAATAGGCCGGAATGGCCAAGGAGATCCGCTGTACGATGCGGTGTTTGCTCGCGCTCAGTCTACAGAAGCCATGCGCGTAGCCGGGTCTCTCTTTGGCTCTATGCATCAAGTGCCCGAAGAGTCAGTTAGTTCCTTCGTATTTCCGTCTGGTGCGGGCATGTGGGCATTACCTACCGCTTCTGGCGTCAATATGTCTGGTGCAGGTCTGTTCGCCTCGGCTCCTCCTGCTAAGCCTCGCAAGTTCTGGCTAGTTGCCGATGCAGAACTGATTGTCTACGGTGCAACCGAGCCAGATGCTACTGTCACTATCGACGGCGAGCCAATTCAGCTCAACTCAGACGGCACTTTCCGCTTCCAAATGTCTTTCCAGGATGGCGTTCTTCGTTATCCCATCGTGGCTGTTGCCCAGGACGGGGAGCAAACCCGCTCTATCCA
>JBBSOB010000219.1:0-8359 GCA_038260205.1 Phormidesmidales cyanobacterium
CAAAATAGGCACGGCAGGCCAAAAGACTTTCCAGGTTTGCCAATCTGCATAAGGAAAGGTTTTGAGCAGCCCCTCGTTGCGGCGAACTTCTAGAGCGGTAGCCGTAAAGACAAGCCGAATCGTCGTAGTTTGGTAGAGCAAAAATAAGCCCAAAACCGCTATGAATAGGCCCACGCCGAGCTGAATCCATAAGAGCGGTAGGGACAATAGCACAATTGCAATAGGCAAACTGTAGCTAGGCGTGAGCGTGTCGGTGCTGGTAGTTGTCATAGGATTTAAGGGGGTGGGATTGATGAAATTTAGACAAATAGCTACATACCCGCGAAGGCGCTGCCGTTGCCCTGAAACATGACCCAGGACAAGAAGAAATTGGTGATGAATATCGCGAGTAATGAGGTGACCACAGCCGTAGTAGTGGACTGACCCACACCTTTGGCTCCGCCGGTAGTCGTTAGACCCCAGCTAGAGCCGATAACGGCAATGAGAATGCCAAAGATGACGGCCTTGATTAGAGCGCTGGCCAAGTCCCAGGTAGTTAAGAAGTTGCGGGCGGACGAGAGAAAAACGCTGGAAGAGATGCCGTAGAGATTGGTGGCAACCAGCAATCCACCCAGCATTCCGGTAATAAACGCGATGATGCTGAGCAGCGGCATCATGGTGGCACAGGCAATAACGCGCGGAATAACCAGATAATCTACCGGGTCGCTTTTAAGCATTTGCAGCGCGTCTATCTGTTCGGTAACTCTCATGGTGCCAATTTCGGCAGCAAAGGCTGAGCCCACTCGTCCGGCTAGTACGACGGCTGTGAGCACAGGTGCGAGTTCACGCGCGAGCGTCAGTGCCAAAATCCCACCAATCGCATCACTCGCGCCAAAGGTGATGAACTCTCGGGTGACCTGGATGGTAAAAACCATGGCCACGAATAATGCGGTCACTAGCGCAATAATTAGCGATTCGGGGCCAACCGCCGACATTTGTTCTATGGTGTTGCGGCGATGGATGGGTTTGGTAATGACGTGGATTAAAACCTGACCTCCCAGAAAAATAGCAGAGAGCAACCGCTGTAACCAGATGATGAGCGTCGGCGGGATCAGAGAGGATACGCGGGTCATAGCAGAGTTTTTAGAGGGTGGAGCTGAGCCATTAGCGGGAGCCGTACGCGTGATGAAGTCGCCGAGAACAGCTAGAAGCGGCGTGAGAGGCTGTTGTTAGATGAACTGTTAGACAAACGATTAGATGAACTATATTTTATGAAAATTTAAGATTTGAAAAGTTAGAGAGATGTGTAGAGGCCGTGCTGGCTAAACTAAGGGTGCAGAGATGTTTCAGACTCAGAGTGTTTCTATTCTGACTGGAAAGACGCCTGTGAGGCTGTGCGCCTGACAAAGTTCTATGGTTGATGTCCGTCATGGCTACCTTATTACATTTTTTGGGTTCGCTCGCGATCGCACTTTCGGTAGGCTTTATGCTTTCGCTGAGCGTATTGGTCGGTGGGCTCAGTAGTTTAGCGATCTTTAAGACATCTCCAGTCAGGGCGATCGCGCAGCCGCTGTATCAATGGATGCGCGAGTTTTTAGCAGCGTTTGGGGGCGGCAACTGCTGGGATGGAGCGATTGCGATCGCCCTGACGGTAGGTGTTGTAACCGCGCTGTGGCATATTTTCAGTGTCTATAAGCATAAGCGAAGAGATAGCTGGCGTTTGATCGCTGCGAATGCGTTTAGCCTATCGTCTAAATCTATGCCGAAGCTATAAGCTATGCCGAAGCTATGCCGAAGCTATGCCGAAGCTACAAGCTCTGAGATCTGATATTTCTGTATTTTAGGACAGCGCTCGTCCGTACATCACACTCGGCCCCCCAGAATGCGGCAAAAAAAACTATGCTGATAAGCAGTGTTTTTAACAACTCATTTAGGTGCTATGGGTTTTCGCCCTTCTTTTTGCCCCCCGGCCAGCATTCTTTCTGGTTTTGACTGGCTGCTGTCGTCAGTTCGCAAATCAGATTACCGGTCAGATCACCAGTCAGATTTAAGGCCATTTCTCATCAGGTTTGTGGCTTCTGCGCTGATTTTTTTGTTTGGGTGGAGTGCGATCGCGCCCTCTGCATTTGCGCAAACTAAACCCAACTCCGTTCAGCCTTATCTAGATCGGGTGGCCGCAGAAGTCACCGAATTTACGCTAGACAACGGCATGAAATTCATTGTGCTAGAGCAACACGAAGCCCCAGTAGCTTCAGTCATGCTATATGCCAACGTCGGCGCGTCGCACGAGAAAGATGGTCATACGGGCGTGGCACATTACCTAGAGCACTTAGCCTTTAAGGGAACAACGCGCATTGGCACCACCAACTACGCCGCAGAGAAAGTTGCGCTCGATAAGCTTGACAAGGTTTTCGACCAACTGCTGCAAGCCGAAGCAGCTGACAATAAAGCCAAGCTAGGTGAGCTACAGACACAGTTCGCCGCGCTGCAAGAAGAAGCCGCTTCCTATGTAGAGCAAAACAAGTTTGGTCAGATTATTGAGCAAGCAGGCGGCACCGGCCTAAATGCAACCACTTCAGCCGACGCCACCCGATATTTTTATAACTTGCCTTCCAACAAGCTAGAGCTATGGTTCTCACTAGAATCAGAACGGTTTCTAGACCCTGTTTTTCGTGAGTTTTACAAAGAGAAAGAGGTAATTTTAGAAGAGCGCCGAATGCGCGTAGACAACTCGCCCATTGGTCAGATGATCGAGCGGTTTTCGGAAGTAGCGTTTACCGAGAATCCTTATCGCCGTCCGGTCATTGGCTACATGGAGGATTTGCGTAAGGCAACTAGAGCGGAGGTAAAAGCGTTTTTTGATACTTATTACGGCCCGAGTAACCTCATTGCCGCTGTAGTTGGCGACGTAGACCCAGTGCAGGTTAAGCAGTTAGCCGAGGCGTATTTTGGCCGCTACCAGTCACGGACGAATCCACCCGAGCTAGTGGTAAACGAACCCAAGCAGACTAAAGAAAGAGACTTTACGCTGGAGTTGGTTTCGCAGCCCTGGTATTTGGAGGGCTACCACCGCCCCAGTATTACCGACCCCGATCAGGTGGTCTATTCCATGATTGATAGCATTTTGACCGGGGGCCGCACTGCCAGACTGTACAAAGCCCTGGTCGAACCTCAAATTGCGCTAGATATCGGCAGTGCTAACGGCTTTCCGGGCGATAAGCAAGATACGGTTATATTGCTGTACGGATTGACGGCACCAGGACATACCGTCGAAGAAATTGCGGTGGGACTAGAAGGTGAGCTGATTCGGTTGCAGCAGGAGCCGGTAGACGAAGCCACGCTGGATCGGGTGAAAACTCAGGCAAGAGCCAGTCTGCTAGGGCAGCTAGATTCTATTTCGGGAATGGCTAGTTTGCTGACAGAGTATGAGGCTAAAACCGGCGATTGGCGAAATGTGTTCGAAGAGCTAAAGGCCATTGAGGCAGTAAGTGCGGCGGATGTGCAGCGAGTGGCCAAAACCACTTTTCGCCCCACAAATCGTACGGTAGGCAAGCTGATTTCGGCGGGCAAAGGGGCTTTGATTGAAGCGCCGCTGCCGGGAACGACGCTGCCAGAAGAAGGTGAACCAGGGCGATCGCCCCAAGGCCCCACCCAACCGCCCGACAATCAGCCCTCTAGCAGTCAGCCATCTAGCAGTCAGCCATCTAGCAGTCAGCCATCAGAACCTACACCTGCGCCAACGGATAGTGAGCGTGAATCAAGCCCTGCGTTTGTCCGCGGCCTTTATTAAGCAGTCATCCATCAGTAGTCATCCATTAGCTAGCCATTAAATTAAGCGATTCATCAAGGAAATTCATGGGTTTGATTTCACGGCGCATCCGCAAACGTCTTTTGCCTTTACTGTTTTTGACCGTGGCCACTTTTGCCACTTTAATAACGGTGAGCTGGCCTAAACCGGCTCAGGCTATTGAGGCAAAGCCTTACGAAGCGTTGAACTTTCCGCCGCTCGGCGAGATTCGGATTCCAGAGTTTGAGCGCTACGAGCTAGACAACGGCCTAGTGGTGTACCTCTTGGAGGATCACGATTTGCCTCTGGTGAGCGGCTCGGCTACTTTTCGAACGGGCGATTATTTAGTAGAGCCGACTAAGACCGGGCTGGCCGGAATCACGGGTGAGGCCATGCGGCTAGGGGGCACCGCGAACCATTCGCCAGACGAGCTGAGTGAGCTGTTAGAGCAGCGGGCAGCTTCGGTCGAAACAAGTATTGCCGACACGTCGGGGAGCGCTGGTTTTTCGTCGCTAACTGAAGATTTGCCCACGGTGTTTGATTTATTTGCAGATGTGATTACGCAGCCTGCGTTTGACGAGGAGCAGCTAGCCCTGATTTTGAGTCGGACGGCAGGTGGCATTGCTCGCCGCAACGATTCGCCAGATGACATTGTCTCGCGTGAATTTAACAAGCTGATTTATGGCGCGCAAAGTCCTTATGCTCGCACGGTTGAGTATGCCAACCTAGAGAGCATCAGTCGCGATGATGTAAAGCGGTTTTATGAGACGACCATTCGCCCTGAGAATACGATTTTGGGAATTGTGGGTGATTTTGACCCCGCCCAGATGAAGCGCGCCATATCTGAAGCCTTGGGCGATTGGAAATGCGCCGATAAATCGGCTTTGCCAAAGCCACCCGAGGGCGATCAGCAGCAGTCCGGTTTGTTTGTGATCGATCAGCCGCAGCTAACGCAGAGCTATATTCATATTGGTCATATTGGCGGCGAGCTGCGCAATCAGTATCACTCGAAAATGTCTGTGCTAAATGAAGTGCTAAACGGCTTTGGCGGCAGATTGTTCAACGAGATTCGCTCGCGGCAGGGACTGGCCTACAGCGTGTATGCCTATTGGAGTCCGAGCTACGACCATAACGGTATTTTTATTGGCGGCGGGCAAACGCGATCAGAGGCGACGGTGCCGTTTATTCAGGCGATGTATCGGGAGATTGAGAAGATTCGCACCCAGCCGATTACCGAGAAGGAGCTGGCGTTTGCGAAAGATTCGGTACTCAACAGCTTTGTGTTTAATTTTCAGACGCCGAGCCAAACGCTGTCCCGGCTGATTCGCTACGAGTACTACGGCTATCCCTCGGACTTTGTGTTTCAGTATCGAGATGGGGTAGAGAGTGCGACGGTTGATGAAGTGCTGGCGGCGGCGCAGGCAAATTTGAAGCCTGAGCAGCTAGTGACGGTTGTGGTAGGAAATACAGCAGAGATCGACCCGGCTTTGAGCACTTTAGGCTTAAAGATTACGCCGCTAGATGTGACGATTCCTGCGCCTGCGGGCGCGTAATAGGGTGAGATGAGGAAATTTGTTATGGCAGTTTGCATCCTGGCGATCGCAGTTGGCATAACAAATTTCCTCTCATCATTTTTTGTTTCGAGCCTGCGTTTAAGAGGCGATGCGGGTAAATGACGATTGAGAAGATGGTCGCTACTATGTGGCTAGTCACGGTGAGGTGACGGAAGCCTCTGAAGTGGGTTTGACGGTTGCGATCGCTCGCAGCAATATAAAGCAGGCTGCTGATAATTCGGTGGCATCCAAACTGATCTCTATTAGGGGCAGTAGATTTAGCGTTGTACCAAACTTAAAAGAAAGTTGATGCTAGCTTTACGCCCGGTTTATCTGCGGCTAGCTAGGTTGGTATTGAACCTCAGGAAATCTGCTATTCGGGGTCGTGGCGATCCTTCTACAGCTATGAATACTATTGCGCCTTATAAGATCAGGCAAATGACGCTAGATGCCACTCGGTGGCAAGTTCGACTGCGATCGCTCCTCCAATCCAAACCCCTCCAGGCCGCTAATAAAAACGATTTGCCCGGCTACTTAGTTACTAGCACTGCGCCGTATAACACCGATGACATCGCAGAGGCTGAAAGACTAGACGAAGCTTCGCAGGCGCAGGCAACGGCGGGAATTTTAGCGATCGCCCAAAACCTGCGCGAGATTGAAACCAACCCAAATATCACGGCCCCGCCTGAGCTGCTGATTGCGGTACATGGCTACAACACTGAAGAAAATGGTATTCGCGCCTGGTATAGCGATATTTATCGGCATATTGCTCAAGATGATGCGCAAATTCGCGAGCAGCAGAATCTGGTATTTGTTGGCTATCGCTGGTCTTCGGAACGGCTGTCTATGAGAATAGGCAATCTATGGGCTAATACCAGGGCACTGCCAGATGTGCTGCAGGGCGCTTTGGCAATGGGAGGGATTATCTTTCTAAGCTATTGGCTTTGGACGCTGCTTTGGCATTCGTCGGGCAATATGAACCGGGTATTGATCTGGGGATTGCAGGCTTTGTTTGGAGGTGCGATCGCCTCGATTATGGTTATCCTGACGCTGCTACTGCTGCGCATTACAGGCTACTTTCGCGATGTGTATAGGGCCATTAACTTTGGCGTCCCTGATTTGACAGAGCTGATACGGCAAATCGATCAGGCGGTGATAGAGCTAAGAGCGCAGGATTTGCGCCAACAGTATTCAGATGTGAGTGAGGCGATGCGTCAGGCTAAAGAGCAAGGCGATCGCTATCAAAAAATTCAGCTCAATTTTCTAGGTCATAGTATGGGGGCGCTGGTCATCACCAATGTAGTACGCATTCTCTCGGATGTTTTCGATACGCGCTCTATTTCAAGAGATCCTGGATCTGAAATTGGTAATACGCTCAGCCTGGGCCGATTAATTCTAGCCTCGCCCGACATTCCAGTACTAGCCATTGTGTCGAGCCGGGCCAACGGTTTGATGTCGTCTTTGCGGCGATTTAGAGAAGCTTATTTGTTTAGCAATGAGGGCGATTTGGCCCTGCGCGTAGCTTCTACCGCCGCTAACTATATCTCTTTTCCCAGTCGGGGTCAGAGCCATGGTCACCGGCTGGGCAGCATTGCGTTGACGAATGATGTATACAGCAAAGGGATAATTAATTTGTCGCTGCTGCGCCAGCACTATCCGATAGAAGAAAATTTGTGCGATGCGTTGGCCAAAGACCCGCTGGATATTTTGAACTGCTTGTTTATTACGCACAGCTCGGGCAAAGGGAAGGGCTATGTCTCTTTGGGCGATTTATTTAGAGACGAAAATTGTAAGGATACTCATGCTACGCTGGCCGACCTGTTCACCTTTTTTGACTGCACAGACTACAAAGATTTTCGACTAACGCTAGGTCAAAATGGCTGGCGAGAGTCTTCTAAAACAACAACAGGACTGCTAACGCGAGCTAAGCAAAAAAGAAATCTCAATCTTTGGGATTATGTAGAGCTAGTCTACGACTCTTTGCTAGGCAGACGCGACGTGCACGGCGGCTATTTCAACGGAGAGTACAGCCGACAGCTAATTTACCGCATTGGTTTTTTGGGGTTTGAGGGCGCGCTAAACGCCATTTCTCAAGAATCTGTTGCGGCTGAAGCGGACGACCGGCTAACAGCGCTAGATGTGTTTGACCGTTGCTGCGCTGATAAGGGCATTCAGGTATATCTTTCGCCGCTGAGGTATCGCGTAGATGTGCAGGGCGCAGATTTACGGCAGGCAAAAAAGGAAATGCTGCAAACAGTGAATTTAGCCAAAAAAACAGACTCTCAAGACAAGTCCTGGCAGGCGTTGGCTAGCTCTACGCCTCGGCCTGCACCCAAATCGTCAATTCCTTTAACAAGTTAGAGATTTCCTCGGCCCGGTTTTTCATTCTCAGGTGGCCGCTGTTTTCTACGGTGTAGCTAGGAAAGGTTTCCGCAAAAGATTTTTACTGCAAAAAGAGCAAAAAATATTACGTTTGCACAGCGGAGACTTGCCTGTCTTCTTTTCTAGCTTTTTTTGACTAAATTTAGTCGCGGGACTCCGATTGAAGGGTGAGTTCTTTTAGCAGGTTGGAGATTTCTTCGGCCTGACTCATTACCATCAGATGGCCGCTGTTTTCTACGGTATAGTCGGGGGTGACGTAGCGATAGGGGAAAATGCGATCGCGCTTTCCATGCACCTGCACCAAATTTCCTGGCACCTCCTGATTTTGCCAAATAACAACTCTATGCAGCGCCCACTTTAGAAAATGTGGGTCGGTTTCAATCAAAACAGTTTTCAACAGCCTTTTTTGATCCAACCCTTCGGGCGCAAACAGCCAGTAAGCTAGCCAATAAAAGGCAAAAAGCAGACTCTTAAAAGGCACGACTCTATGTAACGGCAGCAATCTAAACAGCTTGAAGTAAAACGGAATTTCCAGCCTGTCTTTAACGCTAGAGAGCAATATAACTTTTTCTGTTGGAATTTGTTTGGCGATTTCGACGGCAATCATACCGCCAAAAGAAAGACCTACAATAATCGGATTTTCATCCTTTATTTGTCC
>JBBSOB010000220.1:0-8333 GCA_038260205.1 Phormidesmidales cyanobacterium
CTATAGCCTACCGCAGGGCATCAAGCGTCTTTGTGCGTATTTGGTGGCTGAAGCGCCTCACCCCTCTGTTCAAAGTCTGCGTCAGCAGCTCAGCGAGATCTTGCCTGCGGCAGTGATCCCGGCTGGGTTCAACTTTACTGATGCCCTGCCCAAAACCCCTTCCGGCAAGGTAGATCGAACAGCGCTGCGCCACCGCTCACCGGAATGGGTGACTAGAGAAACGCTCGCTTCGCCTTCTTCTTTGGAGGCGATCATTCTCCGAACTTGGGAGACGGTTCTAGGTCAGCCGGGACTGACGGTGCAAGATGACTTTTTTGAAGCGGGGGGGCAGTCGTTGCAGACCATTCAGGTTACGAACTGGCTGAGCGCAGAACTGGGGCGTGAGGTTTCGATCTCGACTATTTTCCGCTATCCTACGGCAGTTGCGTTGGCCGAGGCGCTGAATGCAGAAATTCGAGACGATCTAGATCAACCGAATTCTCGATTAACTCATGCTCGCTCGAATCCCTCGGATACCTTAAATCCCTTGGATACCTTGAATCCTTCAGATCCCTCGGATATCTCGAATACTCTGTTTTCCCCTTTGCTTCCCATTACTGAGGGAGATCAGCCTCTCTTTTGCGTGCATCCTGCTGCTGGCATTAGCTGGTGCTATATGGGGTTGGCCAGATCTCTCGGTTATCAGCACCCGCTCTATGGCCTACAGTCTCCTTATTTGAATACTGGCGTTCCAACTGGGGAGGCTTTCTCTGAGGAGGCTCTTTCTCAGGAACAATGGGAGCCAATGATAGAGCAGTATCTTGCCATGATTCGTCAGGTTCAGCCGACAGGAGCATACCGCTTATTGGGCTGGTCTTTTGGCGGCATGATTGCTCAGGCGATCGCGACTAGGCTACAGCAGCAGGGTGAAAACGTCGAGCTGTTAGTGTTGCTAGATGCGTATCCGGGTCATCAAATGAATAGGCGCGATCGCCCTAGTCAGACGGAAGTTCTTGCACTCTTGAATCAGGCAACCGGTCAGGCATTCTCGGAGTCAAGTTCTCTCGCTCAAGGAAAGCTAAATATGTTGTTAGAAATTACCCGATACAATATCCAACTGGCCCGTCAGGCTCCTGTTCCTGATATGTACCGGGGCAATCTTCTCTTTTTTACGGCAACCCATCAGCGAACAGACTCGGCGCTCACTCACAAAGCATGGCAACCCTTTACTTTAGGCACCATCACCAACCATAGCCTTAACGTCACCCATGGGCAGATTCTCTCAGAGCAGGTGCAAACAATCGCCCAAATTATCGCTACCCACCTTCGCAATTAAACCGAAATTAAACCGAAATTAAATCGCGATCAAACTGCGATTAAACCACTGCGACAAACCCGCTTATTTACACTTCAAACTAAATCAACTCAAATCAAATCAAACTGGAGATGACCTATGCCTACCAAACCTTTAGCTTGGAATCAGATTGACACGGCTGAGCCAGAGTACTTTATTGACTATCTAGATACCGCGACTGCCCAGACCGAAATGCAGCGCTACAAACAGAAAACTTATGAGCTACTAGGGGCGACGCCAGGGGCTGTTCTCTTAGATGTGGGTTGTGGCACTGGAGATGATGCCATTGCGTTAGCCGAGCGAGTAGGCCAAACCGGTCGCGTAGTGGGCATAGATTGCAGCCTATCTTTGATTGCGGAGGCTCGTCGTCGGATTGAATCGGGCGATCGCTCTCTTACGTTTCAAGTGGGAGATGTTCATTGCCTAGATTTTGCCGATAACAGTTTCGATGGTTGCCGGGCTGATCGTCTTTTTATGCATATTGAAGATCGCCAGCAAGCCCTGAAAGAAATGATTCGAGTTACTCGCCCAAAAGGTCGGATTTTGGTTAGAGAGCCGGACTGGGATACGCTAGTTGTCGATCATCCGCACCGAGATCTAACTCGGAAAATTCTCAAGCCGCATTTTGATCAAGCGATTCGTCATAGCGCTACGGGCGGGGAGCTATACCGATTGTTCCATCAAGCTGGGCTTGCACAGATTACCGTTGCAGATGCCTCTACGTTAGTTCTCACTGATTTCTCAACGGCCAATCAGCTCTACGGCTTGGAGGCCGCTGCGATCCGAGCGAAAGAACAAATGCCAGCGCTGAACACTGAGATCTCACTTTGGCTCTCAGATCTTCAGCAGGCGGGGCAAGCAGGGCAATTCTTTAGTGCCGTTACCGGATTCACTGTGCTTGGATACAAACCCAGTTAATTAACTAACGAAGCGCGAGGACAGGCTGCGTTGCGGCAACGATAGCGCTGTCTGCCTTCGTTAGTTTGGCCGTTCTTAATCCCATTGTCGCTGTTGCAACTGTCCAATTTATGTCTATAGGCGCATCAGAAGGCAACAATATTAGCTGTTCTAGAGTTGGTGGGCGGTCAGAGCATTCGTACAATAGTTGTGTTAAAACAACAATCGGTTCATTCAGACAATGAGAAACATCACTCAAAAGATAAAGTACGCTGCTATTGGCTTAGGAAGTGCGATCGCCCTACTTGCGATCTGGGGATTTATTGAACCACACTTTTTGAACACCGAAAATGAAGTTGCAAGAATTCCTAATCTCCCTGCCGATTGGGAAGGCAAGCAAATAGGTCAGCTATCAGACTTTCAAATCGGTATGTGGGGAGGCAATGCCGACACCGCTAGCCGCAGCGTTGAAGAGATGATCGAAGCCAACCCGGCCGCTGTTTTAATTAGCGGCGACTTTATCTATCACGCCGAACCAAATCCCAATGAAGAGATTCAAGCAGCCGTTCGTATCGTCAAACCCTTGATCGAAGCTGGCATTCCTACATACGCGGTATTAGGCAACCACGACTATGGCATGAGCAGCAAAAAAGCAGAGCCAGGAACCCAGCTAGCTAGCAGTTTAGAATCTGAGCTAGAAGCCGCTGGCGTGACTGTACTCGAAAATGAGTCCGTTGCCCTGCAGTTGCCCAACAGCAGCGAACCCTTATATTTAGCGGCTGTCGATTCACTTTGGGCCAATCAGGACAATGTAGCCGCAGCTTTATCCGGAATTCCAGAAAGCAGTCCTAGAGTAGCCCTTATGCATAACCCAGACGACTTCGAACTATTTCCGGCCAATACCGCTCCGCTAGCTTTAGCCGGTCATACTCACGGTGGGCAAATACGTCTACCCAACTCTCCCCAATGGTCGTGGCTTAGATTTACTCAGGACGATAAGGTCTATGCCGATGGCTGGGTAAAGGGCTACGGCAAACCCGGCAATAATCTTTATGTCAATGTCGGCATTGGCATGAGCATTGTTCCCATGCGTATATTCTGTCCGCCAGAGATGACGCTTTTCACGCTTGAAAGCTAAATCTTATTTGCTAAATCTTATTTTGAGACTCGCCCATACACTTGCGAGTCGGTACGGCTGATTATCCTGCATCAGATGACGCGCTTTTTTTTAATGTCTCTATGACGGTCATCGGACTAATCTTGAGGACTCTGGCGATGAACGGCAGCGGTAGCGCTGTTTGCCTGCGTTACTTTGGCTATTCTTAACCCCATTGTCGCTGTTGCAACTGGGACAGCAGATAGGTTCGAGTACCGCTGGTAGAATTGTCATGAGAGATCTTCTACTACCCATTCTATACACAGATCTAGCGCATTACCTGTTTTTAATGAAACCGATTTCTATCATTCTGTTCATCATCTTAGTTGATAATTAATATCAAGAGGAAACTGTGCGAGGGTGGATTTGTACACTACTTTTTCCTGTCCAGACCAGCGCAGCTTACCGTCTCGCTCTATGGTTTTGAGCAAGCGGGTAATGGTGACCCTAGTCGCTCCAATCGCATCTGCAATATCTTGATGAATCAGCTTAATAGGAACCTCCAGCCCTTCATCTGTTGGCTCGCCAAAGCGGTTTGCTAGCCAGCACACAAACTGGAGCAACCGCCGCTCCATCTGGCGACAGTGAATAATTCTGAGAAGATCGTTGGACTGCTGCACCTGAGCCATCACAGATTCACGAGAAAAGCCCCTGTTAGCATCCAAAGCCTGAGCTGTAACTGCGCTAAGACACTGAATTTCGTAAGGCGAGACTTGAGCGATCGCCTCACCCACCAGATCGCCCGCACCCCAGAACCCTAACGGAATGGGATCTCCCTCTGGACTCCAGGTTAGGGTTCGCACATAGCCACTGTGAATACGCCAAAGTGTATGACCGCCAGTAGGACTGCCAGTAGGATCGCCAGTGGGCATGCTGTCGTGACGATCAAATCGAACAAGTTTAATTGGGTTGAATGCGTTGTCTTTCGGCGAACGTAGCGCTGTAACTGGAGGCGTCAGCGCTTTAGATGAGACGAGATGTAAAGCAACAGCCATAGCAGAACTTGTGGGTAATTTGTACGTGAAAAACTAGCGTGAAAGCGCACGAGCGCCATTAGATAACGCTCAGATCACGGCTAGATGACGGCCAGATAACCGTTAGATAACGATTATCTAACGGTTGCTTGAAAGAAAATCCGTTCGTCGCTAGCTCGCTGAGTTTGAGGTGGATGGCTGATATGAGAGATGTGCTCTATGATGACCTTCGCAGTTGCTTCAGCATGATGAAATTGGAAAAAATGATTGCCTTCAGGGCATTGCCACAGGCGATCGCCCGGCTTCATCACATCGTGCCACGTTTGCTTTTGGCTACAGACAATAGAGTCATTCGCACCGTTACACACCAGTAGCGGCACCTCTGTCTTCTCAGCCGGAATCTCGGTGTGATGGGCCAGCGAATGCAGCGTTAAGTTACTGTCTAGGTCTTTTTCTAGGAGTTGAGCCAGCGCTTTATAAAATCTGGCAGGCTGATTGCCAAATAAGTTTCGAGACATTTGGGCTAGAACGATTTCTCGACTACAGGGCAGCAGTTGCCGTAGCGCATAGTAGTGAGCCTGCCAGTTAACAGCGGGCATTGCATTAACGGATAAAAGCGTTAAAGAAGCAACGCGCTCCGGGTGGCGACGGGCATACAGTAAAGCCACAACGCCGCTGACACCATGGCCCAACAAATGTATTTGGTAGTGGGGATTGCCGGATCGCTCCTCTAGATTGGCGCGATCGCTCACATAGTCATGCAGGGCGACGACAACAGAGTCTACACAGCAGGGTTCGTCTACAGTCTGAGAATATTCCCACTGCCTGACAGGGGCGATTTTCACCAATTGTGATAGTAAACGCCGATCAAAACATTTGAGATAAGGACTAACCGACAGCCAGAGCAAATTAGGGGTGTGATTCATGGCATGAGTGCGCAGTAAGCAAAGAAGTCAGCGCGTAAGGTTTACGGGAAGAACAAGAGTCAATTTAACTTGCTATTGATTATTACTCTCAATAGTCAACTTCAGAAGTATACCCCAATTTCTTTTTAGTTAGGAAAAATTCTCAATAAAATAGGGAAGAAAATAGAGCAGAGGTGCGATCAATGAGCGGCTGGTAGAGTGAAAAGATAGCCCACCCCTTTGGTTTCTCCCGATTTCCCCTGCCCCTCTCCTAGTCTTTTCTTTTGGCCTCTTCTCTTAGCCTCTTCTCCTGGCCTCTTCTCCTGTCCTTGACGGGCTGCAAAGATTATCTGCAAGGCTGCTAACTCAGTGAGCCATGAGGCAGACCGATATTTACAGAGGCTTTTATCTAACTATTAATAATTGGTCTTAACAAATATCCCTGTTTCTGTAAGTAAAACTTAACAATATACAGGAAATTCATTGTCAGGCAGGGGTTTGAGAATGCAGTCAATCTTGAATGATCTCAATAAGCCTGAAATTCTAATTAATACCTATTGTCATTAGCTGGTAAATATCATAAGGTTATGTGAAGCACGGGCGGCTGCCCAACGCACCACTCTAAAGCAAAAGCGGCGGCTCGGCCATCACAATTGTCCTCTCAAGACACGCAGTCTCCCGTTGTTATACAGCAGGAGACTTTCTTCATGCAGATTTATGGGAGAGATTCTAATCGGCCTTTTGCTATTGAGTGATAGCGCGCTGACAGGCCGGACAAACGGCGTGAATAGAGAGCTGACAATCTAGCAGTTGATAGCCCGCTTGTTCAGCCGTTTGAGCGCCAATCTTGAGCATAGAGTCTTGCTTAAATTCGACCGTTTTGTTGCACTGTACGCAAATCATGTGGTGATGGTGATGCGGAGCAGGCTGATTAATTTCGTATTGCTTTTGGCCTTCTGCTAGCTCTAGCTCGCGCAAAATGCCCATGCGCGACATCAGCTTAAGATTGCGATAAATCGTTGAAAGACCAATCGGGGTGCCCTGGTGTTGGAGCAACTCACACAGATTTTCGGCGCTGAGATGATGGCCTTCCGAAAGATCTTGAAATGTTCTAAGAATCGTTTCGCGCTGAGGAGTCATCCGCCAACCGCGATCGTGTAATTCTGCTTTTAAGGCAGTAGGCGTATATGCAGCCATTGTCTGCTTCCTTACGGTGCGCTTCTCTGTAGCTTTGGCTGTGAGCATCATCAACAAAGCTTGTGTATTGAGAATGGTAATAGATTACTGTCCCGCTTTCAACAGAAACCGGTTGTAGCAAAAAAGCCGGAGTCTGTGGGAAAGCAGCTCAAGGCCAAGCAAGGTCAAGCTAAAATGGCTCACCGTTTAATGCGATCGCTCTTTCAGATTGTCTCTGATCGGCTCGAATGACGAAGGTATAATCAATCCCTCCGTAAGGCCAGTCTACTCTGACCAACGGCGCAATAAATTAGTCATACTTTTTGAGATTAGATCAAACTCTTTGCTTTTGCCCTGCGAGTTAAAAATAGAGCGTCTTGCCGTATCGAGTTCAAACAAAATTTCGCGATTAGCCGGATCTCTAATCCAACTCTGTACCCAGCCGACAATGGCCCAGCGGCTCCCAGCGGTAATCGGATCGACCCGGTGGAGCGTGGAAGAAGGATAGGCGATCGCCCAACCCGATTCCAATCGAAACGACTGATCGCGGCTTTGCCCTTCGATCACTAGCTCGCCGCCCGTATAAGTCTCAGGCGGGGTGAGAAAAATGGTGAAAGAAACGTCAGATCGCCAGCGGCCCGCCATCATCGCGTTATCTGTGTGAGTGCCGTAAGACATGCCGACCTCATAGCGGCTAAATAGCAGGGTATGAATTGCCTTAGGCCGCACGACTGCTTGAAATAAGGCGTTTTTAGAGAGCGCCTCCTGGGTTTGTTTTTTGAGCGCGATCGCCAGCGGATCGTCAGCCCTAAGCTGCTGGTTGTTTTTGACCTCGCGAGCGTTCCAGCCAGCGGTTTTTTTGCCGTCGATAAATTCGGCCTGGGAGAGCTGGTTGAGAATATCTTCGACTGCTGACGGGGTAAAAACGCTGGGAATTTCGACAATCATTTAAGACAAGTTTACGTTGATGTTACATTGATGGCGATCGCTCTACCCTGCCAGAGATCTGTACCGACTAAGCTGAATACGCAGGGTCTATGGCAGGGTCTATATTAGTACGAGAGTTCGCAAATGATACCACCCGAACCGCCTTATAACTGACAGCCTTCGCTTCCAAAAGATTTGTTAAAAAAATAGCAGATTGGAAAAAGTCAAGAGAATAAATTTAGGAGAATTTGAACATGAAAGTATCTGATATTATGACGACTAAAGTGGTGAGCATTCGCAGCTCATCCACAGTTGCCCAAGCCGCAAACCTGATGAGACAGGAGGGCGTTCACGCTTTGGTGGTAAAGCGCGTAGATGACTCGGACGCCTACGGCATTGTCGCTATTAGCGATATTGTCGGGCAGGTGATTGCCTTTGGGCGCGACCCAAAGCAGGTACGGGTGTACGAAATAATGTCTAAGCCCTGCGTTGTGCTCAACCCTGATCTTAGAATCGAGTATGCGGCGCGGTTGCTCACTCAGTTTAATTTACACAGCGCGCCCGTCATTCAGTCCGAGCTGCTAGGAATTTTGTCTGTCTCTGATATTTTGGAGCGTGGCAGTGCCATAGAACAACCGCGCGAGCTGGCGCTAGCCGATCAGATTAGTGAGCTTTCTGAGATTGCACAGGCTGTCTGCGAGAATAACGGGGCAAACTCGTCGGCCTGCGCAGAGGCTTGGGCAAAAGTGGATGCTTTACAGGCAGAACTGGCTCATCAACATACCGTATCGCTTGATCGGGTTGCCTCAGAGCTGTTTTATGAGGAGTATCCAGAAGCCTTTAGAGATAAAGAATACGATGCTTGGTGCGGTGGCTAGTATCGTCAAAGGATCTCTAAAAACCGCGTTTCGGACTCTGGTAGCATAGTCGCTGCTCTTTGAATTTGATCTAGCGTCCTTTGGCCA
>JBBSOB010000221.1:0-8308 GCA_038260205.1 Phormidesmidales cyanobacterium
AACCGCGCGGCCTGCTTTCATTAACATGCCCGGAATAATCGTATGCAGCGGGCGTTTGTGAGGCGCGATCGCATTGGGATGACCCGCTTCCAACCGAAAACCAGCGCCGCGATTTTGCAATACCACACCGGTATTAGGACTCACCAGCCCACTGCCAAACCCATGAAAGACCGAGTTGATAAAGCTGATGGCGTTACCTGCTACATCGACAACACAGAGATAAACCGTGTCTAGATGAGTTGGAAAGTCTGAATCAGCCAGCGGCGGCATCACTGTATCTAAATTAATTTTGGCGCGTAGCTGAGCGGCGTAGTCCTCTGAGAGCAGCGTTTCTACCGGAATATCCGCCTGGTTAGGATCGGCGATGAAGCGATCGCGCACCCCATAGGCCAGCCGCGCCGCCTCACATTCCAAATGCAGCCGCTGAGCGCTCATCGGCGCAAAATCAGTCAGCGAGAAGCCCGAGAGAATATTTAGCATGATCAGCGCTGTCAGCCCCTGACCGTTTGGCGGGCATTCAACCACCTCATAGCCTCGGTACTGAGTAGAGATCGGCGTCACATATTCCGACTGCGGAGCCGCAAAGTCTTCTAGCATATGCAGCCCGCCCAGCGACTGAAGATAGCCGACTATGTCTTCGGCGACGGGGCCAGTGTAAAAGCCTGCTCGACCTTTATCGGCAATAGTTTGCAGGGTGCGGCCTAGTTCTGGCTGGCGGTGGCGATCGCCCGCCCGAGGAGCCCGCCCGTCGATCAGCAGCATCCGAGTCGCGTTGTCTGTCACCTTCAGCTTTTTAGCCAGCTGCGCCCAGTCGTAAGCCACCCGCGAATGCACAGTGTAGCCCTCATTTGCCAGTCGAATCGCAGGGGCAAGCAGCTCAGCAAAGGCCATTTTGCCATAGTCGCCATGCAGCTGACACCAGGCATCGACTGCGCCGGGTACCGTTACCGAGTGAGGACTCTGCAATGAAATCTGTTTCATGCCCTGGTCAAGATACCAGCTGAGATGCGCAGCGGCTGGGGCTTTACCAGAACCGTTTAGCGCGACTACTTCGCCCTTACCAACAGGCGCGTACAGGGCAAAGCAGTCACCGCCAATGCCAGTGGCCTGAGGCTCTACTACGCAGAGAACGGCAGCAGCAGCGATCGCTCCATCTACCGCGTTGCCGCCCGCTCGCAAAACATCTACCGCCGTCAGCGTCGCCAGCGAATGAGAAGTTGCCGCCATCCCGCCAGCGCCGTAAGCAGGGGAGCGACCAGGCAAATGAAAATCTCGCATAGATCAAGCGGCTCAACGTCGGGTTAACCGTAGGCTATCAATTCCTGCGAATCTAGTACAGCGCCTTTACCACTTCAGAGCGCACGCAGCTATTCAAGATTCAATCCGGGGAAAGTTAAAAAGTAAAATCTTCCCTGCAATGACATGCTCTCCTCTACTAAAAACCCTATTTCCTATCTGACTGGGCTGCGCCACCAGCGTTCGGCGATCGCATCCAAAGGACTAGCTATTCTCTGCCTTGCCTTTGCCTACTATGGCCTGGCGGAACTATCTCGAAATCTGGCATCTACTCCTCAAAACGTCACCCCTATCTGGCCACCAGATGGATTGGCCTCGGCTGCCGTACTCCTCTGTGGCTATTGGGTTTTGCCAGGCGTTTTTCTAGGCTCACTCATTTCAAATGTGTATGCCTTTCTAGATTTCAGCAGCTGGGGTTCTCTCTCTCTTTCTTCCTTAGGCGTTCTAACCATTGCCACCGGAACAATGATGGGAACCTGTCTAGGCGTATTTTCTCTCAAGCGGCTTAGTCAAAATAACTATCCCTTTAGTCACGTTCGAGGCGTCTTTCTTTTTGTGATGCTGACAGGGGCGCTTGGCCCTAGCGTCAACGCTTTCTTCGGTGCGACCGCCCTGAGCTTTAGCCACAAAATTGATTGGGCTGCCTGGGGGCCAGTATGGCTGGTGTGGTGGATATCTAACGTTACCGGCATCTTAATTTTGATGCCCCTAATTGTCAGCTGGGAACAGCTTTTTAAGCTCAGAAGATTTCGACTTCTAAAATCGATCCGCTACCTAAAAGTATTAGAAGGGCTGTATCTATTAGGGCTTTTATCAGCCATCAGCACGCTTGCTTTTAAGTACGGTCAGCCGATTGAATACATGCTGATTCCGCTGCTGCTGTGGGCAACTTTTCGGTTTGGGCAGGCTGGCGTAACGCTGGGCAACTTTATTGTTTCTGCGGTTGCCGTGATTGCTACGGTTAGAGGAATCGGATCATTTGCTAGCAGTGACCTTAACGAGTCTTTGGGGTTACTACAGTCTTTTATTGCAGTCATTGTATTAACCACTCTCATGTTAGGCGCGGTTTTAGCAGAAAGAACAAAGGCAGAGAGCAATCTTAATTCGGCGCTGCAAGAACTCGCTCAGACTAACGAACAGCTCGAACAGAGAGTCGAAGCGCGAACAAAAGATCTGGAACTATCCAAAGCGGCAGCTGACCAGGCTAACCAGGCCAAAAGCGATTTCCTCGCCAATATGAGCCACGAGCTGCGCACGCCGCTGAACGGCATTTTAGGCTATGCCCAGATTTTGGGCCGCACTCAAACACTGTCCGATAAAGATCGGAGTGGAGTCAATGTTATTTATCAGTGTGGTTCTCATCTGCTGACCCTGATTAACGATATTTTAGATCTTTCAAAAATTGAGGCCCGTAAGCTAGACCTGGCAACAACGGCCTTGCATTTGCCCTCACTGCTACAGAGCGTAGTAGAAATGTGCAAGATAAAGGCCGAGCAAAAAGGAATTGAATTTGTCTATCAGCCCAGCTCTCGGCTGCCGGAGGGGGTTGAAGCCGATGAGAAGCGATTGCGCCAGGTTTTGATCAATCTGCTGGGCAACGCGGTTAAATTCACCGAGCGAGGGGCAGTCACGCTGCGGGTAGATGTGCTGAGCCTGGATGAAAAGCGGACCTCTCTGTTGTTTCAGATTGTTGATACGGGAGTAGGCATCGCTGAAGCAGATCGCGGCAAGCTGTTTCAGGTGTTTGAGCAGGTGGGCGACCAGAAAAAGCAAGCGGAGGGCACCGGGCTGGGTCTGGCTATTAGCCAAAGAATTGTCCAGCTAATGGGCGGGCGCATTCAGCTCAAGAGCCAGATGGGAATGGGGAGTGAGTTTTTCTTTACGGTAGAGTTGCCCTTGGCCGAAAATTGGGCAGAGCAGCAGGGGGGAATAGCTGAAGGCGATCGCATCACTGGGTATGAGGGCGATCGCCGCCAAATTTTGGTAGTGGATGATCGCTGGGAAAACCGCGCTGTAGTGCAAAACTTGCTAGCGCCTTTGAGCTTTACCATCATCGAAGCCGAAAACGGTCAAGAAGGCTTAACGCAGCTGCGCAAGACAAAGCCAGACTTGGTCATCACAGATTTGGCCATGCCTGTCATGGACGGGTTTGAGTTCCTCAACTGTGTTCGCAGTGCCGAAGACCTAAAATCTGCCCGAATCTTAGTCTCCTCGGCTTCGGTATCTCAGCTCGACCAGCAAATGGCTTTAGATGCTGGTGGAGACGACTTTTTAGTCAAGCCCGTAGATGCCAGGTCTCTGTTCCAATTGATATCTACCCATTTGGAGCTGACATGGATTTACGAACCTCAGGAAGCGTCGCTAAGCCAGACAGCTTCTCGGTCTACCGAGATAGTGCTGCCGCCGAGAGCCACGCTAGAAAATCTGCTGGCCGTAGCCCAAAAGTCACAGCTAAAAGCCCTGCGAGAGCAGCTAGAGCAGCTAACAAAAGCAGATCGGCAGTACGAACCCTTTGCTCAGCCCATGCTTGAGATGGCCGGTCGATTTATGGCTGAAGAAATCGAGGAATTACTCAAGCAATACTTAACTGAGGCTTAATCGGTGCAAAGTGAAGCGCAAATTTTGGTGGTAGACGATACGCCAGCTAACTTAGAAGTGATTGCCGAAACGCTCTCCTCGGTAGGTTATCAGGTGGCGATGTCAATTAGCGGCGAACGGGCTCTCAAGCTACTGCAAACCTATCTGCCCGATCTGATTTTGCTCGATGTGCAGATGCCTGGAATCGATGGGTTTGAGACCTGTCGTCAAATTAAGGCCAATCCTGCTACAGCGAGTATTCCGATTATTTTCATCACGGCTTTATCAGATACGGAGAGCATCACTAAGGGATTTTCTTTGGGCGCAGTTGACTACATTAACAAGCCCTTCCAAGAGCCAGAACTGTTGGCACGGGTAAAAACCTATCTCAAGCTTCAGCACATGACTCAGCACTTAGAGCAGCAGGTGACAGAACGCACGCTGGCGCTAGAATCGGCGATGGCGAAACTACAGTCCTCTCAAATTCATCTGGTTCAGCAGGAAAAGATGTCGGTGCTGGGCAATCTCGTATCGGGCGTTGCTCATGAGATCAATAATCCCATCGGGTTTGTGAGTGGCAATGCTAAGGAGCTTCGCAAAAACTTCAGCGACATTTTTGAGCACCTGATTCTCTATCAGCAGGGAACCTCTGCTGAGGAAATCGAAGACCATGCTGAGGAAATCGACCTGGACTTTCTCGTAAAAGACATCCCAAAACTGTTGGACTCTATGGCGATGGGGTGCGATCGCATGCGTAAGATCAGTGCTAGTCTGCGCACTTTTTCCCGCGAAGACCAGGAGGGCCAAACTACCTTCGACCTGCACGACGGCCTGGACAGCACTCTGCTTATTTTGAAGCATCGCCTCAAGGCCAGCGACGATCAGCCCGCTATTGAAATTATCAAAGAGTATGGCGAGCTGCCCCTAGTTCACTGTTTTCCAGGGCAGCTCAATCAGGTCTTTATGAACATTTTGGCTAACGCTGTTGATGCTTTAGAAGCAAGCAGTCAGGGAAAATCTCAGGATGAAAGAGAAGCCGCACCCAGCCAAATCACGATCAGAACAGCCGCTTTAGACGAGCAGGTTTGCATCAGCATTCGAGATAATGGAATGGGCATGACTGAAGCCGTTAGGCAGCGCATTTTTGATCATCTCTACACCACCAAAGCAGTTGGGAGAGGGACTGGGTTGGGACTGGCGATCGCCCATCAAATTATTGTTGAAAAGCACGGCGGACAAATCAGCGTAGCCTCAACGCCCAACCAGGGTACAGAGTTCACCATGACCCTACCAATCGTCCCCGCTGAAACTTGCACGTCCGTAGGAGATCGGAACATGTCATAGCCGCTCTAGCTCAGAAACTCAAAAGATCTCTCAGTGGCCTTGATGCTTATCGAAAGCGTTCTTTTACGAGGTGGTTCCTCAGGATACTTTTCAAACTTTGGAAGCAGAGGCTTTCTCTTCAGCACGTATCAGAATCTATGGGTTTTAATACCTTATAAAAAGCATGTCTCAATAGATGTTTCAGAATGGCCTTCTCGAAAGATCCCAGGAATTCTAAGACACGTCAGATAGACTGATAGATATGTCTCTTTTGATTATCAATCGTGTAACACCCGCATTTTCGGCTGATTTTGAGTGCAGCGGAAAAGCAATTCGACAACATGCGCTTGTTAAGTACTGATTTCATCATGCTCAAGCTCCAATAAAATTCTTGCCTCATCAGCCTCCATTTCGGCAGTTACATTAGCGTGAACAATCTTCAATCCCTCAGAAAGCTTAGCTGTTAGTTTGATTTTACGCTGCTGTGAGACCCTTTGTTTGAACTCTTGCTGTAGCCAGTCATTTAAGAATGACTCATCCTTGTAAGTCACACCGTAGTCTGAATCTCGCGTAACTATGACTACATCCTTGCCACTATCGAGAGAGCACTGAACGATCCATTCCCAATTTATAGCATCACCATATGATGTATCGTTTTTCTTTCTAGGCGGATACCCTAAAAAAAACCTTTTTCTTGCTAAACGACGGATCGCGAATCGACGCTTTGAATCTCGGTTCAAATTGAATGGCGATGCGTTCTTAAATACTCGTTGTAGTACTTTATAAACATCGTCATTAGAACCAGGATTCTTAAGAATCTTCTGGATTTTCTCTGAGACTCTCTTTTGCTGGGTACCAATTTCCTTTTGGTGTTTTTTTATCATCTTCGAGGCTTGTAACTCAGAAATTAGTGCAGGGGGCGATAATTTCCCCCAGTCCGGCGAACCAAACTTGCCCAGAGTTTCTAGAATGACCACCTGTCGGTTCTTTTTGTATTCCATTTCTAACTGAGAACCTAATATCAGACGATCCTTACAGTGCTCTATTTGTTCTAGGAATTTCGTATTTACATCAGACCTCCTATCCCTATAAAAATCTAGGAATATATTAGTGTCTATGAATAAGAGCGCATCCATTTCTTTACTGGCCAATTCTGAATTCTCCTAAGTACTTAACGGCTTGCTTGAGCGGCTGCAAACCACCTTTGCGAACCACCAGGATCTTCTGTCAGTCCGCTCCAAGCGAATTGTTATGTGTCTTCACGCATGTCGTAGATTAGGAGTGCATTAATATCCGGTAGTTGGCTATCAAACTCACGTTCAATCCAAGCCGATGTTCCATCGCGATGTTCAAGCAATGCATTTGCGTAGGCTGGAAGTTCGCTATGAAAGCCGGGCCTGCGGTCACTATTTGATTCAGAAAGCGCGGTGGCTTCCGATAGAAAATACGTTTCAATGAAATTGCCCATTCGGTCTGCCCGTGCCATATAGGGGCAGCACGCGAAGCACTGCATCGGGATCGAATGTGACAACAACCGTGATTCGTCGATTATCGTTTTACCCGACGCGATAAATTGCGCATACGCTTCCTGCGCGCCAACGCTGAACGCTCCAGTTGCGTTGACCATGCTACCACATTTCGACAATGAAGGATTTTTGGTCGCTGAGAAGACGACGTATGCAGGTATAGCGTTTGCTGTTTTTGCGTCGCCAATCAGTTTGTCAATCTGGAGACCGTACTTATTTGTGTATGCGATTCCCGGATAGTTGTCGCCTTCTGGTTTGGCTTTTTTGGCTTGAATTCGATATCGATATGAGCCATTTCGGAAGACAAACCACCATTCCCAGTCAGCACCAGTCTTTTTCCCTTCAACATATCGCGAAAATGCAAGGTAGTGGACGTTCGGAAGCTTTGACGATATTTCAAACAGCAGCCAGTCTGTTAGAGATTCCTCCTTGACGGCTGGTTGTAAAGTAAGCCAGCGACCGACATAAGAAGCGGCGTCGGAAAAGACCTGGCAATCTAGATTCATTGTTTTCCGCATTTACACATAACTATTTATTAGAGGAAAAGATTCCACCCAATCTCCCTAAATGGCAGATTAGGGAGCAATTTTTCTGCCCAGTTACTCTGTGAAGGTAGATAGGTGGAATTCCGTCTACCTATTTACCCAAATTAAGATGATTAGGTAGAAAGTTTCTGCCTAAATATAGCTGATTATAGGCTGTCCCCCCAAAGCCGTTAGCCGTGATCGTTCTCTGTATCACTGTGTTTTAAATGACCAAATACTGTTGGCGAACTAAGTATCTGCTGCTGAAGCAGAGAAAACTCGTTGGTTCAGAAAAGAAGCTCACAACGAATTGATCGGGTTTAAGCCTCTGGTTTGGAATTCGCCAACAGTATCCGACCGTTTAAAGCACATCCGAAAGAAGCGCCCTTGTTTACATTAGGACAGCTCAAACATTGAAGTGAATGGGTGGTTGAGTACGCATGAATATTTAGAGCGTACACAGAGCTAAAAGAGCGATACTGTGCTCAGTATCAAGAAGGTCTCAAGAATGCGGGAGCGATTCAAACAGTGGCTGCCAAAGATAAAAGCTAACAGGCGGTGGATGATTGGAGTGGCGGCTACTCCAGTCTTTCTTGGGATGGTGTGGTGGTTTTGGTCGCTCCCTGAGCGTAGGCTTCAGCCAGATTACAGCCACCTATCCCACCACGAAAGAGCAGCCCTTGCTTATCAGCATCGTGAAACCTTTATTGGCGGTGTTGGAGCGATCGCGATGTTTACCGGTGGAGCCTTCTTGCTTATTAATTTCTGCACTGCTGACAGAGATGCAGAGACAGCCGACCTCAGCGGTGCCGACCTTAGCGGTGTAGACTTCAGCGGCGCTGATCTTATCGGTGCCGACCTCAGCGGTGCCGACCTCAGCGGCGCTAACCTCAGCGGTGCTAACCTCAGCGGTGCCGACCTCATCAGCACCAACCTCAGCGGTGCCGATCTCAACACTGCCAACCTCAGGTATGCCAACCTCAGCGGTGCCAACCTCAGATACACCAACCTCAGCGGGGCCAACCTCAGATATACCAATCTCAGCGATGCCGACCTCAACTG
>JBBSOB010000222.1:0-8178 GCA_038260205.1 Phormidesmidales cyanobacterium
CGGTCTCATGAGAAATTAGCGTATCCAATCCTTTTAGCAATGCGCCACCGCCCGCCAGCATAATGCCTCGGTCGATAATATCAGCTGCTAGCTCAGGGGGCGTATTTTCCAGCGTCCGCTTAACCGCTTCTACAATCACCGAAAGCGGCTCAGCCATACTTTCTCGAATTTCAGGACTCTTTACGGTCACCGTTCTGGGCAGGCCCGAGAGCATGTGCACGCCGCGCACTTCTAGCGACATCTCATCATCATCGGGGCTAGGATAAGCAGAGCTGATTTTGACTTTGATTTCTTCGGCAGTGCGATCGCCAATTTCTAGATTATTCACCTTCTTCATATAGCTCTTAATCGAGTCCGTCAGCTCATCACCCGCCACCCGCACCGACTCGCTCAGCACCGTGCCCTGCAAGCTCAGCACCGCCACCTCAGTTGTGCCGCCGCCAATATCCACAATCATATTGCCCGTCGGCTCATCCACCGGCAAACCTGCCCCTATCGCCGCCGCCACCGGCTCATCAATCAAATACACCATCCGCGCCCCCGCCTGAATTGCCGCTTCCATGACCGCTCGACGTTCCACGCCCGTCACCCCGCTCGGAATCCCAATCACCACTTTCGGCGACACCAGCGACTTATTCTCATTTACCCGCCGAATAAAATGCTTCAGCATAATCTCAGCGACATCAAAATCAGCAATTACGCCATCTCGCAGCGGGCGAATCGCCCTAATATTGCCAGGTGTTCGCCCCAGCATCTTTTTCGCTTCTTCGCCTACCGCAACCGCTTCACCCGTGGTCTCATCAATCGCCACCACTGAAGGCTCTTGCAGTACCACGCCCCGACCTGAAACGTAAACCAGGGTATTCGCAGTACCCAAATCGATACCCATGTCGCGCGAAAGAGATAAGCGGTTGAAGAAAGCCACAAGCGAGAAGTCCGTATTAGTTAAGGCGAGCGTAATTACAACGAGGAGTTTGACGATTCGAATGGATTTTATTACGTTTCCATCTAACCGTCTAGTCAGCCGTTCTACAATAGCCGAATAATCTATGACCGTTACAGCAAACTTTAGTGCCTGCCACCGGCTATTCAATTCGAGAAGTCGTCGGTCAGCGGCAGAACCTTTGTACTTGTAACTGGATAAAATTCGCTACTATATTGCAATGTCTGTACTTATTAGATTGTACAGAGGCAAGGGTTGCTTTTCCGTGAAGTATAATGGCTTCTTAGCTATCTGTAGAAATGGCTTGGAGAAATAGCTAGAGGTGGATCAGCAACGAATCAAATCAAGGAACTTGAATTAATATGAGCGTGAACATCGTCACTTTAGTAGGTCGAGTCGGCAGAGATCCCGAAGTCCGTTATTTTGAGTCTGGCAACGTGCTGGCCAAATGCGGTTTAGCCGTAAACCGACGCACTAAAAACAGTGACCAGCCCGATTGGTTCAACTTAGAAATTTGGGGGAAAACCGCCGAAATCGCCGCCAACTACGTCCGCAAAGGCAGCCTCATCGGCATCACTGGCTCGGTCTACCTCAATAGCTGGCAAGACCGGGCCACTGGCGCAATGCGCACCAGCCCCGTCATCAAAGTAGATAAGCTAGACTTGCTCGGCTCCAAGCGTGACAACGAAGCGCCCATGGCCTACGGCAACGACGAATTTTAGAATGATGTGTACAGGTACATAGAAAAAGCATCAGCCCTGAGCAATTTCAGGGCTTTTTTGTTAGGTAGCATTATTCACTCTTTCACCAAAGTCTTCAACGGTTTTTATCAATGCATAAAACCAATGCATAAAAACCAATGCCAGACAGACTGAAACCTAGAAGATAAAGGAAACGCTTGTATTGCAACAAAGACATTTAAATAGCCAGGAGAGTTCTAAACCAAGCTTCCCGCTAGCGCAGGCTCGATCAGCGCACTCTGCATCTGCCCTAACCAGTCAATCAAATTTTCCACCTGCTTGTCCGGCTTCATCACGCCTAAACCGCGCACCGTCACCTTTCCGGGCGCATACACAAACCGAGACTGTAAATGGCTAGGCAGCTTTTCCTTTAGCAAATTCCAGGCCGGTTTTTCCATCGGCGTTTCTAGCAATATATGCTGCTGGCCCTCTAGCTTGATTCGCGAAAAGCCCAAAGGCTTCGCAATTTGCTTCAGCTCTAGTACCTTCACCAACTGACCTACCGCCGATGGCAGTGTCCCGTAGCGGTCATTTAAATCTGCCACAATTTCCATCAGCTCGCGCCTGTTCTGCGAAGACACTAAGCTACGATAAACCGTCATCTTCTGATCAATATCTGGAATGTAGTCAGCCGGAATAAACGCCGTTACCTTCAGATCGACCTGCGTTTCATCCACCTGCGGAATTTCCTGGCCGCGAATTTCTGCAATGGATTCTTCCAGCATGTCCATGTATAGATCAAAGCCGATCACTTCCATCTGCCCAGACTGCTGAGCGCCCAGCAAATTACCAATGCCTCGAATCTCCATATCGCGCATTGCTAATTGATAGCCAGATCCTAGCTGAGTGAATTCCTGAATCGCCCGCAGCCGCTTTCGAGCTTTGTCTGACAGCTTGTTTTGATTGGGAAACAGCAGCCACGCATGAGCCTGAATGCCTGAGCGGCCCACCCGACCCCGGAGCTGATAAAGCTGAGAAAGACCAAATTTATGCGCGTCTTCAATGATGATCGTGTTCACTCGCGGAATGTCTAGGCCAGACTCAATGATGGTCGTACAAACCATCAGGTCGGCCTCGCCGCTGCCGAACGTGAGCATGGTGGCTTCGAGTTCGCCTTCGGGCATTTGTCCGTGCGCGATCGCCAATCTCACCCCCGGCACCGCCTCCCGAATCCGCCCCGCAATTTCCTCAATCCCGTCTACTCGAGGCACCACATAAAAAATCTGCCCGCCCCGGTCTAACTCCTGCCGAATTGCCGCGCGCACCTTCTCCAAATCAAACGGCGCTAGATGCGTCTTAATCGGCCGACGAGACGGCGGCGGCGTGGTAATTAGGCTCATCTCCCGCACGCCGGAGAGCGCCATGTAGAGCGTTCTTGGAATGGGCGTCGCGCTGAGCGTTAACACATCCACTTGAGCCTTCATCGCCTTAATCTTTTCTTTCTGATTGACGCCAAAACGCTGTTCCTCGTCTACGACCAACAGGCCCAGATCTTTAAACTTGATCGTTTTGCCTAGCAGTTGATGTGTTCCGACCACCACGTCTAGCTCTCCGGAGAGCAAACGCTGCATAATGTCTTTCCGTTCCTTGGCCGAGCGGAAGCGATTGAGCAAACCGATCTGAATCGGATAAGGTGCGAATCGCTCTTTCAGTGTGTGATAGTGCTGCTGAGTCAAAATCGTCGTCGGCGCAAGTAAAGCCACCTGTTTACCAGCCGTCACCGCCTTAAAAATAGCCCGCAAAGCTACTTCCGTTTTACCAAAGCCCACATCGCCGCAGACGAGACGATCCATCGGGCGATCGCTCTCCATATCCCGCTTCACATCTTGAGTTGCCTTTAGCTGATCCGGCGTCGGCTCATAAGGGAACGAATCTTCTAGCTCCTGCTGCCAGGGCATATCTTCCGGATATACAAAGCCCTCCATCTGCGCCCGTTTCGCGTATAGCTTCAGCAAATCGACCGCCACCTTCTGAATGGCTTTACGAGCCTTACCCTTGGTCTTCTCCCAGGTTTTGCCGGTCATCTTATTGAGCTGCGGCTGCTGCTCTACCGAAGTCCGATAGCGAGACAGCGCTCCCATCTGATCTACAGCGACTCGTAGCAATCCATCCGCGTACTGAATCACTAAATATTCGCGCGTCTCGTTATCAACCGTTAGGCTATCCAGTCGGAGGAACTGCCCCACACCATGATTGCGATGGACAACGTAGTCTTTTGGCCGTAGCTTATTAGGATCAACTTGCTTAGAAGCCGCCCGACGACGCTTACGAACATAGCTAGGCGTAGCGAGCGTATGCTGACCAAAAAATTCGCGATCAGTCACCACGACAATGCGAAAAGTCGGCAGAATAAAGCCTTCAAGTTCCGCCAAGCCAGAATATTTGACGGCAATTGGAATGCGTTGATTCTGAAGCTTGTCTATAGCAGGATAGTCTTTGGGGTTAGGAATAAACTGCGCCGGACAGTCGTGCTCTTGCAACAGAGAAACCGAGCGGGAAGGCTGAGCAGAAATCAGCCAGGGAAAAAACTTGCGATCGCGCTCCGCCTGCAAAATCTCAGCCAACTTCCCAAACTGATGCGGTAAAATCGGCACCGGACGACTCGACAAATTCAGCCCCACCCCATCTTCCGCAATCTCAGACAGCTCAATTTTTTGAAAAACGCTTAGTTCTTCCAGTGCTTCCGCAAACGGTCGATGAATCTTAGGTAATCCTTGCGAAGGCCCAGAAGAAGGTAGGGTCACGTCATCAGACTTCGCCAGCAGCTCGCTAGTTTCTACCCAGTGATCTTCCACAGTTTCCAACCAGCGCCCCGCATGGGCCAAACACTGCGCCGGTTCATCCAGCACAATCACCGTATCTTCCGGCAAATAATCCAGCAAAGACGCAGGCTGATCGAACGCGAGGCCCATAAACCGGCGAACCCCTTCAACCTGATTATTCGTGCTAAAGCTTTCTTGATCTGCGGGCGGCAGCAGATCTTCGAGCAAGCCTTTTTCAGCGAGCACTTCTGAAATAATCGGGTTGTAGTCAGTCGTGGTCAGCAGCAGCCTGTCTATTTTGTCGAGCGATCGCTGATTAGCCGGGTCAAACTCCCGCAGCCGCTCCAGCTCATCGCCAAACAATTCCAACCGCACCGGCAGTTCAGCCGCGACCGGAAACACATCAATAATGTCCCCCCGCTGACTCCACTGCCCTTCGGTCTCAACCGTCGGAACCTTCTCATAGCCGAGCTTTGCCAAGCTAATCGCCAAACCCTTCAGATTCAGCTCCATCCCCAGACTAATCTCCAGGCAATAAGGCCGAAACACCTCCACCGGCGGTAAATGCGGCTGCAACGCCCGCTCGGTCGCCACAATCGCCATCGAGCCTAAATGCTTCGATCCCGGCGGCAAATTTGCAAAGTCCGCCTTCCCATTAATCAAATCAGACAGCACCTGAAGCTGTCCCCAGGTCAGCTCAGACTCCTGATCAAAAACGTCGTAAGGCGAAGATTCTGAAGTTGGGTAAAAAGAAACCGTCGCCCAGCCCATCGCTTCTAGCTGCGCCGCCCAGCGTCCGGCTTCTTCTAATGTGGCGGCGATCGCCAACATCGGCTTTTTCTGCTGCTGAGCCAGCGCCGAAACCACCAATCCTTTAGGAAACCTCGGCAGTCCACTGAGCTGCAAAGACTGCTGTTTTTCTAGTTTAGTGACTAGCTCTTTGCCTAAGGCTGTACGTGCGATCGCACGAGTAATCGAAGAAAACGCCATAGCAAATAAAAAGCAATGCCCAAAACAACAGAGTCACCATTGTAAAAGGCATTGCCACGCACATGTGCCCACCTTGAGCATTAAATATGTGCGATCGCCTTCAACTGCGATTTTTAGCAAAGCCACACGCTATTAGCAGGCAGCAATAGTAAAGGGTCATCGTACATACTTGCTTACGAAAGACTCTGGAGTGAGGCATTCAAATTCTTTCGTTTCGCGAACGAGTGCCCGAATGAGCTTATGGTTAGCGGAAACAAAGCAATCAGCTTTTCCGGCTTGTGCTGTTAAATAAACGCCTATGTCCTCTCGCGGAATAACGGCTTGGGCCTCTAGCGTTGCAAATGCCTGCCGATCAATTAGTACGTAGCGGACATTTAAATTTGAGCAAATCTTTCCAAGCAATTCCCCGCTCCAGTCTTTATTCCGCAGTCTTTTCGCAACGCGGGTAACTTCGTCAATCAACGCTTGTGAGATGATGACTTCGTTCGAGCCACCAATATTCTGCCGAAAGCCAAGCCAAGTTAAAATTTGCCCTTCGCTACTCTCTTTGTCATCCGCACCTAAAATGTAGATGTTTGTATCCAAAAATATTCGCATCAAGCAGCTACGGTAAAGCAGTTTGATGTCGCAAGGGCGCTACTGCTGCTGACGTTCTTCATATAGCTCTCGCTTTACGTCTCGGACTAAATCTAAAATCTTTTCTCTAGAGTCGTATCCCGCTTCAACCAAAGCCTGATGAAATCCCTGCTCAAACTCATCAGCGGGCATCGTCTCACTGTGTCTGTGTTTATTCAAGCCAACCAGATACTCGAAGGCTTCCACACTTATCAGGACAGCCTTCTTCTGATCTCCCGACTTTAGAGTGATAATTTCCTGGCTGTCAGTTGCTCGCTCAATCAGGTCAGTTAGCTGAGGGGCCGTGCTACTCACATCAATATCTGAGGAAATCATAGAACCCACTCATTAAAAGAGGTGAACCATTCCAGTGTAGCGGAGTTCTTGGTTGTCAATTGTCGATTGTCGACAAGCACCAAGAGTACAATCATCTACAGAACTATTCAAGCAAGATATCCTAGTTTGTCCAAACACCAAGTCCCAAACCCAAATGTATTCCATGTGGAGTACATTTGTTTTACCTGTCTTGCTACAATGGTAAATATAAATAGACCATGACGCTATAGCCTTATGGTTCGACAAGAAAACAGCAAGTTGCGGGTTCGAGACCCGTCAGCTCCATTAAGGGGCTGTAGTTCAAATGGTAGAACGGCTGTCTGATATGGAAAGGGCTAATATCACTTCATCTAGCTCTTTTTTGCTTAAAAATGTTCTGTACTACGACCTTTTCAAGGTATACAGGAAACAGGAAAGGAGCGGTAGTCTGTCAGCAAAAAGGCTGATTCTCTGGTGGCACAAGCAGTCTTGAGTAATAATTTTTTCTCACACTAGCCTTCTATCAAAGCCTTCCGGTTTTGCTGAAAGATTAGCGAATAAAGCAAATAGCTTTAACTCATAACAGGAAAACTAGATAGACCGCTTACTCGTGTCTACCTAAGCTGGTCTACCTGAATATCTACGTGGCATTGAATGCATACATCTCAACAGATTTCTAGAAAGGCGATTCTCAGGCATCAGTCTGGACGTGCAACTGCAAATCTTATATGGGGACCTCCGTTACCTACTGAATTAGTAGAGTTAGCGAGAAAAGGTTGCGAAAGATTGCGTAAGTTAGGCTACTTTGCAAATCTTTATCTAGAAGGCGACGGTATAACGTTTAGTCACCCAGCGTATACGCATCAGAAAGCGCTGCAAGATATTAATTCAATTCTTCCTTGGCTTTCTGTAGACGATAAAGAACTCTCCGAGGCTGCTCTCTATGAAGATAGAGTGATTAAGTGCAAGATTTTAGTTCCAGTAGAGAAGCTTCATCTTACTCTTGAGATTCATGCTCGGCCATATCGGTTCATTCCTGCTGTTGGAGATAGCGCGAATGGGACTTCGCACCCGTGGCATGAGTATTTATCGGCTCGCTCTGTTGAAGTGATAAGACAGATGCGCATATCGTCTGAAAGAAATGGTGCTTTTAATATTACACAAGAAACTTTATTAGCTTATCCAATTATTGAACTGTCGCTTGATATCCCATATCGCGAAATCTGTACCGCTAACGAAAGTCCGGATGGAATGATTCCACTACTTCGGCGTTGCGCAGAGTACGCAGATAGAGGGCTAGATCTTCTGCGGCTAGACCATTGTGACTATAATCAACCTGAGCATTTACCCGCAACTGCTGGTCAGCTTCGCGGCGAGTTAGGTTTACATGCAGCTTTCGTCATTCCACAAGAAAAAAGTCCATTCAAACCTAAGATCTACTGTCACTTTGCTAGTCCATTTCAAGTGATGCCTAACAGGTTAGGACTCGAAGTTGAGAACTGTGCAGGCTTAGCAATATATGATCTTGCTCCTATTGTATTTTCTCCAGGTAATTCTGAGATGTCACAAAGAATACGAGGTGCAGTTAGAGCAGTGGGACAGGCACTGTATATGGTTACACCTGAGGCATGTTTCATTAGCTTAGTCTCTGCTTTAGAAGGATTATGTGCACCCAGGGCTATTTCATTTTCTGCGAGGTGAGGTAGAGTTTAGTTTCTAGCCCTTCTGCTGGATGACTCATGAGCATATCTACCGCTCCGATACCCGCACCCAACCAGTCAGTGTCAAGCGCTGAGCCAATAGAGATTCTAGC
>JBBSOB010000223.1:0-8165 GCA_038260205.1 Phormidesmidales cyanobacterium
AATGGCTCGGTAAAGGAAATAGAGGTTTGTATAAACAATAATATTCGCCCTCCTGGTTTCCAACTATTCCGAACTCAATGGCTCGGTAAAGACACCCCTTTTGAAAACCTTGCACAGAGCGGACTTTAGAAGGCCAAACCACGGATGTCAGTTTTTGCATTGTACCAGCGATTGAATTCATTCATTCAAACCGCTGAAACCTTTGCTATATAAGGCACCACGGATGTCAACGAAAGAATGCGGGTTTCAGCGATTGGGTGAGATCCGTGGTGAGCCATCGTTCCTATCAGCAACCCCTTCATCCATCCGCGCCAACTGCTCCCTCACCGCGCCAATCAACCTCACCATCCATCCACCTCCCCCCATCAACCCACAGCTCTCCCGATAAAACCAAACCACATCGGCGCGATCGCCCAAAAACGCATCCCAAACTCCCGGCCCAAACAGCGCCAAATTCATCAACAGCGATCGCCCATTATGCAGCTTATCGGCCAGCACAATTCGCTGCACCGCCCAAGGAGCCTGCTGCACCTGCCGCAAATATTCCTGCTTATGCGATCGCCAATCTTCACCCACCCGCATCGGTCTAGCACTACAGGCCAAAACCCACTCAGCCACCCGCTCACCAAATCGCGCCCGAATCTCAATCAAAGTCGCCTCACCCCCCTGATCCTCTACCGCATCATGCAGCAAAGCCGCGATCGCACTATCCTCACACCCCCCATCCTCAATCACCAGCGCCGCCACGCCCAGCAAATGAGAAATGTAGGGAACACCCGTCACCTTCCGCCGCTGCCCCTGATGTAGCTGCGCCGCATACACCAAAGCCGCTGTGAAGCGATCGCCCAGCACCACCGGCCTCTGCTCAGATTCCATTTGAATATTGTTCATCAGATAGGCTACGTCAATGATTGATAAAACTGTTGTTCTTCAGCGACTTCCCTAGCAAACCGCTGCCGCAAGCTCCAAGGCAAAATCACTTCAATATGCGGCCGCCAAGCCCTGAGCCGCTGCCGCACATTAGGATCATTATGGCGGTAGAGCGCCTTGTAATAGGCACTATGCTCAGGGCGAGTCGCCAGCGCCGCCAGCATTTGAGCCGCTTGATCGGGCGCAAGCGTGGTTTGAATCAGCGATCGCCCCTGCTGCTGACTCACCCGCTCAAAAGTCAGATGCCGCAAAGAATTGCGAATATAGCGCCGATCCCATTCCGCATCAAAGCGAACCAGCATTTGTTTTACCGGCTGATAGTAGTCAAACCCCCAAGCTTCAGCCATCCGCAGCGCAATCTCATCTGGATGGGGCAACGTATGGGCAATCTGTCGCTGTTTGAGTTCGGCGGGTACGGCGGCCGCTTGCCAGCTAATTGGGGCGATCGCCTCAATTCTATCCAACCGATAGTTACGCCAATCCAAGTTCTCAGACTGACCCGGCATCTGGCCCGGTACTTGGCCCCAAGCACAGAGGTACGGCCCGCGCCGATAGTAATAAATGCACACCGGATAAACAACAACTTCGTAACGCTCTAGCCGAGACGCGCTCCAATAGGTGAGCTGTATCGGAGAAGGTGAAGATTGCTGCCAGTGCGATCGCAGCTCATCCTGCCAGTCCTCCACGCGATCGTGGCTATCTTGAGGCACCACATAATCCGTATGAACAAAAAAACGCTGCTGTCCGCCAATCTCCTGAGCCAAGTTCTCGGCAATTCCCGCCAAGTCCGGCTGCACTAAAAAAGTCAGCTCGTTCGCAGGCGCAGAGGGATAGTCCGGCCAGTCCGCCACCTTCTGATAGCCTTCGCTTGCCTGCTGTAGCCACCCTAGTTCGCACAGCCGCTTTAAATCGCTTGCCAAAGTGCGACGAGAAACTTCAAACGGTCGGCTCTCATGCAATAGCGATGCCAGCAGTGATGCTGATGAGTTTGGAAAAGCGCCTACTTTTGCTAGATCTACTCGAAATTTCTCTATCTCTTGCTGCGCTTGGTGCTTATGGGCTAGCCACTGTTTTTGCGTCCCATTCATTTGAGGCAAAAATAGCCAAGCGACTAAAGACTTTTGACAAGGGCATTGAGCATCGTGTTTAGCTGGAGTGCGATCGCCTCTAGGATGAGTGCTGGTAAATAAGGCTTCTCGGCAGTCTGCATAGGTAAAGGTTCTAGGCAAAGATAGAAGCTGCTCACCATACAACAACTGAAGCCATACCCATAGCCTGCCTGCCTGCGGTAAGTTTTGCTTTAGCGGCCCGCGCACTAGCTGCTGTAATAGCGGCACGTATATAGATTCCGACCACACGCTGCTCAACATGTTCGCTTTCTCCTTAAAGCTAACCTCATCATGACTGAGCCTGGAAATGACCGCTTCCAAGCATTATTTACCCTTAGCGCATTAAAATCTAAGCGAAGTCATTGGCACCCTCATGTCGGCTATCGACCTTTCTGTACTTTCCCACAAAACCACTGAAGAGATTCCTTACCAGCACTTACACGTTCGCATTACTGCGCCTAACGGCATCATCGCCCCAGCAGATCTGAAGGGACTGGTAATTCCAGACAATATCATCTGGAGTCAGGGCGTTGTGATCGAAGGCAAAGCCCCCACTTGGCTATACGCCTATCTCGTCCATGCCTGCCACATAGCCACCTGGGTTGCAACCTTTGACCCTCGACTGGGACAAGACGCGGCACATTCTGGCGGTGGAGTTGTGGTCGCCACCCATTCACAGCAAATAGAAGTAGGGCAGGTGCTAACAATCGAGCTGCCTGCTGTTCTTTACGAAGGCGACGCTTAGCCCATGAATATGCAACTCGAAGTCATTGAGCTAGGGCGTTCGGATCAGCGCTATCAAACCTTGAGCATTCGGCAGATAGTGCCGTGGGAGTCGATTTTGCCAGAGCAGATAGGTGCGATCGCCCTCCCAGCAGCGCTAGATCTTTCTCGCGAAGTAGTGCTCTATGGCGGTATGCCAAACTGGATATTTGGGCGATTGGTAGCGCTATGCGCGAAAGCCCCCTGGATAGGCTGTTACAACGGGCCTGCGGGAGGCATTGTTGTTGTTCATAGTCGAGTAAACGCGCCTGCGATTGGCGATCTCATTCCGATTCAAAAGAACCAGTCTCCTTGTCCAGCCATCTTAATCGGCGGGCCACCCAACAGCGGCAAAAGCGTTTTCTCCAAAACTTTGCACGCTGCGCTCATTCAGGCATTACCCCACCACAAAACCTACCTACACCGAGCAAGCTGGGATGGCGAAGGCAACTGGACGTACGAAGCCGACACGCCTATGGTCAAACAGTTCGTCCGCCACAATGAATTTCGCATTCACGAGAGTCCTGAAACGGCAAAGCTCATTCCAGACTACTACCGGCACCATGCCAGAGCAGTGGAGAACTTACGAATGCTGAGTGATTGCGTACTGGTAGATGTCGGCGGGATGCCTCAACTAGAGAAAGTCCCTTTGATTGAGCAGTGTACGCACTACATTACGATTAGTCGTTTGGCATCAGCGGTCGAAGACTGGCATCAGCGGTGCGCTCCCATGCTGTCTCCGATTGCCGTCATTCACAGCGTTTTAGAGCGCACTCAAAGGATTATTCAGCGAGATCCTTTCTTAGAAGTAGTGGCTGGCCCCTGGATAGGAACTGCTTCGGTTAACTTTCCGGACTGTGTTTTGAAAGCGTGCGTTGAAATATATGAAACCCAAGAGAGTAACATCGCCCGCTTGAAAACCACTTTATCGGCTGAGGAATCGGCGGCTACGCGGGTCAGCTCTTTCGTCAGGTCGTTTCCCTAGCCTAAGATCCGGCGGTCTCCGAAAATGTAATAACGTTTTTGCCGACGGTACGCTCCGTTTCTGCATAGGTATGTGCCTCGGCAATCTGCTCTAACGGGTAGCACCGATCAATGACCGAACGGATGTGACCCACTTCAATCTGCGCCGTAAGATACTCCAAATCTGATGCCTTGGCCTTGAGCAAAATGACTTTGTATTTTTGCCCTGGCCACAAAAGAGAAAGCGCGCTTTGGAAATAGTTGGCGGGATAGGGCTGCGTGGTGACATAAATCCCTTGAGGTTGCAAAACAGACTCGCACTCCGAGAGCGAACGGTTGCCCACCGCATCAAAAACCAGGTCGTACTTAGCCGCTGTCTGGGTAAAATCCTGCTGCGTATAGTCAATGACCAAATCTGCACCCAGGCTTTTTACCAGCGCTGCATTCTTTCCGCTACACACCCCTACGACATGAGCGGCGCCCAGCGCCTTGGCAAGTTGAATGGCGTAGGTGCCAACGCCCCCCGAAGCCCCGTTAATGAGCACCGACTGTCCGCGCTTAAGCTCACCTTCATCTCGCAGCGCTTGCAGCGCCGTCATCCCGGCCAAGGGCACCGCCGCTGCCTCTTCGTCGGTCATATTGGTGGGCCTCATCGCTGCTGCGTTCTCCGCTACGGCGGCATATTCCGCGTAGGCTCCACCTGTTAGCTGATCCAGGCGGGCGTAGATCAAGTCGCCCGGACTAAACCGCGTAACCTGCTCGCCCACCTCAACTACCGCGCCCGATACATCGAACCCCAACGTGATGGGAAAGCGGCTGCCGGTGAGTAGCTTGAGCTGTCCTTTTCGCATTTTCCACTCAATCGGATTGATGCTGCTAGCAAACACTCTCACCAGCATTTGATCCGGTGCGATCTTGGGACGCTCGATGTCTGCTATCTGAAGGACATCGGGAGTACCATAGCGGTAGATAACAGCAGCTTTCATCATAATTTTCCCTGGCTCGCGCCGCTTTTGAGCGCTGATTGTTCCGTTCATCATAAGTAAACGGTCGATGGAAAACCTCTTACTATCGAAGCAACCAAAAGCAGAGAGAGGCGGATTGTCTAGGTTTTAAAGGGGCAGTTAAAGGGGCAGTTAAAGGGGCCGCTAAAGGGGCAGTTGAAGGCAAAACTCGGTGCCTTGCCCAAGCTGGGAGCGTACTTCTATTTTGCCGCCGTGGGCCTCGACAACAATTTGCTGTGCGATCGCTAGTCCCAACCCGGTGCCCTTTCCCACTCCTTTGGTCGTAAACAAATAGTCAAATATCCGCGCTCTAACAGCCTCTGGCATGCCCTTTCCATTATCAGAAATGCGAATCTCGACATACTTTAACTCTGGATGCACAGAGGTTTTAATCGTGATGGTTTGAGGCTTATCTTTGAGCTGATCAAAAGAAGATTGTTCAGCCGCTTCGTCAAAAACATCAATGGCATTAGCCAACAAGTTCATAAAGACCTGGTTGAGCCGACCTGGAAAACACTCAATGGCGGGCAATTTTCCATAGTCCTTAATCAACTGAATCACCGGACGGTTTTCGTTGGCCTTGAGTCGATACCTCAAGATCAGTATCGTGCTCTCAATGCCTTCATGAAGCTGGGCGCGGATTTTATGTTCAGTATCAGCGCGAGAAAAAGTGCGAAGACTGTTGCTGATGACCTTAATTCGGTCAGTTGCCTCTTGCATAGAGGTCAGTAGTTTGGGAAAATCTTCGCGCACGAAGTCTAGATCGATATCTTCTGCATTTTCTGCGATCGCCTCTACCGCATCAGGATAATACTGTTGATACATCTCAAGCTGGCTCTGAAGATCCCTCAAATAGTTTTGAGCATTTTTAAGGCTGCCATTGAGAAAACCAAGCGGATTGTTGATCTCATGAGCAACACCTGCAACGAGGTTGCCTAAAGCAGACATTTTTTCTGACTGCACCACCTGAGCCTGGCTTTGTTGAAGTTGCTTGGTTTTTTCTTGTTCTAGTTTATGTAGCTGAGCATTCTCTAATGAAATGGCAACCTGGATACATAGAAACTTCAGCATCACCAGCTTATCTTTTTGATAAACGCCGCAGGTCGATTTGTTCTCTAAATATAGAATGCCAATTAGGCGACCTTGATTTAAGATAGGCAAAGCCAGCGCGCTCTTAGGCTGGATTTGCCGCAGGTAGTCACCGATAACCGGCAGCTCGCTTTTACCGTTATCAACCACCACGGTTGTTCGCGTATTTTTAACATAGTGAATCAATTTTCTAGGTAGGTTAGGAGAGTTTTCTAATGACTTTGCGCATAGCGTTGTTCCCTCTAATGTCGCAATCGACTCTACCTGCCAATGGCCTTTGTCATTCGGACGGATGAGGGCGCAGTAGTCGCTGCCTGAGTTTTGTAAAATAATAGTCGTGAGCTGGCACAATAACTCATCAAGTTGAATAGTGCTAGAGAGTATTTGAGAGGCTCTTAGCGTTGCTGACAAGTCTAGCGTTTCATTAATGCTGGAAGTTGAGCGGCTAGTTGAACGACTGGTTAAGCGACCAGTTGAACGACCAGTTGAACGACCAGTTGAACGACTGGCTTTTGTCGAGGTCTGAGTAGACGAATAAAGCGAAGGCGCGGCAATGGTCATTTGAGATTCGAGCAGATTTATCGGTCGATCTGAGGCTTGTAGAATGGGGGCTATCAGGTGAGGATAGCGCTGTTCTAACGCATCGGTTTTTGCCTGTGCGCCCCAGCGAAAATAGCCATAGTAAGCCGCTTGCATATAGACGGCAGCAATTTTATCTTTGCCCCAACTCAGAAAGAACTTGGCGGCTAGCTCATTGGCGAGAGCTTCGTCTTGAATATAGTTATTCTCTCTGGCATTGTGAATGGCGAGATCGTACAAGTCGATGGCGTTTAGTTTTTCGCCCGCACATCGACAGCGCTCTGCTTGAACCAGTAGATGTTTGTGCAAAAAGTTTTCAGGGCAGTTATCTGACCATGTTTCTAGCGACTGCTGATAGATATCGACTTGTGCCAACGTCTGAGTCTTTTCCTCTGGAGATAACTCAGCATAGAGATTAAGTAAAATTAGAGCGCTGTAATAGCTGTAGTCGCTACAGTTTGTAAATCCAGCAGCAGCATCTAAAATTTTGCTCGCAGCGGTTGAATACGCTAACCCTTCCTCAAAATTTTCTGTAATACAGGCTAACTGCATTCTGAGAATGTAGTAGAGACAAACTGTAAACCAGATTTGTGAGGCTTCGCCGTTTTGAATGACGAGCTGAGCTTGACTGACAGAAAAGGTAGAATCCTCCTCTGCCTGATCGAGACAGAGCCGGTGGGTAAAGATGCGAGCGCCCGCTAGCGCTACCAACAGCACCTTGTCTTTAATCTTATCGGCGATAGACCAGTATTTTAAGATGTCTTTGGCAACATCTGCCAAATTTTCGCCTTGGAAAAGTCGATTAAAAATATTGCCGAATAGGTTGTATGCGGCAAATTGAGGCTCGCCTGCCTCCATTCCAGCCAAAAAACCCTGATAGTTGATGTCCGCAGCGCCAGCGATGGGTTTTGCCCAAACGTGTATCCAGGCTCCTAGCAAAAGGCTAGCTTTGCATCGCTGCGACTGACTGTTTAGCTTATAGCTAAGCTGCACGGCCAAATCTGCGAACTCATAACCTTGATGATATCGACCCTGCATCAGACCTAATAGGAGTCCATAGTTTGCATAGGCTTTAATAGATTCAGGAATATTTCCATGTTCAATAGATAACCCAACCGCTCGTAGTGAAGAAAATCTATAGAGATCGACATTAGCGGTGATGTAAGTCGGTGGATCCAGGCTGATGAGTAGTTTAATCGCGGCCTGAATCGCTGGTTCGACCGTAGTCGGTTGGTTCAAAAGCGTGGCAGTTGGGAAATTTTCTAAATGTTGAGCGATCGCTGTAAATTCTGCTTGCACCGAGTCAGCTAAATTATTCAGTGGAATCTCAAACCCTAGTTTTTTCAATCCACCAATTCCAGCTTTAATAGCCGCTGCAAAGTTCCCTTGTAAAGTAAATTTAACCACCTGAATAACATAGATATCCGCTTGGTCAACCGGATCGCTAATCTTCTCTAGAGCCGTTGCAATGACCGTACTCAGAGCCTCGTAACTCGCACTACTTAACAGCGCCGCACAAAGACCTCGATACAAATTGAGCGCTAGACTGTACTGATGCTGCCAAGTGTCTTCTTCAATCAGGCTAATGCCGGTTTCTAAATAACTGATCGCAGCGGTATAAGCTGTAGAAGAGAGCGCCTTTTTACCCGCGATCAAATTGAGAGTTGCCAGTTCATTGTGATTGATAGTGTGATCAGAAAGCTGTTGTCCAAAGTTAATGTGGTTAACT
>JBBSOB010000224.1:0-8100 GCA_038260205.1 Phormidesmidales cyanobacterium
CGCAGCTAATCTGTGGCTGAGCGGCAATTGGGGCAATTAGGCTGACCAAATCTGAGCGTAGCCAAACGTCTGAAGTGGGCGTTACCGAAGACGTTAGGCTCACCTGATACCAGATGTAACCAGCGCTGTCCTTTTGTTCGCGAACGATGCTGAAGGGGCTACCGTTAGCCGCCGTGACCTGAGTGGGAGTATTGGTAGAAGGCCCGGAGCGCAGGTTGGCAACGCCGCCTTCAATGGTGGTAGAAACCCAGCCTTTTTTGGGTATGGCTGAGGCCCCTTGGGTCAGACCAATGCTCAGCGTGGTAGTCAGACTAGCAATCGTTAGGAAGCTGGCGATGAGACGTTTCATGGCGATTTTTCAGGTGAGCTAATGTATTATCTGGGATGCAGTGCTTGGGATGTAGTGTTTGAGAAGATTGTGTTTGGAAGAACAGGGCATCCCTTACCAGATCAGAAACAATGGTAATGAGTTCGGTTCCGGAGATTGTGCCAGAACGATTTGTGTCAGAGGCTACTGACTGAATGATCGTGTTATGCTTTGTCCGTTATATTTTGTCCGTTATACTTTGTAATTAGGCGTCCACCAGTTCCATCTGCCCATAAGCTTCATGCTAGCGGGGACGAGGATAATGCGGATGAGGGTAGTATCTATGGCAATGGCGATCGCCAGGCCCAACCCTAGCGCTTTGACAAAAATCAGGCTTGTAAAGGCAAACGCACTGGTGACAATAATCACTAGAATGGCGGCGCTGGTGATGAGCTGTCCGGTTTGTTCTAGTCCTGTAATGACGCTGGCGGTGTTGTTTTTGTTAGGATTTTCTCCGTTATACTTTAGCGCGTCGTAGGATTCTTTAATGCGGGTCAGGAGAAAAACCTCGTAGTCCATGCTGAGGCCAAATAGAACGCAAAATAGAACAACCGGTAGCAAAATATCTATATAGCCAACGGGCTGAAAATTAAGAAGATTTTGAAAGTGGCCGTCTTGGAAGATAAAGACGAGTGCGCCGAAAGATGCGCCCATAGAGAGCAAATTCATGATGATGGCTTTGATCGGGAGAATGAGCGATCGCAGCAATAAGCTAAGGGCAATAAAGGTGGCCACCATAATCAGGCCGAGCACCAGCGGCAACCGGCGTTTGATAGCCGTAATGACATCTAGTTCGCCAGCAGTCTGCCCGGCGACTTTAAGCTCTAAGTCTTCTAAGTTCGTGTTGCGAAATTCTCGAACCAAATTGCGAGTGGCGTCGGACTGCTGAGCCGTTTTGCTTTTTACCACAATTAACGTGGTTGCTCTGTTGGCAAGCTGATTAAACGCAGCAGCGACTTTAGGGAGCGGAATCTGATCGGGATTGGCGTATAGCTGCTGATAGTTTCGGAGAGTCAGGGTTGGATCGAGGTTGACAATGCTCTGAACGTGATTAACTCGCGGATCTTGCTGTAGGCTATCGACGAAGCGGTATAGGGTAGCAATATGAGCAGGCGTGAATAGAGGCTCGTTAGCGATACGAGGCTGAACCATCATCAAAATCGGAGCTGTTTCGCCGGGGCCAAAAGCCTGGTTAATCTGATCCACCCCTTCTCTAGCCGGATCGGAAATAGGAAGCACGTCAGCATTGCCTACGCCAAATTTGGCAGAGAAAAAGGGCGCGGTAAGTCCAGCAACCACCGCGAGAACCAAGATAGTAGAGAGAACGCTGCGACGAATAACGATGCGGGCAATTTTTCTCCAAAAATTCTGTTGCTTATTAACTACTGAGAAAAGACTGCCGTAATGAATGCCATGACCCACCGCGCCGAGCAGAGCAGGGAGGAGGGTAAGCGCCGTTAGCACAGAAAGAGAGACAACAATTGCGCCTGCGATACCCAGAGACTGGAGCAAGCGAATCGGGAAAAGAACCAAACCGAATAGGCTGATGCAGACGGTGATGCCAGAAAAGAAGATGGCGCGTCCGGCAGTATCTGAGGTGATGCGAATGGCCTGCTCTACCGGGTGAGCGGCTAGCTCTTTTTGAAAGCGGTTGACGATCAAGAGGGCGTAGTCGATGCCGAGACCAAGGCCCAGCATACTGGTGAGATTGAGAGCAAAGACGGAAACGCTGAGCCGCTGGGTAATGAGATAGAGCAGCCCAAGCGTGACTGAGACGGTGACAATGCCCATGGCAATAGGCATCGCGGCGGCGACAATTGAGCCAAAGACCAGCACCAGAACAATCAGAGTGATGGGAAGCACGGCGAGTTCTACTTTGCGAAGATCGGCCTTGCTTATGCTTTGGACGGCTTGGTCGATGGCGGGTTTGCCGGTTAGATAAACTTTTAAAGTCGGATCGGTGCCCTGAGTAGCGCTGGCTTCACCGCGATTAATCACCTGTTCGATTTGATCGATAGTCTTGGCGTTAGTTGATTTTAGGTTGATGATGCTGTATTGGGTTTGGCCGTTGCCGCTAATATATTCGGAGTGTTCGGCGGGCGTCGCAATAGAGGTAACCGCTGGCAGGCTGCGAATAGACGCTAGGGTTGCGTCAATTTTGGCTTGGGCGTCGAGGTTCGATGTGTCCGTTGCCGGTTGAAACACGATGGTCAGCGCGTCGGGATTAACGTCAAAAGCTTCTTGTATGAGCAGTTCGGTGCTATTAGCGGCCCCTGTCTCATCGACAACTTTGATTTCTTGCAGGGCATTTTCTAGCAGTGGCGCACAGAACAGGCTAACTAGAGTAAACGCGGCCCAGATAATCAGCGTCCAGATTCGGTGGCGATAGATGTAGCTGCCCAATCTAGAGAACGTGGAGTTTGAATCGAGGGTCGGTTTTTGATCGTTCATTTCGTCGTTTAGCGCGGTGAATTAAAAGGAGAGAGCGTACGGCTGTGAGCGGGGTTGGGTCTATCTCTGGCGACAGAGGGATGGGTTCGGATCGCTGACCTACCTTGTTAGGTACGAATATGTAAGCGAAATAGTTTTCAAAAGCAGTATGACGAAATACGATTATGACTTGGTGGTAGTGGGTGCTGGCTCTGGGGGACTATCGGCGTCGCGGACGGCTCGCGATTTGGGCAAGCGGGTGGCGATCGCAGAAAAAAACGCGGTTGGCGGCACCTGCGTAAATCGAGGCTGTATCCCTACCAAGCTAATGATCTATGCGGCAGAGTTTGCCAAGTCTCAGAAAATCTCGGGTGACTATGGCTGGTGTGGGGGCGATTCTCCTAAGTTTGATTGGCAGAAATTTAAGCAGGCGATGGATAGCCATGTGCAATCGGTTCGCGAGAGCCAGATTGAAGGGCTAGAAGGCATAGATCTGTTGAGGGGTGAAGCTAAGTTTATAGACGAGCATACGCTAACGGTGGACGGTCGGCAGGTGAGCGCTGAGTTTGTTCTGTTAGCAGTCGGGTCGAGGCCCAGCATGCCGGATTTGCCTGGAATAGCGTACGCGCTGGACTCTAAAGACATTTTTGAGCTAGCAGCGCTGCCCAAGTCCTGGGTAATCGTAGGGGGCGGTTACATTGGCGTAGAGATAGCGCAGGTGTTTCGCTGCTACGGCTGTGAAGTGACGGTGGTGGATTCTGAACCGCATGTTTTAAATGGATTTGATGGGCAGGTGCAAGTACGCGTACGGCAGATCCTAGAAGACGATGGGATCAAGATTGTGGGTAGTGCCCGCTTGCAAGAGATTGAGAAGGGCGACAATAGCTTTAAGGTAATTCTGAGCGACCATACAACAGAAAGCGCGAGCCAGGTAATTTGCGCGCTGGGTCGGAGTGCAAATATTGAAACGCTGAATTTGGACGCGGCGGGGGTAACGACCTATCAAGGAAAGGTTGTTGTTGATGAGTATAAGCGCACTGAGTCAAAAAACGTTTTTGCGGTGGGCGACTGTACGGATACCATTATGCTGACGCCAGTAGCGATCGCCGAAGGAAAGTCTGCCGTTAAAACAATGTTTGGCGATCCTCATAAGATTGACTATCGTTGGGTGCCATCGGCAATCTATATGCACCCTGAAGTGGCGATGGTAGGGCCAACGGAGGAAGCGGCTAAGGCGCAGGGGCTGAATTTTGAAACAATTTGCAAAACATTTACGCCGCTAAAGTACGGTATGGCTAAGAGCGACGCCATGGAGGCGTTTATCAAATTTTTAGTCGAGCCTGAGACTCAAAAGATTATCAGCTTGCATGTAGTGGCTCCTGGCGCTGCCGACTTAGTTCAAATGCTGGTGCCTGCGCTGAAAAAAGGACTAACGCTAGATGAACTCAACGACACCATTCCGGTTCATCCTTCGACGGGTGAAGAGTTATTTGGCGTAATCTGATGCTGTTTTGTAGTTTAAACAACAAAAAGCGAGAGTTTCTCACGATACGAGACGTTTTTTGTTGTTTATCTATTCCTTTTGATGGACTCCGCTTCTAGATCACCTCGTTATATTAAGTGCAGTTGACCTTTCGAGACATTTCTACACATGAAAGATACAAACGTAACCACGCCTTTGACTACGCCTATTTCACAGCCTTACGTAGAGCCTGCTACTAGCTGGCGCTTGGGTTTTGTCCCTAGTGCCGAAATCTGGAACGGTCGTCTAGCGATGATTGGCTTCATCTCGGCGGCTATGATCGAAGTGTTCACCGGTCGTGGCTTTCTCCACTTCTGGGGCCTCCTCGGCTAAACTCTCCTTTTAGAGAGGGTTCCTAGCTAATAAAGCATAGGAAAAAGCATCAGCGGCCTGGAGTTAGTCTCTAGGCCGTTTTGTTGTATGTGGGGGCGATCGCGCCGACAGCAGACAAGTAAATCGGTGTCATTATCGGTGTCATTCAATTTAAACCACAACCGTATCAACGAGGTTCCTGTCTCCTCTCCCCATTTTAGAATTTTTGACTATACAGGCATGATTTTCCTCATCCATCGGCCCTGTGTAGCGTTTGTGAAACGGCCTGCTGCCAAGCTTTGCGCAAGGATGCTCTTTGATCAGCGCTGATATTCGGCTCAAAACGCTTGTCCATTTGCCATAGCTGCACTAGCGCCTGCTGATTTTCCCAATAGCCGACGGCCAAACCCGCTAAGTAAGCCGCGCCTAACGCTGTTGTTTCAGTCACTTTAGGCCGCACAACCGGAATGCCCAATACGTCTGCTTGAAACTGCATCAATAAGTCATTACAAGAAGCGCCGCCGTCTACTCGCAGCTCTAAAATCTCGATGTGCGAGTCCTGGCGCATGGCGTCGAGTACGTCTGCGGTTTGATAGGCAATGCTTTCTAGCGCGGCGCGAGCGATATGCGCTGCGGTCGATCCGCGAGAGAGTCCGGTGATGGTGCCGCGAGCGTAGCTGTCCCAGTGGGGTGCGCCTAGGCCAACAAAGGCCGGGACAAAATGTACGCCGTCAGCATCCGCTACCTGGCCAGCTAATGCTTCTACATCTTCGCTGCGCTTGATAATGCCGAGTCCGTCTCGTAGCCACTGCACAACGGCCCCGGCGATGAAGATGCCGCCTTCTAGGGCGTAGGTGGTGCGATGATTAATATTCCAAGCCACGGTTGTTAAGAGCTTGTGGTTAGAAGTAACCGGTTCTTCCCCTGTGTTCAGCAGCATAAAACAGCCGGTGCCGTAGGTGTTTTTTACCATGCCCGGCATTAGGGCTACCTGTCCAAAGGTCGCTGCTTGCTGGTCGCCGCCGATGCCTGCAATGGGAATTTGAGCGCCTAGCAGCCCTTCGGCCGTGCGCCCATAAACTTCGGAAGAGCTGCGAACTTCGGGAAGCAGGCTACGAGGAATATCGAGCAGCGTTAGCAATTCGTCGTCCCATTCGCCAGTATGAAGGTTATAAATCATCGTGCGGCAGGCGTTGGTCGAGTCGGTGATATGCAGCCCTCCGTTGGTCAATTTCCAGATTAGCCAGCTATCTATGGTGCCAAAGGCGAGTTCGCCGCGGTTGGCTTTTTCTCTTGCCCCAGACACGTTGTCTAGCAGCCATTTGATTTTGGTGCCGCTAAAATACGCATCAATCACTAATCCAGTTTTGCTTTGAACGAGTTTTTCCTGCCCGGCAGCTTTTAGCTGATCGCAGGTATCTGCGGTGCGGCGATCTTGCCAAACAATTGCGTTGTAAATGGGTTTGCCCGTTGTTCTATCCCAAAGGACGGTGGTTTCTCGCTGGTTGGTGATGCCAATGGCGGCGATGTCGCTAGCCGCAATGTTCAGGCTCGCCAAGGCTTCGTTGGCTACGCCAATTTGAGTTGACCAAATTTCGGTAGCGTCGTGTTCTACCCAGCCTGAGCGAGGAAAAATTTGCCGGAATTCCTTTTGCGCAATGGAGAGAACAGCTCCCTTTTGATCGAATACGATGGCGCGGGAGCTGGTTGTGCCCTGGTCAAAAGAGAGAATGTATTGAGTCATAAACTCGCCCTCGAATTAATTTATCTTTGGTGTTTAAAGCGTTGGGCTTTGAAACATTAAAACATGGGCTTTGTTTTTGTAGGCGATCGCCCTATTCTCTTACTATTTTGTGCTTACACCGCTGAAACTTCTGGATTCTCTGTTTTGGGCGTGAACTGAAGGTACAGGCAAGGAACCACCACTAGCGCAATGATCGTCGCGGCGATCAGACCAAAGATGATGGCGCTACATAGCGGCATCCAGGTGGGGTCGCTGAAGGCCAGCGGAATTAGGCCCAGAACGGTGGTGACGCTGGTGGTGATAATAGGCCGCAATCGATCGGCGACGCCATGAGCGGCTGCTCGGCGAACGGTCATTCCTGCTGCTTGATAGCTGTTCATAGTATCTACCATCACAATGGCGTTGTTGACGACAATGCCAACTAGGGCAATGACGCCAATAAAGGTGGTAAAGGAGAAGGGAATCCAGGCAAGGAATGAACCCGTGAAGGTTCCAATCAGCGCTAGCGGAATCGTGATTAGGATAATAAACGGCTGAACAAAGGAGCCAAGCTGTAGCACTAATACTGCAAATACTAGGAAGATCGCTAAGCCCAAGGCTTGACCCGCTGAGCCAAAGGTTTCGGCCTGGTCTGCACTTTCGCCGCCAAAGCTGTAGCTATAGCCATCGGGCCAAGACGGCTGCATGGCTTGGAGTTTTGTTTCTAAATCGACAAGAATTTCACCGCTGGTGCGGCTGGTGTTTTTGGAGAGAATGGTGACGGTGCGATCGCCCCCTCGATGGGTGATCGATAGCGCCGACTCTCGCTGCACCGGTTCTACCACCGCGCCAACCGGAATCACCTCGTTACCCGAATTAGTGCCAAAAAAGCGAACCAGATTTAGCTCATCGCGGCGAGTGGGGCCACCGACTTCGCCATTGCGAGAAGGCCAAGCGGTGCTCAGTCGAATTTCTAGGTCTTCTTGATTACCGCTAATGCCAAAGTCTCCTACATCCACAGCGTTGGTATAGTAGCGAGCTTGAGTGGTTACCTCTTCGGCGGTGAGTCCGTAAAAGTCTAAGGCTTCGCGTTTGGGGATGAGCTGCAAGTCGGGTTGTAAAGCACCTAAATTGTCTCGCACGTCGGAGGTGCCTGAAATTTGTCGGAGCGCTTGCTGCACCTCTGCGGAGATCTGTCTGAGCTGGGTCAGGTCATCGCCCGATAGCTCAACCTGGATCGGATCGCCGCTGCCGGTGGCACTTTGGCTGTTGATAACTAGGTTTGCGCCTGGATATTGCTGTACGACCTGACTGACTTCTGTGCGTAAGCCGTCGAGATATTTGTATGAGATTTGGTCGCGATCGCTCTCCGGCACAAACACCGCCGAAAATCCGACCAAATAACTTCCCTCTGAGGGCTGCAATTCACCCGAACTAACCAGATTGCTGCGCTGCCCAGCGTATTTAATCACGCTCTCAAAATAAGTTTTCTCTCGCAGTACAGCGCCGACATCATCCGCGACCTGTTGAGAAGTAGCAAGCGTTGTTGTGGGTGGCAGCTCTACGTTAATGCTGAGGTTGCGGCTGTCCTGATCGGGAAAGAGCAGAACCGGAACTTGCGTAAAGGCAAAAATGGCACAGATGAATAGTGCTAATGCGCCTAGCGTCCAGGCTCTGGCCACGGCTTTGTTGCGAACGGTGTAGTTAAGGCTCCAGCGAGTGAATTTCTCGGAGGCTTTTTCGCTA
>JBBSOB010000225.1:0-8095 GCA_038260205.1 Phormidesmidales cyanobacterium
GCGCCATCATTTTTTGCGATCGCCCAGCACTTACCGAAACCCCACCCACAATACTATGCAATAGCCGAGCCGTCGCCTCAGTGGTGAGCCGATTGCGATGTTCTAACGCCTCGCCCAAAAAGTCTCGCTCTCTACCGTAAGGCCCGTCGTGCCAAAGCTTTTGATTGATATTCACCGCCCGTAGCTCCGGCCAATCTAGCTGCGAAAAATAGCGATTCACAATATTACGCTGAGATTTCCAAGTCTCAAATGGCCCTGCGGGGATTGACGGGCCACTGGTCGTGCCGCTCAAAATATCTACTAGGTAGCTAAGCGCATCGGGGCTGGATTTTGTAATTGAGTGGGCGATCGCCCGCTCCGTCTCTCGCGAGGTCTGAATCATGCCCTGCTCTAGCCAATCATGCGCCGCCACTAAGTAGAACAACCCGACGATACCCGCTGGATCGACTAGCTCCACGCCTCGATAGCTCGCTCCTGGGGGTCGATATTGCCAAAATTCCTCAGCGGTAATCGCACCGCCCGTATTGACGCGATACGGCGGCTCGTAGGAAATCCAGGTGACGGCAATTTGGTTGGGCGCAAGCTGGGGGAACGCCGTTTGAGTTTCCTCTATGACCTGCTCTAGTTTTGATTGCAGCCGCGCCTCCCCTACAAAGCATTTACGACTCACCGCTTTTAAATCTTCACTCATGCAAACCCCAGATCTGTTCCTTTACCCGCATGGACTAATGCTAGCTGCTGATACTTTTTAGCATGTTCTATCAGGTCTGCGGCTTCTGCTTCAGAGAGCGATCGCACCCATTTACCCGGCACCCCGACGACGAGCGATCGCGCTGGCACATCCTTCGTCACCACCGCCCCCGCTCCGACCGTACTACCCGCACCCACACGTACCCCATTTAGCACAATCGCCCCAATCCCAATTAAGCAGCCCGACTCAATATGGGCGCTATGAATCACCGCCCGATGCCCAACCGTCACATAATCTTCTAAAACCGTCGGCAAATTTGGATCGCCATGTAATACCGCACCATCTTGCACATTGCTATAAGCGCCGATCCGCACAGCTTCTACATCGCCTCTAACGACGGCCCCATACCAAATGCTAGCGCCTGCGCCTACTGCCACATCGCCAATGACCGTCGCATTGGACGCAACAAAAGCCGCCTCAGACAGATCGGGCGCAGGCCAATGACCACCCGGTGCAACCGTCAGCGGCTGAGGCAAATGGGGTGAAGCGGACATAGCAGACCCTGAATGACAAACTCGAACGACCTAACTTGAACGACCTAACCGACCTAGACCCCATAAAACTTACCGTAAAAAAGAACGAAGCCTGAAAGTTATGAGCCAAAAGTTATAATGGCGACAATGGTTTTCCGGTGGCTTGCCTGCAAAGAACGGCTCCAAAACGGTTCAAAACGATTGGGTAATCAATACGATTAATGCTAGGTTCCGCCTCTCAATATCCCATATATGGCCCCGAAATACAGTGTCCTCACTGTCGTCAACCGATTCCAGCGCTATTGCTAACAGACAGCTATCTTTGCACTCGTCACGGTGCCTTTGAAGCCAACCCTAAGACAGAGGAACTCGTCCATGTGCAGTCGGGCCGACACTGGCGGCTCTGGGAAGATCAGTGGTATCGGCAGCACACCCATCCCGACGGCGTTCGCTTCGAAATCCATGAGGAATTAGACAGATTGTTTACGAAGGGACTCCGGGCTACCAAGGTGATTATTGCGAGCCGATACGAGCAGCTCATGATGCCCTACCTGGAGCACAGTGCGGCCTGGAACAGTCAGGGCAAAGAGAAGGTGCCTAAGCTGTACGGTCTGCCGGTGGCCTTTAGCCAATCTCAAACAGAAGAACCGCGCTGGGAAATCATCAATTTTGATTTGGAAAAGGAGCCGGGTGTGCCCACTCAATATCGGTATCTTCGCATGTTTGACTAAACAGCTCGCGATGCCAAAACTCTTTAAGCAAGACTGATTAAGGAAGGTTGATTCGTCCATCAGAGTCTGGTTTCCGTCTGTCTACTCAGGCGGATGTTTAGGTATAAAATTTAACATTAACTTAAAGTTGATGTCTAGAGAAGGCGTTGAGAGAGCCTCTTTTGGGGGTAGAGCGTTTACTGTTATGTTTTTGTTCCATTGCATTTCTGTTCCACTTTTTCACAGGGTCGATGGCTCCTATGCACCACGCTTCTATTAAGACGGCGGATATTCATCAGGCGATCGCCTTTTACGAGCAGCTAGGATTTGAGATGGAAACGCAGTTTACGGCGGGCGTGACGCTGGCCTGCTGGATGCGCGGTGTAGATGGCCAGATAGATGGCCGCATTGAGCTGATACAGGTGCCTGAACCGCGTCCGGCCTTTGACGCTTTTGTGGATGAGCACTATACCGGCTACTACCATTTGTCGTTTGATTTGAGCGATCGCACTCAGAGTTTGCCGGATTGGCTCGCTAACTTGCAGCAAAAGGTAGAAGCGGAAGGCGGCAAGCTCAATGTTTTACTTGCTCCGCAGCAGCAGCAAATCGGCGATGAGCTGTACGAAGTTGCTTTTTTGGCCGATACAGACGGCTTACCCTTGGAGTTTATTCGGCGGATAGAGAATGGGCGTTGATTTAATGCCGTTTGCAGACAACTGGGCCTATTTGAAGACCGAGCTAGCCTGGTTAGATCGGCTGTTGATGTTGGCTGTCGCTCGGCAGCGCAAGGAGATCAAGGCCGTTAAAAAGTATGCCAGTGTTCCGGCTGATAATGTTAGCAGCTACTGGTGGAAAGGCGTTATCTCTGTGCCTAATCCGGCTTATGACGACTGCCGAGTGCCCGCCAAGACCCAGTGTAAGCCGACCGGCTATCAGCAGCAGCTAGAAAGTCGTATTCAAGTCAGTGCCAAAGATGAGATTGTGCTGGCGCTCCCCTCGATTCGTCATTACTTAAATCTGACGCTATTTGAAAAAAACCTGCTGTTGATGGCCCTAGCCCCCGAAATTAATCAGCGCTATGGGCGGCTCTATCACTTTTTGCAAACGGGCGAAGACTGCGCTACAGCCTCTGATTTGCCGACGGTAGATTTGGCCCTGCGGTTGCTGTGCCGCAACGACTTAGAAAGACGGCGATCGCGCGCCAAACTCACCGGCCCCGACTCTCTGATCGCGCGTAAGGTGCTGCGCTACGTCTCTCCTCGCCCCACCACCCGGCTCAGCAGCTACCTTCAGCTCAGCGAAGATTGGGTAGACTACTTCCTATCTGAAAAACCCGATCAGCGCGTTCTCTTCGAGCGCCTAGCAACTCCCACCGAATCCGTACTCGCTTTACCCGCGCCCACCTCTGTCACCCGCGCCATCCAAATCGTGCAGCCCAGCGTTGCCTGGGACAAATTAATTTTACCGGCAGCGATACTAACGCAGATGCAAACGCTAAGCCAACAGGTTTCGGCAGGGTTTATTACCCGCGCTAAGACTGGCAAAACGGCGCTGCTCGTGGGCGCACCGGGCACTGGTAAAACGATGTCGGCAAAGGCGATCGCTGCCTCCTTGCGTCATCCACTCTGTCAGGTAGACCTAAAGCAAATAGAGAGCGCGGATCATGCCGATGTGCTGGCGGCTTTAGACTCGGTGCGCTACCCGGTGTTGCTGCTGCAATCTGCCTCAGTCTGGTTTGGTCGCAACAGCACCTTACCCAAAGCTCAGCTCGCTAAATGGCTACAGCAAAGGCAATCGGCGTCGGGCCTACTTATTCTTAGCAGCCGTCATTTGTATACGGTAAAGGCCTCCTGGCGGCAGCAGATAGATGCTACAATCACGCTCCCGTTGCCTCACCGAGCAGAACGTACGATGCTTTGGCGGCAGGCGTTTGCGGGAATTGCCTGTAGTGACAAAATGGATTGGGCAGAGATCGCCGAACCGTTTAAGCTTTCTGGCGGTGAGATTCAGGTGATTGCGCAAGATGCGATCGCGATCGCTCAATCTAAAAATGCAAAGACGGTTACCCTCCGTGATGTAAGACAGGCGATCGCGCAGCGTGGGAAGTAATCCAGTAGGTTTTGGTTACCATAAAAAATAAAACTCAAATTAACAGTTTGCCATGAGCCTATTCTGGAGGCTCATTACTAGCAGTATAGGAATGGAATATATTGCGAACTTGAATTGGCCTCTTCAGAAAGATATAGCTTCTAGCTAAGAGTACTCTGATGGTGGTAGGAGTTGCTGAAGGATTGAATTGCATACAACTCTCTCATCAATGAACCCGCTATGGAATGGATAGACTTTCGTCAGACTATTGAGCAAAGACTAAACAGAGAATAGCTAGACGAAGATTAAAACAGAGCGAAAACCTTCAGCACTACCGGTCATGCTCTCGTCAGAGGCGTTGCAGGTTCCGGTAAGTCACTGATTCTCAGAAATCGCGTTGAGAAAGTGCTCGAAGATGGATGTGATTCAGTTCTTGTTCTAACTTACAACCGATTCATGAAAGGGTGGACTGAGGCAACCCTCCGTAAAAGGGGGCCAGACGTTGGATGCTGTAAATATCCTCGTCGAAGAGAATAAAAGTGTTGCACCTTTCATACATGGACCTATCGTCTTGGGTATAACTACAAGTTCGATTCAAATGAAAATTTTAGAAAAACCTTTATCGGATAAAGCGAAGAACTCAGGGATAAGATACCAGACTATTCTTGTTGACAAGGCTCAAGATTTCTACGACGAATGGTTTCAAGCTCTTCTGGCTGTATTGAATAGTCAAACCAATTCTTTATTCTTTGCTTACGACAATACTCAATCTGTGTATGGTCAGCCTCATCGACGGAAAAGCGGTTGGCGTTGGACAAGTCTAGGTCTTAATATTCCTGGTGGTCGTTCTCAGATTTTCGATCTAAATTATAGAAATTCACCTGAAATTCTTGAACTAGCTTGGAAATTTATTCAACCAGCTATAATCAAAACCGACATCGATAGGAAGTCGAATAGTCCGAGAATTAACAAGATTATCGAACCGAGGAAGAAGCTTTCTAGAAGCTCTGGTGTTCTTTCTCTGCTCGTTTCAGTGAGACTCGAAGATATGCCCGGACAAATCGCGAGGCAAGTCAAGAGAGCTTTAGAGAGAACCTCACTCGTCTATAGGTGTTCTGACTCATTCAAAGAAGCAGGGATCAGATCTAAGGGAAGACATTAGCAAGGAACTCCGTCGTATTGGTGTTGGGCATCATGCTCCTAAAACATCTGAAGATAGGAACGCAGATGTGATCAACAGACCGTATACGATAGTAGATTCGTGGAATGCCCTGAAGGGCGTAGAGTTCGACGCTGTGATTATTGCCGGAGGCGATCTAGGAGTTGGTCAGTCTGATAGCGACTTAGACTTCAAAGAGAGGGCAGGGCTTTACACTGCAATGACTAGAGCTAAAGATCCCCTAGTGATGCTGTACGACGAGAAAATAGCCGTAGTTGCCGCTATAGAAGAAACTCTGAATTCTACAGACGTGCTAGATAGTGAGATTTGATACTATCTCCATGTAGTAACGGTTAAACGCATCCGAGGCGATTACTGTGGGGCTGTTAGCTTATGATAGAAACGAGTCAGAGTGATTTAAATAGATTATGGAAGAATTTCAGGTACAAACAAAGGCTCAAGTATTTTCTCTGCTCCAGAAGCATCAGCGAGCAATCCGTCGTTTTGGCGTCAGTCGCTGCGGCGTTTTTGGCTCTTTTGTGCGGGATGTTTCTATTCATGCGCAAAGCGATGTTGATGTTCTAGTTGATTTTATTCCCGAACAAAAAACATTTGACAACTTTATCCATCTGTCGTTCTTTTTAGAAAATATTTTCGGCCGATCAGTAGATTTAGTGACTGTCGAATCTCTTAGTCCATACATTGGCCCGTATATCCTAAATGAGGTCGAGTATGTCTCCGACTGTGCGTGAGTACCTACGGCATATTCTCGACGAAACGGGCTATATTATGGCTCACTCTGTAGATTTAGACAAAGCGATGTTCGTTAAAGACGAAACGTTGAAGCGAGCTTATGTTCGGAGTATTGAGATCATTGGAGAAGCTGTTAAACAGTTGCCAAGTGATCTACGGCAAAAATACGACACCGTTGAGTGGCGATCGCTTGCTGGAATGCGTGACCGTTTGATTCACAAGTATTTTGGGACTGATTACGATATCGTTTGGGATGTTATAGCTAATAAGATACCAGGATTGGACAAGGAAATTAGGCGGATCATTGAGCAAGAATATCCGTAGCCGTTGTCGGTTTAACGTTGATAAATGAGTTAGTTTATGAGCTTTTCCAAAATGCTCTGAGTGGTGCCTGCTGAAGAAGGATCTCCTTGGGCTGTGTAAAGCGCGATCGCCTGTTCCAAATCAGCCTTGGCCTGGAGGCTGTTGCCAGATGCTGACTGGATCTGACCGCGTAGCTGATAGGCTCTGGCATTGCGAGGATTGAGTGAGAGCGTGCGTGAAAGGGTGCGTTCTGCTTCGCTGTAATTCCTTTCATCAAAAAACGTTTGCGCCTGCTTGAGATAGTCCTGCTCGTAGTCGATGCCTCTAAATCGTTTTTCTAAGGTGGCGATCGCGCGGAAACTATCGGTGCGGTAGCCATAGATGAGCGGTGTGGTGCCCAGAGCCTGACGGACTTCGAAGTTGGTGATGGTTTGGAGCGATCGCCCTTCAGCGACCGATTTGGCAACGGCGATCGCTAACCCTTCGCCCACATTAACGTTTAGCTCAACAATTCTGCCCGCAGTCGTGCCGAGTCCTCCAAAGCCTGACGCTGGGCCTAGCACCGCGAGGTTACTACGTTCTTTGGGCAGCGTATGGCGAAATCCGTAGTTAAACACAGGCATCTGATCGAAGTCGAACAGTCGTAGCACAGAGTCTTCTACCTTTTCGTCTAAGCCTTCAATGCCGCCGCGATCATCTAGATGATAGCCAAAAGTGCCTAGCGCTTCGGCTGGATCAATGCCGCCTGCTGCCATGAGCGTGGCCGACAGCTCATCGACTGGATTCGCAATTTGGCCCGCATTGCGAATGTACAGCTCGTCCATGACCTCTACTCTAGGCACCCCAATTTTTTCAAACATCGTTTTGATTTCATTCGCAACGGCCAGCATTTGCGCTGTGGGTTTAGCGCCGTTCCGGCTGAGCTGCTGAGCGGTGGCGGCATTGGCATAAAACAGCAGCGCGTTAAAGCTGAGCCGGTCGTCGAGGATAGCAATATTGGCCCGGTCGAATAAAAAGCCGGATGATTTGATGTCGTATTCTTGCTCTAGATAGCCATGTACCAAAATGCTAAAGGCTAGAGAGCGAACGTCGGCTGAGTCTGAGGTGCCTTGATAGAGCAGTTTGGCACGGCGTTGATGGTCTACTAGGCTGTTTAGCAGCTCTTGCCGCTTCTCGGCGTTATTGCCGCTAGCTGCGGTTAGCCATTTCTGAGCGGCGGTATCGGTCGGATCGAAGTAGCGCTGAATAAGGTCGGATTCCATTTTGGAAAACTGACTAATATCAACGTCGTAGAGATCGATCACAAGTCCAATACTCAAGGAGCTGTCGGGAAAGCCCAAGGCTTCTAGGCCCTGCATCATTTCTACGCCGCTGGCGGCGGCTAGTTCGCCGCTTTGGCTGGCGTCGATAAACACAGGGGCTGTATAGGTGCGATCGCCCGCTGTAAATGCGCAAAGACTAGATCCGGCTGTTTTGACGGAACCCAAGTTGGCTCGGCCCACAACTTCAATGCCGTTGCTTTGCAGCGTTTTCGCAAAATTCCGAGCCGCGATATTGTGATTTAGGGCAATGGTTTTGACTTGAGCTAGCGCCAAAAATTCTTGATAGAGACGGCTGGGCTGACCAAACACGCCATATTGCGATCGCAGTTTAGCAGGTACCTGATTGCGATCGAGGTAAGCCAACCCGCCCCTGACTAAATGGCCGCCAATTCCCTTAGCCGTATCGCCCTCGGTAACAATCGCCACGCGGCTGCTGTGCCCTCTAGCCTGAAGCTCCCGCTTTACCTTGATCGCCGTCATCACGCCGGGCACTTCATCGCCAAAGACTACGGTATCGTAGCTGCGCGCATTCGGAA
>JBBSOB010000226.1:0-8071 GCA_038260205.1 Phormidesmidales cyanobacterium
ATCGCGGTAGGTCTTAGCAGCATTGGTAGCTGGCCCTGTAGCATTTGCCAGAGACTCCCGACTAAACTCGCCACTAGCACCAACGTCAGCGTCGGATCGACCCAGCGGTGGCCTCTTGCGATCGCCACTAGGCCAATGAGTACCAGTCCGGTCAGCCAAGCATCTCGTAGAATATGTTGGACATTAAACGTTAGAGCCAGCGAGCCGATGGGCCGCATACTCCAAGTGGTCTGACGGGCAGCTAGCGTCACCACACCCAGCATCAGGGCAACCATCACGCTAATAAGCGCCACCAACGCAGGCATAATCGTCACCGAAAAAGCCCCTCGGCTCGTTTGCAAAAGAGCTTCAAACTGACCTACTGCCAGAATGACCAGAGAAACACCCGCAAAGCCCAAAGCGGCTGATAGTAGCAGCACTCCAGCGACTTCTGTACGCCCATGGCCCCAAATTTCTTTGCCGAGCGTTCTTTGCGGCGAGGCCACAGCCGTCAGCCCCAAAAGCGTACTAAAAACGTCGATTAAAGTATGCAGCGACTCTGCGAGAAGGCATAGCGAATGACTCACCCAACCTGCCGTTAGCTCTACGGCAAATAGCAAAAGGGTCGCCCACAATATCATGAGCAGTAGACGATAGCTGGTGCGCCGCTGATGTCCGCGTGAATTCATAGCGCATAGGCTATCACGAGAAGCGAAAATAGAAGCGAAGAGACTGAAGAAGACAGACTTTTTAAAAACAGAAAAGGCACCGACGACTGGCCGTGTTTCGTCTCGGTGCCTTTACTGGTTCGCTCCTCACACTCCATAAATATAGGGGATAGCTCTAACTTTGTCATCCTGACTGGACATTTGCTGCATTGGCACATACTCAGTCAACAAGCGCCTCATAAGCCTTATAGTTGGTCGGGCGCAAATTCGCCCAAGTGTACTTCCAGCAGTACTTTCAGAATATTTTTCGTAGCGCTTATCAGGCTCCACGACAGCGATCGCTCGGCGACCTCTTGCGAGTTCAAATCTGCGTAAGGCCGTTTAGATTCGCACAAACAGACGCCGTGAAAACGCTCAAAGGCATGGCAGAGCGGCATTGCATGCTTCAGAAGTAATAGGTATTGTTGAGCTGGCCACCGATAAGGAATCCAAAACAGACTGTCTGCCATATCCACCAGAGCATGGATCAGGGCTTGTTTCGTCTCATGACGCTGGCGCTGGCGCAGACAGCTCGACCCAGACCGGTGATGCTGGGCAGCGCACTCCTTTTCCAAGAGGCGAGCGCAGCAGGCGTATGTGTATTGTGCTTGCCAGAGCATCTCAACGATAGGGACGTCTATTACCGCTGGAGAGGCCGCTAGAGACTGACGGTTTTGGCTGGCGATATTGGTTTTAGAGGCTGAAATCGGCTGTGTTTGCAGATGCTGTAGCCATAGATCAAGCCCTTTTTCGCTCAGGTCAAATGCGATCCAGCCGGGGGTTTTAGTTTCTATCTCGAACTCAAGCCACAATTGAGCCTCTATAGAGAGCGTTTGATCTGGGCAAAGTGTCTGTTCATTTGTCCGTTTTAACCTTAAGTTGGAGTGAGATTGGTTCAATCTATTGGCGATCGCCCGCATGGGGGCTGAAGGGTCTGACCCCGCGGTGACTAGGTCACATGCGACTAGCGTTTGCGGCAACGGAGAAACATACAAAATTTGCGATGTCTTCTGTTTCTTTCTAAGGGGTATTTCTCGCCAATTAAGTATTTTTTTGTTTCCGCCTGAGCGGCCACCGCTATCGTCTTTTCCAGGTTTTTGTAAAAAGTCTGTGAAGCAAATTACATTCGCTTCCGAATCACATACTAAAGTCCTACCTACTCGATAAAGTAAAACACTCTTTAATGACAGGATTTTCACGGAGGTTGGTCGCACTTTAAACAATCGCTAGCAAAGAATCTATCCGGGAATTTACGGTAAGCTCGAACTAGTTCTGTATGGACTTTCCTAGTAAATGCTGAAGTAGATATAAAGAAGGCTATTTCATCATAAAAAACCCAACAATCTATATTAATCTTACTTACAAGTTCGTCTTAAATTTCACCTTGTCACTGCGCTTGTTGATTTAGTATGAAAACCTTAAGTAGCTGTGCGATCGCTTAGTGGGAAAGGATTCTTCCACCCCAAGCTGCACAAAAGATACGCAAAGAAGCCCTCAACACAAGAGAAACGGTTCGTCTGAGGCTATCCGTACAAATACGGAGGATTTACATCTAGTTAACTGCCTCGCCCGTTCTTATGCTCAATACTTATGCCACTATTCGTATACGTTAAATGACACTATCTACAGCTAATAAGTTCAACTCTAATCTTGACAACATGTCTCCCTCATCTCAACCAGATAATACGCGCCCTTTTTTGGCATGGCAACGTATTTCTGATTGGGCCAGCGAGCATTACCGCTGCCGCACTTTTAACAAAGACGAAAAGATTCCCGCGAGGCCCGGCTTGCTTTATCTGGTTCAACAAGGATCGGTTCGTTTGCTAGGCAATGCTCAAGTTAGCGCCACGACGCGAAAGAAAAGCAGCGTTTCGCGGATGCCCCTAGTCGCTGCCGAAGAGGCTTTTCTAGGGTTTGTTGGTGCTGGGCAACCCTTTGAAGTAGTGGCCCAACCGCCCTTCACGCTGCAAAGCTTTGCCCACGTAGACCAGACCACCGTGATTTGGCTCTACTGGAACGATCTGGACACCTGGCCACATTTTCAAAAGGAAGTGCTTGATGCTTTTCGTCGTCAGCATCAGCGTAAGCTGCTGTGGTTGAGCACCCTGGGTCAACGCCGCACGATTGATCGGCTGCTCGGGTTTTTAACCCTGCTGATTGATGAGCATGGCGAACCCTGCGAGCAGGGCTACTACCTGCCTTTTCCGCTAACGCATGCACAAATTGGCAGCGCGATTGGCTCTACTCGAGTCACGGTAACTCGGCTTATGGGTAAGCTGCGGCACGGCGGTATGATCCAGAGCTACGGCGAAAACCTAATTTGTATTCCTCATGGCTCTGAGTGGCAAAAAGAAGGGTAGCTGGACACCAGATAGAAAATAATTTTCAACAGATAGGTGGCTCGACCGTATCGCAGAAAGATACAGTCGAGCTTTTTTGGATCTGTAGCTCTGTGCTATAGCTTTTTTCCTATAGCTTCTGTGCTTTGAGCAGCAGTGAGTTAACCACAACGGTGACTGAGCTGAGGGCCATGAGTCCGCCGGCCAATCCAGGATTGAGCGAAAGACCAAAGGCAGGCAGAAAGGCTCCGGCGGCTAGCGGAATGCAGATGAGATTGTAGGTGAAGGCCCAGACCAGGTTTTGGCGGATTTTGTTAAAGGTAGCGCGGCTGAGCCGAAGGGCCGCGATTACGGTTGAGAGCTGGTCGGTTAGCAGGACGATGTCGGCGGTCTCCATGGCGACTTCGGTGCCCGAACCGAGCGCAATTCCTACGTCGGCTTGGGCCAGCGCTGGGGCGTCGTTAATGCCATCACCGACTAAGCCCACTTTGCGGCCCGCTTTTTGCAGTTGAGAAATTGCTTTTACTTTTCCCTGCGGTGTGATTTCTGCTTGGATTTGCTCAGGCGGTAGGTTCAGCGGTTGGGCGATCGCCTGAGCTGCCGCCATGCTATCTCCACTTAAAATTTGGACGGCGAGTCCGAGCGATCGCAGCGCTTTCACAGTTTGGACGGCATCAGCTCTTAGCTCATCGGCAACTCCAATGAGGCCCCCTAACTGATTGCCAATCGCCACGAAAACCACCGTTTTGCCCGCTTTTTCTAAGGCGCTAGCCGCTTGCTGTGAGGACGGATCGATCTGACAGTTATTCTGATTCATCCAGGCTGCATTGCCAACGCAGATCCGATGCTCTTTTTCAACGTGAGGTTGTGAGGAAGATAACTTAACGTTGGCAGCAATGCCGAAGCCAGCCTCGGTCATGAAATTTTGGGCGGGAAGTAAGGCGATCGCCTTTTCCTTAGCGGCTTTTTCAATGGCGTTTCCTACGGGGTGGCGAGTGCCGCTCTCGACCGTGGCCGCTATTTGCAGCAGCTCGTCTGAACTCAGCGCGAATAGCTGATCATCAGCCGCGGCTGACTTTTCGACCAACTCGTTGATCGGCAAACACTCTGTTAGCTGGGGCTGTCCCGTTGTCAGCGTGCCTGTTTTATCGAAAACGATGGTATCTAGGCCATGAGTGGCCTCTAGAATGTCGCCGCCGCGAATTAGCAGTCCGTTTTGAGCGCCGATACCGGAGCCAACTAGAATCGCGGTGGGCGTGGCTAGTCCTAGCGCACAGGGACAGGCCACCACGACGACAGCGATCGCCAACTTCAGACTCATTAACAGCCGCCCGGCGCTCGCGGACGCCATTTCGGGCATGGCTGCGGTCGTGGTCAGATCGCTCATATGCGCCAGATGATGCGATCGCCCCATCACGCCTAGCAGCAAGTCGGGCCAGATTTGATAGCCCCAAAAATACCAAAAGCAAAAGGTCAGCGCTGCGCAGGTGAGTACGCCATAGGTAAAGTAGCCCGAAATGGAGTCGGCCAGCCCTTGAATAGGCGCTTTGCGCGTTTGCGCGGTTTCGACTAGCTGAATCATTTGGCCCAGCGTAGTATCTGCCCCCGTGCGCGAGACTCGTAGCGCGATCGCCCCAGACTGATTAAGACTTCCAGCGACCACCTCATCGCCAGTTTGTTTGGCCACCGCAACCGATTCGCCCGTGAGCATAGATTCATCCACCGTTGTTTTGCCATCGGTAATGACGCCATCGACTGGCACCTTCTCGCCAGGCAGTACGCGCAGCCATTCGCCAACTTGAACCTGAGCGGCGGGAACTTGAACGCCGGTTGGAGCGGGCTGGTTTGCGCTCTGGTGAGTCTGGTCTGGATCGGGAATCAGCCTGGCGAGAGCGGGCTGAAGCGCAATGAGCGATCGCAAAGAACCTGCCGCCTGAAATCGCGCCCTTTGCTCCAGGGTGCGGCCCAGCAAAATAAAGCTCAGCAGCATCACCGGCTCATCAAAAAAGCACTCCCAGCCGAGCTGTGGAAATACTAACGCGACTAGGCTAGTCGTGTAAGCACTCAAAGCGCCCAGACTAACCAGCGTATTCATATTTGGCGAACCGCGACGCGCCCCCTGAAAGCCCTCAACAAGAATTTGTCGAGCTGGAAAGATCAGCACTAGCGTCGCCAAAGTGCCGTGAAACCAAAGCGTGTTTAGCACCGGAATCTGCTGCCAGATCCGAGTCCACTGACTCAGCGCTTCTACATGCTGAAGGTGGCCAATGACAGAGAGCGCAAGCAGCCCACAGGCCACAATGAGCTGCTGCCGCTGGTTCTTTTGCTCATTTTCTTTGCGAGTGAGCCAGTCGGTTTCGGCGCTAAGGGCATTTGCATTTTGCGTTTCGCGAAGCTTGCTAGGGTAGCCCGCGTCGGTGAGGGTTTGGGCGATCGCCTTCGGATCAACCTCATTCGTATATTCTATCGCCGCGATCTCGGTGACCAAATTCACCGTCGCCGCCATCACACCTTCGCACTGCGCCAATTTCTTTTCTATCGTGCTGACGCAGCCCGCACACATCATGCCTTCTATATCGAGTACCGCCGTTTGAGAGGATGAGGCAGTCGGGGTCGCGATCGCCGCAGAATCAGCATTTTGGGCTGTATCTGGGGCTACAGAGCTTTTGGGATCTGGTTGGCGAGAAGGTGCAAGCTGAGTCATAGATTGAGACGGTTGCCAGTGAGCATATCCTTCGAGCCTAATCTAAATTTCCGGCTTCGGGCATAGAATTCTAGGTGGAGTGTGATAATGGCTACCGAGAGACAGGGGAAAAGCATCGACAAATGGACGCTTCACCAGCAAGGCCATGGGTTGAGTCAGCCGTCCGCCTTGAGGAATGACTATTAGTCTCTGTAGATAGTGTCTTTAGAAAAATAGTGTCTTTAGAAAAATAGTGTCTGTAAAAAGAGAGTGTCTGTAGAGAGAATCTTTGACAAGAGGAAAAGAGCGTGTTTTCTGATATTGGCCATCATTGGGCCAGAGGGTGCATTGTAGCGCTGGCCCGTCGAAAGCTAATCAACGGCTATCCCAATGGCACCTTTCGGCCACTGGCAACGGTTTCACGCGCCGAGTTTGCGGCCTTGATGCAGCGCGGTTTTCCCGATTTGTTAGCCAAACAATCTGCGGCTCAGTTTATCGATGTAAAGGCCAAATATTGGGCGAGTGGGGCGATCGCCTGGGCCAACGAGCGCGATTTATTCAGCGGCTACGACAACGGCAGCTTTCGTCCAGGGCAAACCGTTTCTAGAGCGCAGGCCATGCGAGTGCTGATGGCTGGATTTTCTTCTGGGCAGAGCGCCGAACCGGTTGGATTTGAGTCGGAGAATGCGCCTACCGATGCCCTAGCAGAACAATTTCTAGATGCGGCCAACATTCCAGACGAGGCCAGAGCTGCGGTGAATCGAGCCTTAGACCAAAAGGTCTTAACCACGCTCGATCAGCCTCGGTTCTTGATGCCTGAAAAAGCGATTACCCGAGGTGAAGTCGCTGCGCTTTTTTGTCAGGCTTTGGAGATCGCTCCAGCAGAATCAGAACAGCAGCATTCAGTCCTTGCAGCCGCGCCAGATCGGCCAGCGATTTTTGCTCAGTTTCTAAATCAAGAGTCTGAGTCGGACGCCGAGCATCTGGCCTTTTTAGATCGAAAAATAGGGCGATCGCCCTACCAAAATCAAATCGCCGACTACGTGCCAAGGCTTCAGCATCCAGAAGGGGCCGCGTCCATTCAGCCAAACGGCAGCTACTTGCCCTATCCCGACCGGGGCAACATCCCGCTCATACAGCCAGGGCTAGACTTTCTCTCTCCCGACATGCTTTCGGGCTGCGTTTGCCTTTCCACGGTGCGAGATGGGCGATTGCAAAGCTGGTGGCTAGGTCGAGAGGCGATCGCCCCCCGGCAACTGTGGAGTTCCACCAAGTTTGTGCCCCTGCTACACACGATCGCTCAGGCGAATCGCATTGCACCTCACGTGAAAATTGACCGCTGTCGGATTCGCCATGCAGACGGAGAGGGTGATTTTCCCTTTCACGAGCTGGCCAAAAGCATCATGACCTACGATGACCGAGTAGCCACTTCCAACGCACTGGCGGCGATGTTTAAGCGGTTTGAAACGCCAGCACAATTAGAACGTTGGATGCAAGATTTGACTGGCAATGAATCGCTAACGTTTCAGGGTCGCTACGGCGAAGGTGCCTTTATCGAGAACCCTGAGCTGTGGGAGCCAACTACCCAAAAACAGTTGCTAAAGTCATCCGTGCAGCCAGAGTGGGGCCAAAACTTAGTCTCTACCTATGACTTGACCCGGCTGATGACGATGGCAGGCTGGCACTGGCGACTGCCGATGCGATCGCGCATTCCCGATATTCAGACACATGGTCTAGAGAGCCTCGTGAAAGCGATGGGCGCGGATACCGCTCGCTATGCAGATGTGGCGTTAGAAACACTAGGACTGAGAAAGTGGATGAAGTCGCCCGTGGTGATTTCAAAAAGTGGGTTTGGTCGAAGTGATGAGCGCGATCGCACCGAACTGACCTACTGCGCCCTGGTTCAGTTCAGTCTGCCACGTCCAAGCGTCAGCGACCCGACTGCTGCCTACCAGCACTATTCGCTAGGCTTTACCCTCGTTGCGGCCCAAGGGATAGGCGATGCCGATGAAGAATCTCGCTATGTAGATGCGCTGATGGCGACTGAAGTGACTGAGCTGCTGCGTCAAGTAGTTTCGCAGACGCTGGTTTAATGCGGCGACGCTGGCGTTTGGGACTGCTGGCGACCCTCTCTTTGCACCACGTCTAGTCTCGACTCAGAGAGCCGTTTCATCCAGCCGCTGAGGTAGTCGCGGTTTAGCACCTGCTCTTTAGGATCTTGCGTATCGGCTGGGTAGGGCATCAGTCCGCGTACGGTCGCTTCGGTGACGCAGAACATCGACTTCTGAAAGCTCTGCGAGAGCTGAACGCGAATATCGTCCTGGCCGCGCTTAGTGTCTTGATAGATAGCCCTAAGGTAATCC
>JBBSOB010000227.1:0-8036 GCA_038260205.1 Phormidesmidales cyanobacterium
AAAGGACGGTTTTACGACAACCCCTTCCGACCCGCCAGCATGTTATAACCTTTTCTATAAGGGTAGTCGTCTTAGATCACATCGTTTACCCAGACAGTCCACTCCAGATCCTCACCGACATTAGACCTATGTCCTACGCCAGTTATGCCTCACCCCGTGCCGACATTGGTGAACTGCGCCGACTCAGAAGCCTGCTACCCCCAGAGCTGCAAAGTTGGGTAACGGTAGAACCCGCTACTGACGTAGGCCCACCTCTAATTACCTGCGAAGAGCTAGGCCGCGATCAGGTGGAAGTTCAAATTGATTTGACCAAGTGGGAAGAACTTGCCATCGATCAGCGTAACCTGCTGTTCTGGCACGAAGTTGCTCGCGTTCAGAGCGATACGATTCCTCGCGACGGCTGGGAGATGGCCGCACTGGCGATTGGTTTGGGCGGCGCAGTTGGAGAACTCTGGGTTCAAGATGGCCTGCTGCTCCTGCTCGCATTAGGGCTTTGTAGCGTCTCCGGCTGGCGGCTTTATAAGCGCAATAATGGTCAAAGAACTTTAGACGAAGCCATTTTCGCGGATGAAAAAGCTATCTCCATTGCGACTCGCTTTGGCTACACGTTGCCAAACGCTTATAAAAGCTTGGGCAGTGCCCTCAAAACATTAATTGAGCAAACGCCTAAGAAAAAGCAGCGCGATCGCTACATCCGTCGGTTAGAAGCTCTCAAAAAGAGCGCCAACAAAGCAAAACAACAGATGCAGGCCAGTCCAGATCCTCGCCCCTCCTACTAAATATCAAGACCTAAATATCAAGGTCAAAGCTCTAGAGGCAAGACTTATGGCGCTGTAATCATCGGGTTACCCTGCGCTCAATCCCTTCATGCATTTATTTGTATGGAGGGATTTTTAGTCATCCGTCTTGACCCCATCGACCAACAGCAGAACCAATTTCTCAGCAAGAGATGCGGCTGTTGATGCCTGTAAATCTGCCGTCTCTAAATCAATCAAACGGTAGTCCACACCGATCTTAGCTAAACTTGCTTGTCCCGCTGCCGCGCCATCGGTCGCCGCTACCGCCACAACTAGGGGCACATTTTGTCGCCTTCGGTAGGCATCCACCGACCTAAGCCTTAAGGCAAAAGGCCCCGGCTCAAAGCAAGGATTGAGCTGCCGGTCGTACTCAAACTTACTCAGCATTATCTGAAAAGAATAAACCTGAGCCGGATCTAGCCTTGGGGCATCGGGCATAGACTTCGCTCGAAAAGTGGGCACCATTTCAGAAAACGGCACATCCACCGACAGCCAACCATCGCGCTCCGTATCAAAACCATAAATATAGGCCGGACTGTCCCAGCCATCGCTGTTACGCAAAATAAACTTATACCGCTGCCCATCGCCTTTTAACCGCAGCCGCAGTCCCTCCCAGCCCAAAAAATTAAAAGGAGGCTCAAAATTCTTTGTCCGTACAGAAGCAAACCCACCCGAATTTTCAACCGAGACATTACCCGCAAAAACGGCTTGCCCCTGACCGTCTAAAGACAGCCCGCTCTGGCTCACCCCACCCATCACGACATCATCCAGCGTCCCCCAGGCGGCCAGCATCTCGTTAGATTCACTAAAGTCAAACACTCGACGCTCAACCATAAGATCCGAACTTTCGCTCAGGACATTTTCATAGCTCTCTAATAAAGTAGACAGCGTGGAAGCTCCCAGCACGATCATAGTCTCTACAGAGGCCACCAGATCCGCTAGCTCCTTACGCGAAACCGCTCCGTCTGCAACATCTACAAAGACAAGGTGAACGGACTTATCTAACTTTGCTTGCAGTTGTTGTTTCAGTAAGTCTTGCCAGGATTTGGAAGGATATCTCTCAGATAAATCTGAGCCTTGAATAGTTGAAATTAGAACAGCTATTTTTGTCTCTAGCGCACTCATATTTACACCTGTAAATGTGGTTTGTTGACCCATGAGTTGCTGTAGCCAGCGAAAGCTCCCCAGAAAGGGCACTTCACCAAAATAGTTAAGCGTTTTTAAAAACCTATTGGCATCCCACGAACGCCGATTAGAAGCAGACATCAAACACCCCTATTTATACAAACCTTCGATTACAGCGATTCAAAGACAGTTTAAAAGATAAGTACACTGCTTAGACATTCTTTTCGCGCTTTTGGGAATTAGTAGATTAAGCGCACAGTATCAATCAATACTTCGGGCGCAGTGGTTTTGAGACTAGTTGTCGGCAGCTATCGGGTACAAATCCTGATTGTGGTAGAGAGCTTAGCGTCATATAAGACCAGTCTAAAAGTGCTGACCTAACCGTAATTATACGGTTAATTAACTAGTCAGGGGGGTTTTGGTCTGCGCTTTTTATAAAAACTTAGTGCAAATTGGCTTAGCGCAAATTAGTGCAGACCCTTTTCCTCTCTAAAGATTGGCTGGCGTGCAGAAACGTACTGAGTGATATATGTAACCCAATTAGCTAGCTTCTAAGTATTAAAGGTGAAGAGTTTTGTAAGTAATTTCCACATTTTTGTTTAACAGTCGCCGTCTATTACCTTTTCTAAAAAAACAAGAACGCCCAGTCTTAAAGAGTCACCATCCATGCGAGTTCTTCTCTACGCTTATAACTACTACCCCGAGCCTATTGGCATTGCGCCTCTAATGACAGAGCTAGCAGAGGGGCTAGTTAAAAAAGGACATCAAGTTCGAGTGGTTACGGCAATGCCCAACTACCCCGAGCGCAAGATTTATCCTGGATACAGAGGTCAGCTTTATAAGCGCGAAGTGCGCAATGGTGTAGAAATTGACCGCTGCTTTGTTGCCGTTAAGCCTAAACCTGGACTGATTGGCCGAGCATTGCTCGAAGGCAGCTTTATTGGCCTGAGCCTAATTAAGGCAATCGGCGGTTGGAGACCAGATATTATATTATCGACTAGTCCATCGCTGCCTGCTTGCTTGCCCGTGGCGATCGCCAAAAAAGCCTTCGGCTGCCCCGTGGTGCTTAGCTTGCAAGATATTCTGCCAGAAGCCGCTATTCAGACTGGGCTGCTCAGCAACGCACTGGCCATTAAGGTATTCAAAAAGCTCGAAAAATTTGCCTATGCCAGCGCCACAAAAATTAGCGTCATCACACCCAGCTTTGCCAAAAATCTTAAAGCTAAAGGCGTCGAAAACAAAAAGATGGTCTGCATCTCCAACTGGGTAGACATCAACTTTATTGCCCCTAGACCGAAAGAAAACAACGCTTTTCGGCATGTGCATGGACTAGAGGACAAATTTGTCGTTCTGTATTCTGGCAACATCGCTCGCACTCAAGGTGTTCGAACGATCATTCATTCCGCCGAGCGGCTAAAAGACAATCCCAACATCCAGTTTGTTGTGGTTGGAGAACCTAGCCAGCTTGCAGAGCTAGAATCCCTGAGCAATCAGCTTGGAATAAACAACGTAAAACTGCTTCCTTTTGTCAAACGAGAAGATTTGCCTGAAATGCTAGCAGCGGCAGATGTGTCGTTAATTATGCAGAAGAAGCAGGTGGTCGGCTTCAATATGCCTTCTAAAACACAGGTGATCATGGCGAGCGGACGACCGATTATTGCTTCTGTACCGCTAGATGGTGCTACTGCCGAAGCCATTGAGAGAAGTAATGGCGGCCTTATTGTGAAACCGGAATGCCCGACTGAACTTGCTAGCGCCATTCAAAAGCTGTACAACAACCCACATCTGGCCGAAGTCATGGGAGATAACGGACGGCAGTTTTCTATTAGGCACTACTCGTTTAATCAGGCGATCGCAGCTTATGAAGACTTACTGGCGACCGTTCTAAGAGAAGAGAGTTCGCATAGTCTGATACCAACGCAGCCAGTGGTTGTCTTAACCTCAGATTTGCGAACGGTAGAGAGACAAGAAGTTCGCGAAAGAACGCTGATATAACAAGCGTACTTATACGAATAGAATACAGAAATTTCATTCTTAGCTTTGCCGCTAGGACTGAGATTTCTGTTTATCGTCAGTTAGCCTGCCGTCAATTAGTCTGCCATTAGCTAGTTCGCTGTCAGTCTATTCGTCACTAAGCCGTCCAGTCTAGTCCCCTTTTTGTAGGGCTTGCTGTCCTGTCTATAAGCCTCAGTGACAGATTGAACCGGAGATATGTTGAACCCGGAGATATGCTTAACCCGAACTTACAATTATTTATTAGGTGCGATTATTTTCCACTGCGGATGAGAGGGGCCTTGTTCGTAGATTTTGTTGAGCTGGGCGAGAAGACGCGATCGCTCGCCCTCCGACAATCCAAACAAAATTTGCCGACTCTCACTCAACAGCAAACCAAACGTAATCGCAAAGCAGCTAATCAGTCCAACACTGGGCACTCGCTCAAAGTAAATTGTGGCGCGCACCGCCGCCCAGGTAAAATATTCGCTCAGCTCTCGAAAATCTGAGCGCAACCACCATAGACTCAGCAGTCCTACCGTCAACCACAGCCCCAAACAGACGCGCCACCAATCCCGCATCATTTGCTGGCGAAGGGCCTCAATCGCCCGCGCTACTTCCTCATCACCTTGTGTACTCCCGATTAACGGGTCAGACAACTGCGAATCTTCCAAACTTTCTCACTGCCACCAAGCGCTAATAAACCCTGATCCGACGGTACAAATCTTACAAACCTAAATAGCAACATGCAAGAATAGCAACATGCAAGCAACTAGCCACAAAACCCATGCTAGCCACAAAACATATGTTAGAGAGAAGCCCCTGGCGCAGAATCGGCTGACCGGGTTTCGTCGTAGTTTTCGCCGTAGCCGCTGTCATTGTCATAGCCATCGTCTTCAGAACGGCCGCGCCACCAGGCCAAAAGAGTGCTGGCAATGAAAATACTAGAATAGGCACCCGCAATAAAGCCGGTAATTAGCGAAAGCGCGAAAAATTTAAGCGACCCGCCGCCAAACAGCACAATACTAAACAACGGAAGCACTGTCGTTAGCGTCGTATTAATAGAGCGCCCCAACGTATCGTTTACAGATGAATCGACAACATCGTTAATGGAGCGATTGGGATAAAGCTTTAGCGTTTCTCGAATGCGATCATAAATGACGACCGTATCGTTTACAGAAAAACCTACAATTGTCAGCAGCGCCACAATAAAGAGGCTGTCGGCCTCATAGCCAATCAGCAGGCTCAAAATAGAGAAAATTCCTAACGTCACCAGCAAATCGTGAATCAGGGCCACAACTGCTAGCAATGCGTAGTCTGGTTGAAACCGCAGACTCAAATAGGCCGCAATTCCCGCAAACGCGACCACCAAAGACAGCAACCCGGTCTTGAGCAGCTGTTTACCTAAAACTGGCCCCACCGTGTCAATTTTGGTCGCACTCGGATCAATCGAACCAATCGACTTAATCACGCCAGATTGCAGGGCGTCGCGCGCGTTGACATCTAGAGTGCCCGTACGAACAACTATCGTCTGCTGATCGTCGCCAATCAGCTGAATGCTACTGCCAGAAAGTCCTTGCGCATCAATAACCTGTCGAATCTGCGAAATATCTATTGGCTTGGAGCAGTTGTTGGGTACGCCGCAATCTCTAGCGAGCTGTAGCCGGGTGCCACCTACAAAATCGAGGCTGGGCTTAATGGGCGCACCATACTGCTGCCAGGAAAAAGCCATCGAAGCGACGCCAACCAAAATAACAATTCCGGAGATGAACCACCAGAGGACGCGCTGCTTAATAACGTTGAGTTTCATAGACGAGGCAGTAGGTTTAGCAAAAGGAGGTTTGAAAAAGAAATCATTGAGCCATGATGGATCTCATGACGAATCTCATGACGGCGCTACGGCTGAGCGGATTTAGCTCCTCTAGGCGAAGACTGTACACCGGGGCAAAATAGGTGGGGCTTTCTAAACTGAGGAAACCCAATCGCAAAGAACATCAGCGTTCGACTACAGGTAACGGCTGTAAACATACTGACAACAACGCCAATGGCTAACGTTAGCGCAAATCCTCGAACTAGCCCCGTGCCTAGGAAAAAGAGCGCCGCGCAGGCAATTACCGTCGTTACATTACTGTCTAAAATGCTGGAAAAGGCCCGGTAGAAGCCAGATTCTACGGAACGGTAAAGGCTCTTACCATCTCGCAGCTCCTCGCGCGTCCGCTCAAAAATTAGTACGTTCGCATCGACCGCCATACCAATGCTGAGAATAAATCCAGCAATGCCCGGCAGCGTTAGCGTAACGCCCATCAGGTTGTAGGCTGCCCAGGTTAGCAACGCGTAAATGACTAGAGCGATATCGGCAATAACGCCGGGCAGGCGGTAGTAAACTGCCATAAAAATCAGCACGAGTACTAAGCCCAGCATCGCTGCATAGAGACTGCGCTGTACGCTATCGCGACCGAGCGTTGCGCCTATCGTTCGGTTTTCTATAATCTCTACCGGCAGTGGCAGCGATCCGCCGCGTAGCTGAATTTCTAAATCGCGAGCGCTCTCCGCTGTAAAATTGCCCGAAATGACTGCTTGGCCGCCCACAATTCCAGTTGTGGCAAATTTCACATCTACGCCAGGCAGACTAATGAGCTGGTTATCGAGAAAGATGCCCAGACCGCGTCCGGTACCAGCGATGTCTCGGGTGAGTTTAGCAAAGAGTTCGCCTCCCTCCTGATCAAAGTCGAGCACGACTTCCCAGGCATTGCCTGGCCCATTCATTGGAGCGGCTCGAGCATCCGTTAGCTTATCGCCAGTGAGTTCGGATTTTTCAAAGAGGGCGAGGAAATCGGTCTGCGTTTTGGCGATCGCCTGCTGACTTGCCTCAATCTTATTGAGATCGCCCGTCGCCGAAGCGGCCTTAAAATCGGCTTTTTGCTGCGTCAAAATCGCCTGTAAAGCCCCAAGCTCTGCTTCTGAGCCAGCTTTTTGATTGCGAAACTCTAGCTGTGCGGTGCCACCCAACACGCGCTCTGCTTGATCGGGGTCGCTCACGCCTGGTAGCTGAATTGACAGCTGATCTTGCCCGACACTTTGCACAACAGCTTCCGAAACGCCCAGACCGTTCACCCGGTTTTCGATGACGCGCTGTACCGCAGCGAGTTCGCGATCGCCAATATCTGGAACTGTCTCGGTGGGCTGCACCTGCATCGTTAGCTGGGTGCCGCCTCGCAGATCAAGTCCTAGCTGCGTCGGAATTTGCACGATTATCACCACCGCTGCAATCGTCAGCGCCAACAGCGAAGCGAGTATTAAGCGTTGCTTGCCCATAAAAATAATTGATAAAAAGTGGCACCGTTGCTGTTTAGAGTCAGCCTTTAGAGTCGGCGATCGCCAGCGAATGCGTTACATATCCTAATACTTAACTGCCCCAATCGTGACAATTGAGGCAGAAAGTTTGATGAATTGTGACTTGGAGTAGCGCCTGCCAACCTACAGGTGACCCTGCATAATTTTCTCGACGGTTTCTTCAATCTGAGCGGGCTGCACGATGGTTAAATCTTCTAAAGTCTTGTTATAAGGCGTCGGAATATCCTGCGAAGACATTCGAATGACCGGGCCATCTAGTTCATCAAAAAAGCGGTCGTTAATCGAAGCAATAATTTCTGCCGCGATACCGCCAGTTCTCATACACTCTTCGACAATCACCACCCGGTGGGTTTTGCGAATAGAGTCGCCGATGGTGTCGTAGTCAATCGGCTTCAGCGAAATCAGGTCAATGACTTCTGGGTCATAGCCTTTTTTCTCCAACGATTCCACCGCCTGCATTACGTGATAGCGCATCCGCGAGTAGGTCAAAATCGTCACGTCTTTTCCAGAGCGCACCATTTCGGCCTTGTCCAAAGGCAGCACGTACTCATCGTCTGGCAAATCTTCTTTGTTGAAGTAAAGCAGCACATGCTCAAAAAACAGCACCGGGTTATTGTCGCGAATCGCTGCCTTTAGTAATCCTTTAGCGTTCCGAGGCGTCGAGCAAGCCACAATTTTAAGACCTGGCACCGCCTGAAAATAAGCCTCTAGCCGCTGCGAATGCTCTGCGCCGAGCTGAGAACCCACCCCCCCAGGGCCACGAATGAC
>JBBSOB010000228.1:0-8032 GCA_038260205.1 Phormidesmidales cyanobacterium
CTAACACCTCAATTACGCCCTGCCGATCGACTGATTGTCGTCGCCGACAACTGTACCGATAAAACGGCTGAACTTGCTAGAGCCGCTGGGGCAACCGTAATTGAGCGGACAGATAGCGATCGCAAAGGCAAGGGATACGCGTTGGACTGCGGTCTAAGCCTGTTAGCCGCCGCACCGCCGCTGGCCGTGATCATTCTCGATGCCGACTGTTGGGTTTGCCGGGGATCTTTGCATCGGCTAGCCGCAGAGGCTGTTTTGCAGCAAAGCCCGGTTCAGGCCGTTTATCTAATAGAGCAGCCTGTTCGACCTACGCTCAAAGAATCGGTGTCTGTGTTCTCTTTCAAAGTAAAAAACTTGGTGCGACCGCTAGGATTAGCGCGGCTAGGATTTCCCTGTCTCCTTACGGGTACGGGAATGGCGTTCCCCTGGGACGTGCTAGCAAAAATCAATTTGGCCAATAGCTCGATTGTAGAAGACATGAAGCTAGGTCTAGACTTAGCTATTTTAGGCAAGGCTCCTGTGCTTTGCCCGGCGGTCACCGTCCTCTCCCCTATTCCCCCTTGCGATGCCGATGCCAAAACTCAGCGCACCCGGTGGGAGCACGGCCATCTACAGATGATTGCCCGATACTGCCCTCAGCTCATATCTTCGGCAATTTTTCAGAACCGCCTAGAGCTACTAGCACTGACGCTAGATCTGTCTGTTCCTCCGTTAGCCCTTTTGCTGATGCTATGGCTAACCGTCAGCGCAGCCTTCACGCTCATTTCCATGGCTACGGGTCTATGGCTTTCTACCCTAGTTTGCTATAGCGGGGGCTTGGCTCTATTGATCGCGGTGTTCTCAGCCTGGATCAAATTTGCCCAATCCGACATTTCTTTTAGAACGTTGCTCAGCGTTCCTGCTTACGTCCTGTGGAAGATTCCGGTCTATCTCCAATTCATCAAGTCGCCTGAAACAGAATGGATTCGCACTAACCGCAAGGTTTGAGCCAAGGTTTGAGACGAGCCTTAAGACAAGGTTGAAGACGCTAGCAGCCTCACTATATGATCTCACTTGTGGTAGCTACCGTTTTGCAGAATTGTTTTGGCTCTGTAGAGTTGTTCTAATAATAAAAGCCTCGCTATTTCGTGGGGAAATGTCATTTTGGAGAGGCTGATCATGGGGTAAGTTTTTAGGCGATCGCTCACCCCTTCAGGCCCCCCGATAAACAACGCTAAAGTCCCAAACGCCTCTACTGTTAGCCACTGCGAAAAGGCAACAGAATCGTAAGTCTTTCCATACTCTGTCATCAGAACTACTCTATCTTGAGTACCCAATAAGCCCAGCAGTTTATCAGCTTCCTTCTCTTTCCCAGCGTCCTTAATCTCTAGAATCTCGACTTCAGGCAGTCGCTTCGCATACAGCGCAATGCCTTCTCTTAGCCAAGATTTCTTCACCTTGCCAACCGCAATAATCTTCACCTTCGGAAAGCTCTGACCCATAGATACCCTAACTAATTACCGCTTGCTATATCGCTGGATTCATTTTTCGCTCTAGCCAGGAAAATGCCTGAGAGGCCAGCAAGGTCATCGCTAGATAAATTAGCGCAACAACAAAATAAATCTGGAATGGCAGAAAGTTTCTAGCAATGATGGACTGCCCTTGCCGCAGTAGTTCTTGATATCCGATAAAAGCCACTAAGCTGGTGTCTTTCAACAAAACTACGAATTCGTTCCCTAGGGGCGGAATCATTCGCCGCAGCGCCTGCGGAAAAATAACGTAGAACAAGGTCTGATTCGAGTCTAGCCCTAAAGACTCGGATGCCTCTTTTTGTCCATTTTCTACAGACTGAATACCGCCTCTCACAATTTCTGCTAAGTAAGCGGCTGAGTTCAGGCTAAGCCCGAGTACGGCCGATCCCCACTGCCCGAACGAAAATCCGCCTAATCCAATAGATTGCAGCAGGGAAGGAATGCCAAAGTAAATAATAAAAAGCTGCACCAGCAAAGGTGTGCCCCGGAAGAACTCGATATAGGCTTTGGATAGCCAACGGAGCGGAGCAATTTTCGACAGGCGCGCAACTCCCAAAAAAATGCCTCCGACCGAGCCAAACGTGACCGCAGCCGCCGTAAGCTGAATCGTAATCAAAGCGCCTGCTAGCAGAGCAGGGAGCGCGTCAAACATGGCGCTCAGTGACTTTTCCAAGGTAGCCCTCCGGGTAGTGACATATAAAGTAAGCCGTGGCGCTGCGAATTAGCTTTCTTCCAAATTTATCAACAGCGCTCTCTAGGTCGTAGCCTAATCAGTTATTTGGCTGCAGGCGGAGCCATATCGAACCATTTTTGATAGATCGTGTCGTAGGTGCCGTCTGCTTTTAGCTCAGCGATCGCTGAATTAACCGCCGCCACGTTTTCTGAACCTTTAGGCAAAGCAATCCCATAGGACTCGTCGGTGAGGACTTCACCCACGATTTTGACGTTGGGAATATTGCCACTAGCAATGGCTGCCTTGGTCGCTGGCGCATCGTTGATAACGGCATCCACGTTGCCATTAGACAGTTCCGTTAAGGCCAAGGGTGCTGATTCGAAGGTGGTGATTTTTGTCCCTTCTATGTTGGTGGCAGTGCTTGCGCCTGTTGTCCCTAGCTGTACCGCGATTTTCTTGCCTTTCAAATCGTCTATAGTTTTGACCTTGGTATTATTGGCGGCAACTGCGATCGCCAATCCGGCATCAAAATAAGGATCGGAAAAATCCACAGCCTTTTGTCGCTCCGGCGTAATCGTCATGCTGCTAATCGCCGCGTCGATTGAATTGCCTTGCAGCGCCGCTATTAAACTATCGAAGGGCAAACTTTTGAACTCAATCGTTTTGCCTGCTTTCTCGCCAACCGCATTCATCAAATCAATATCAAATCCTTCAAGCTGGCCACCATTCATGGTCTCAAATGGCGCAAAACCTGGCTCTGTACCAACTGTCCAGGTATTCGTATCGCCGCCACTGCCACAAGCTGCCAGGACACCTGCCGCTAGTAATCCCACAGTCGCATTCCGTAAAAATCTAGCGCGCGTCACGTTCATTACAATTAATCCTCACAACCAAAGATAAAAATGGATAGCAGCGCAGGTATCTCAACTTGCGGCTGCTTGCCGTCAACGTGCTTGTCGTTAACATGCTTGTCGTCAACATAGTAAAACTAAGTGTCTCACACTCAAGCTGTTGTAATTTTCGTTGCAAAGTGGGTGAATTTGGCGCTTGGCCATCTAAAAATGTAATTAACATTCATCTCAACTTAGTTTTCGCGAGTTGGCGATCGCTCATTTCCTGTCTAAATTTTGGTTCTTTTTATTTCCCCCACTTCTATGGCAAACACATCCGTTGCAGACAGTTCTCCCGCCATCATCTGTGGCAACTTGCAAAAGTGGTTTGGCGATTTGAAGGTGCTGCGCGGCATTGACTGTCAAATTCACCGGGGGGAGGTGGTCTCCATTATCGGCTCGTCTGGCTGTGGCAAAAGCACGCTGCTGCGATGTTTCAACCGGTTAGAGACGGTCAGTGGCGGGCAGCTCATCGTCAACAATATTGATTTGGCCCAGTCCAAACTGAGCCGCCGCGACCTGCTGGCCTTGCGCGCCAACGTTGGCATGGTTTTTCAGCAGTTCAATCTGTTTCCCCATCTTTCTGTGCTAGATAATCTGTGTTTAGCGCCGCAAAAAGTTTTAGGACAATCTAAAGAGGAAAGCAGAGAAACTGCTCATTTTTATCTGGATAAAGTCGGGTTAGGCGCTAAGGCCGATGTCTACCCCGAGCAGCTTTCGGGAGGCCAGAAGCAGCGCGTTGCGATCGCCCGCGCCCTCTGCATGAAGCCAGAAATCATGTTGTTTGACGAACCCACTAGCGCCCTAGACCCAGAGCTAGTCGGCGAGGTTTTACAAGTTATGCAGCAGCTCGCCAAAGAAGGTATGACGATGGTGGTAGTCACTCACGAAATGCAGTTCGCCCGCGAAGTGGCCAGTCGAGTGATTTTCTTGAATCAGGGCCAGGTCGAAGAGCAGGGCAACCCTCGCGAAGTCCTCGCCAATCCTCAGAGCAAGAGACTTCAGGGCTTTCTCCGCCGCATTAGCAGCACCCTTAGCTAGTCTAAAATGTGTTAGCTAGCAAGTAGTCGGTAGTCGGTAGTCGGTAGTCGTATTCGGTAGTCGGTATTCGGTATTCGGTAGTCGGCAGTCAGCAGTAGTAAAACAGTTTAATTAAATGGCGTACCTATCCAAGACGGTGGTTCCGCAGAGTGTTCGAGCGATCGCCCAACGATTCTGGCAAGATAGCCGATCTGTACCGCCCGCCGCCTGGAACAAATGGTGGAAGACGCTAGCTATTGGCTTAGGCGTTTGTGCGCTGGTTACCTATGGGCTGACTCGCACCGCCATGGGTTGGGAAAGTCTCTGGATGCAATCTTGGGACGAAAAATGGCTGTTGGCCTGGCGCGATCGCAATCCCCTCACCTTTGCTCAGGGCGTCACCTGGGAATCTCCTGGCAACTTTGTCGGAATGCTGCCCGTCTTTTTAACTCTAACTACCCTGACCGCCTGGTTTCGTAAGCCGCTGATCGCTGCCACGGTCGTTGCCGCCTACCTCGGTCAGTTTGCGTTGGTTTGGATGAGCTGGGGAATGTGGAGCCGCGATCGCCCCAATTTAATTGCCGACGGGTTAGCCGCCCCTAGCCTGCATTCCTTTCCTTCCGGCCACATGGTTGTGTCCATCGCCCTGTACGGACTGATTTTTTACCTTTGGTTTCGCACCTCAAAGAACTGGCTAGAGAAATTAATCGCGATCGCTTTCGGCACAGTCTGGATCGGCTTAATTGCCATGGCCCGGCTTGCACTCGGCGCTCACTGGCCCAGCGACGTTATTGCCGGATTACTCATCGGCAGTCTCTGGCTGATAACCATTATTACGGCGCTAGAAAGATCTGACAGCGCTGCTAAAAAATATAAGCCCAAACGCAACTACAGCGGATCGATACTGCGATAAACCGCCTGAAATCCCATGTGGACGCCGTAGGCAATAAATCCTATACCCAAAGTCGCGAGAATCCACTCATCGGTTGGATTATTGTTAAACACCGCCATGGCATCTTCAGTCGTTTTCACTAAGGAAGGATCGAAACTCCAAGCAGCTCGCATCCCAAAAAAGCCAATCACGACATAGACAAAGCCCCGAGCCGCAATCCCGACTCGGCCTACAATATTCGCCCAAGTTTTAGCCGTATCGCTCATACTATGACGCTTAAATCGTTTGCGAAACTCAGCCTTAATCGCCCGATAAAAGTAGTAGCAGCCAATCCCAAACACGGTGAGTCCGCCAGCGCCCACTAACCATCGTCCGTACGGCATTCGCATTAGCTCGAGCACATGCTCCTGCGTTGTTTTCCCACCTTCTGAAGACCCTGCCGCTAATATTTTCTCTGCCGTCAATGCGACACCTGTATAGGCCAACCCACTACAGGCATAGCTAAATCTGCGCAGCATATCACTCGCATCCGTTCCGCTATGCTCTGGGTCTAACACAGCCTGTATAAACCGCCATACCACGTATCCCATCAGGCTAATGCCCAGCACAACCAGCATTACCCGACCAAAAGGCTGTGCGCCAATTGTCTTGAGCGCGCCCTCAGATCCTACCGTTTCGCCTTTACTAAGGTCTAAAGCTTCTAGCAATGCCAGCAAGCCAGCACTGCCATAGATAACGCCTTTCGCTCCATAGCCAAAACGCGCGTAGTATTCAATCCATCGCTCGACGGTGTGGTTGGTCTTGCTAGACGGAGCCATAAATCACCAAAATATTAGAAAAAAAATATGAAAAAATCACGAAGCTTCTACCCTGCAAAATTCATTAGCCATAAACAGGATGTTCCTATTTTCTACGCTTGCTGCTCGTTCTGTCATGGCTCTTCCGCGAGAACCTGGTCTCAGCGCTTTCCGCGACGCCTGGAAAATAGGATGACAACTCAGATGAAAACCCAGAATAGTTAGCTCCCAGAGCAGAAACTTTTCTCTGAACTCTCAAAAAAACTCATTTAGATTAAACGGGCTACTTTGGCGATGGGTCTTTTCGTGTTTTCTGCTATCCCAACCCACACGGAAGAGCCAATCAGAGCTTGGTGATTGTTTTGGTCGCTCACGACACCGACTTCGATATTGCTAATACCTTCGTTCAAATTGCCATCAATCAAATCGCAGATTAATTCGAGGCTACTGCTGATTACGCTGCATTGAATCACTCTGCATCAAATTGCTCTGTATTGAATTGCTCTGCATTGAATCACTCTGCCCGAAGGTCTACGGCCAGCTCATCCTTAAGCCAATTAACGATTTGCTCTCGTTCGTCAATCGCCAAATAAAAGTAGCCAGCTTCTCGCACCCGATATCTAATGTCTTCCATATCAGCTTGATTCAGCAGCTCGACCGTCAGCCCGATATCGCACAAAATATTGTCCTTTCCCTCTTGATCTAGCTGTCCATACCGATACCGGCTAATCTGCTTTCTCAGCTTATCCAAGGTATATGGATCCAATGCCTCTAGCCGCTCCCAACGCTCTTGCGCGATGGGTTCTCCCTCTACCATCTTGGCATAGTCCGTATCGAGCATGTCGATCTGGACAACGATAGGCTGCTTGCTCATCAACCACTCCCAAAGGCTAAATAAACCAAAACTAATGAATCAAGCCTAGTTCAATTGTTCAACTGTGCGGGACTCCATTGAGTAAGTTAACTTTGCGACATGCAGCCACATATCCCTATATATAGTCTTTACAGAGATCTGGCTGACGCTGGCTCTACTAGTGCTGAATTCTCATACTGATATCTAACCAGGGCGATCGCGTAATCGGCGCACTACTCGATATGTAGTCCACGCCAGTCAGAGCGATCGCCCGAATCGTTTCTAGCGAAACATTTCCCGAAGCCTCAATCTTAATCCCCTGCTTTGCGGCTCGAATCAGACCTACCGCTTCCTTCATCATCTCTATCGGCATGTTGTCCAGCATGATGATGTCCGCTTTGTAAGCGATCGCCTCCGCCACCTGTGCCAAGCTCTCCGTTTCCACCTCCACCGTCACTGGATACGGAATTCTCCCTCGCACCTGACTCACCGCCACCCCGATTCCACCCGCTGCGGCAATATGGTTGTCCTTAATCATCACCCCATCGTCCAATCCCATCCGATGATTTTGCGCCCCACCCACAAAAGCCGCGTGCTTCTCCAGTATTCTCAGTCCCGGCGTCGTCTTACGCGTATCCACAAGCTGCGTAGGTAAATCAGCAATTTCATCCGCAAATCGTTTAGTCATGGTGGCAATCCCGCTCAGCCGCATCGCCAAATTCAACGCAACTCTCTCTCCAGTCAGCAAAGTAGACAACCGACAGTCAATTTCCGCCACCCGCGTTCCTTTCTCAACCCAAGCCCCCTCTTCAACTAACGCTCGAAAGTCTAACTGCGCCTCTAATAGATAAAACACGCGACCAGCAACCGGTAATCCTGCGATCGCGCCTGCTTCCTTTGCAATCCAATAAGCCTGCCCATTTCCCGATACGAGTTTTCCTAGTCCCTGCGTCGCCTGATCACCCCGCCCAATATCTTCTTTTAGCCAACGAGCAAGCAATTCATCTAATACGATCCAAGCTGGCAGCATGTTCTTCAAGGATAAGGACTACGTACTATCAGCATAAAGTGAGATCGCTCAAGTTCTGCCGCTCCTATTGTTTCCTCGCCAGTAAGGTCATCTCCCTACCAGTAAGGCCATACCGAACCAATCAGGCTCAAAATAAACGGAACATCTCTTCTCCAAAATCTGATAAATCAGACAGCACAAAGCCGTGGCTTATCATGTGTCGAGATATGAAAAAGTGATAGACCTTGTCACACAAGGATTACAGCGATTCCAGGATTATTTTCCGAAATTAGTTGACAGGTTAACCCGGTACTCGTTATATTAGTTGAGCGCTGAGGGAAGCGACCTGGAAACGGGCACTACCGGAGGCGACGAGTAGCACCTAGA
>JBBSOB010000229.1:0-7990 GCA_038260205.1 Phormidesmidales cyanobacterium
GAACACGATATGGAATTTGTGCGGCAAATCGCCCGTCAGAACCAAGTCACCGTCCTGCACGAAGGCAGCGTCCTTTGCGAAGGCACCATGGACGAAATTCAGAGCGACCCCAGAGTGATCAAAGTGTACTTAGGAGATCCCGACGCATGATTCAAACTGCTATCGCTTCGACCCTACCGCCGGTTCCCACTGCGCCTACGCTCAAAGTCTCCGATCTCAACGTCTATTACGGCGAAAGCCACATTCTGCGCAATGTGGACATGACCATTCCCCCAGGCAAAATGGTTTGCCTTATTGGTCGCAACGGCGTTGGCAAAACCACCCTGCTCAAAACCGTGATGGGATTACTCGCGCCTCGCAGCGGTCAAATTAGCTACCAGGGGCGATCGCTCCTGCCCTTACCCACTCACAAACGAGCCAAGCTTGGCATCGGCTATGTCCCTCAAGGCCGAGAGATCATCCCGCGCCTTACCGTGAAAGAGAATCTGCTGATTGGCTTAGAAGCTCAGGCCAAAGGATCTGGCCATAAAAAAGAAATTCCCGAAGACATCCTTCAGCTTTTTCCCGTGCTAAAAGAAATGTTGACTCGTATGGGCGGCGACCTTAGCGGCGGACAGCAGCAGCAGTTGGCGATCGCCCGCGCCCTGATGGGTCGCCCTCAACTGCTCGTACTCGACGAACCCACCGAAGGCATTCAGCCCTCTATCATTCTCGATATTGAAAACGCAGTCCGCCAAATCGTTGAGACTAGCGGTGTGTCTGTACTACTCGTAGAACAGCATCTGCACTTCGCTCAGCAGGCCGACTACTACTACGCCATGCAAAAAGGTGGCATCGTCGCCTCTGGCGCGGCTAGAGAACTCAGTGGAGACGTTATTCAAAAGTTTTTGGCGGTCTAGATTGACGCAGGTCTAGATTGACGCAGGTCTAAACCAGGGCAGATCTAAACTAACGCATAGAGCGCAAACTATTGACCAAAAACACGGTCAAGCAAGCAATAATCAGTAGCCAGAGCACAATTCCCGGCAAAAAAGACAGCAGCGTTAGCCCTCTTAGAACCCACACTGCAATAGTGAAGCAAATAAGGAATAGCAGCAGTTGAGAGCCGGGTTTGAGCCTAAATCGTCTGGCCATATTGATCATTCCGTAATATGTAATAGGTCTAGCCTGTACGCCAGCCAGCTAAATTTAACCAGAAAGTCAGTTAGTTTCAGTAGGAACTCTCACGGCTAGGCGGACGTCTCCAGAGCGAAACGGGAAAACTTTAGGTACGTCTTAGTTTACTGCGCGTATATTCACCAAAAATTTACCAGCTCCCGATATAGCCTTAACTTACTTGCCCGTAATTATAGGCATACTGGACTAGCCAAGCGCCAATTGCCTGAGCAATCGCTATACTCTACATCTCTTCACCCTAATCTCTGTCCCTTAATCTCTATATCCTGATTTTCTCACTCTAATCTCTTCACCCTGATCTCTTCACCCTATATGACTGCAACCTTGCCATCTACATTACCGAGCATGAACAAGCAAGCCGTTTCTGAACGAACCTGCTCTCCAGGAACGGGTCAGGCAGTGAACGGTCAAAAGATTGTGAGCCAGCAGGATGAGCGATCGCTTCTACAGGGTGAGGTGTTAATTTCTACCACCCTTATCGGAACGGGCGCAGCGGTGACGGCCATGATGTATGTGCCGCTGGTGCGATCGCAAACCTGGCAAAAGCTGACCGAATACAGCAACTGGGTAAATTACTTTCCCGATATCGTGCAAAGTCAAGTTTTAGAAGTGAAAAAGCAGTCTAAAACGCACCCGATGACGCGTCGGCTATATCAGGTGGCCCGCAAAGCCTTTTTAATGTTTTCGGCCCAGGTGGAGATCTATCTTCAGGTAATAGAAACCGTCCACCAAAAAATTCAGTTTCGCCTGGAGCAGGGCAACTTTTCAGATTTTGCCGCCGACCTGACGTTAGAAGACTACGGGCAAGGCACCATCATTACCTATTCGGTGACGGCCACGCCGCTGCTCCCGGTGCCAAGCTTTCTAATTGAGCAAGCGATTCGTCACGATTTGCCTGGCAATATGAAAACGATGCGTCGGGTAATGTGCGCCGCCTAGTCCGCGCCAACCTTTACGCCAGCCTGTAGACTGTAGCTAATATCTCACTGGTCGGTTCCCTCTAGCTCCTGCTATAGCAATGTCTAATCAAACCACAGGCTTAGATCCGAAGCTGCACGAGTATTTGCTTTCGGCAACGCTGCGCGAGTCCGCAGTGCTGGCCGAGCTGAGAAAAGAAACGGCTGAGCATCCGCAGGCCAGGATGCAAATTTCGCCAGAGCAAGGCCAGTTTATGGGGCTACTGGTACAGCTAATGGAAGCCAAAAAGACGCTAGAAATTGGCGTGTTTACGGGCTATAGTTCGCTGGCGGTGGCGGCGGCGCTGCCTGAAGATGGCCGAATTGTCGCTTGTGATATGAATGAGGAGTTTTGCGCGATCGCCCGCAAATACTGGAAAAAAGCCAACCTCGCTCACAAAATAGATCTTCGCATTGCCCCGGCCTTAGACACACTCGATGATCTGATTGCCGCAGGCGAAACCAACACCTTCGACTTCGCCTTCATTGACGCCGACAAAAGCAACTACGACCACTACTACGAACGTAGCTTGCAGCTCGTACGCCCCGGCGGACTAATTGCCGTAGATAATACTCTCTGGTACGGACGAGTCGCAGATCCCGAAGTTCAGGATAATCGAACCCAAAAAATTCGCGCTCTAAACGAAAAAGTACGCGATGACGAGCGCGTGACCATGAGCCTGTTATCCATTGGCGATGGCCTGTTGCTAGCTGTAAAACGGCCTCTTGCCTAACCTTTTTGCCTAACTTTTTTGTCTAACTTTTTGCTCCATAAGACGTTTAGCGATCGCTCTAGATATAAGCAACAAACCAAACAACAGGCTAAGAAACAGGCTAAACAACAACCCAAACAATAAATCAAACAACAGACTCGCCATTTCCCCTGATGAAGTGTCTCTACATCGACAACATGTATTGATAACATGTTGTCGACAACATACATCCACAGCATCAGAGAAATGGCGATTTTGATGATTGTTCCAAAACCTTCTGTCAGAAAAGTTTCAGATTCTCATTGCGTCTGCTCTTACATCGTCACCAGCTCAGCAGGCAAGCGCTTGAACGCCAGCCGCTCATTCTCCACATCGACAAAGATGGTGTCGCCATCGGAGAACTCACCGCGCAAAATAGACTTGGCAATCTGCGTTTCTACTTCGCGCTGAATGGCTCGCTTTAGCGGACGCGCTCCGTAGGTGGGGTCGTAGCCCACATCCGCCAGAAAGTCTAGCGCTTCGTCGGATAGCTTTAGCGCCATCTTGCGCTCGGCTAGTCGCTGCTCCAAGCGTTTGATCTGGATCTTGACGATGTTGCGTAGCTGAGACTTTTGCAAGGCGTGGAAGATGATAATTTCATCAATCCGGTTCAAGAACTCGGGGCGGAAAGTATCACGCAAAGCGTCGGTTACTCGCGCATTCATTTCGTCGTACTTGGCGTCGTCACCGGCAATATCGAGAATAAACTGCGAGCCGATGTTGCTCGTCATGATAATGATCGTATTGGTGAAGTCTACTGTGCGACCTTGCGAGTCGGTGATGCGCCCGTCGTCTAACACTTGCAGCAAAATGTTGAATACGTCGGGGTGAGCTTTCTCGATTTCGTCGAACAAGATGACGGAGAAAGGTCGGCGGCGTATCGCTTCGGTGAGCTGTCCGCCTTCGTCGTAGCCCACGTAGCCTGGAGGCGCTCCGACTAACCGTGAGACTGAGTGCTTCTCCATGTACTCGGACATGTCGATACGGACGATCGCGTCTTCGGTATCAAACAGGTAGCTAGCCAGGGCTTTGCCTAGCTCAGTTTTACCGACACCCGTAGGGCCAAGGAAGATAAAGCTGGCCATGGGGCGATCGGGATCAGCAAGTCCGGCGCGCGATCGCTGAATAGAATCCGCCACCGCCGTTACCGCCTCATCCTGTCCAATTACCCGCTCGTGCAGCTCATTTTCCAGGTTCAACAGTTTCTCCATTTCAGAGGCCACCAGCTTGCTTAGCGGAATGCCCGTCCATTTGGAGATAATCTCGGCAATGTCAGTCTCGGTAACTTCTTCGCGCAGCAACGTCTTGCCAGAAATCTGTGAGGTCGTTAAAGCTTGCTCTGCCTCCGCTAACTTTGCTTGTAGCTCCGGCAATTTGCCAAACTTCAGCTCAGCGGCTTGGCTCAGCTCAGTGGCTCGCTCGGCCTGCTCAATTTCTACGTTGACCCGATCAATCTCTTCTTTGATGGTCTGCACTTGGGCAATGGTGCTTTTTTCAGCTTCCCACTGAGTGCTCAGTTCTGCCTGCTCCTCTTTTTGATCGGCTAGCTCTCGCTCTAGCTTTTCTAGCCGCTCTACAGACGCCGGATCGCTCTCTTTTTTCAAAGACAGGCGCTCCATTTCCATCTGAAGAATCCGGCGGTCTACTTCGTCTAGCTCTTCGGGCTTGGAGGTAATCTCCATTTTGAGCTTGGCGGCGGCTTCGTCCATCAAGTCAATAGCTTTGTCGGGAAGAAAGCGATCGCTAATATAGCGAGTAGACAAGGTCGCCGCTGCTACCAGCGCACTGTCGGAAATTTGCACCCCGTGGTGAACTTCGTACCGCTCTTTAAGACCGCGCAAAATGGAGATCGTATCTTCTACCGAAGGCTGATCGATATACACCTGCTGGAATCGACGCTCTAGCGCGGCATCTTTTTCAATGTGCTTGCGGTACTCGTCTAGCGTGGTCGCCCCAATGCAGCGCAGCTCGCCGCGAGCCAGCATCGGCTTCAGCAAGTTACCCGCGTCCATTGCGCCCTGAGTGGCCCCAGCGCCGACTACGGTATGGATCTCGTCAATAAATAAAACAACTTGACCGCTAGATTCGGTGACTTCTTTTAGCACCGCCTTCAGCCGCTCCTCGAACTCACCGCGATATTTTGCACCGGCAATGAGTGCGCCCATATCTAGCGAAATCAAAGTGCGATCTTGCAAAGACTGCGGCACGTCACCGCGTACAATTCGCTGAGCGAGTCCTTCGGCGATCGCGGTTTTACCCACCCCCGGCTCGCCAATTAGCACCGGGTTATTCTTCGTCCGGCGCGACAGAATCTGAATGGTGCGACGAATCTCATCGTCTCGGCCAATTACCGGGTCGAGCTTGCCTTCTCGGGCGTAGGCCGTCAAATCGCGGCCATATTTTTCTAACGATTCGTACTTCCCTTCTGGGTTCTGGTCGGTCACTTTTTGATTTCCTCTAATTTGCTCAATCGTTTGCTTTAGATCTTTCTCGGTCAGGCCAAACGCCTTCAGCAAATCTTGGCCAAAGCGTTTGTCTTGGGCATAGCCCAGCACAATATGTTCAATTGAAATATAGTCGTCGTCAAAGTCTTGGCGATATTGGTCGGCTCTATCTAGCAGCGTGCTAAGGTCGCCGCCTAGATAAACTGAGTCGTTGGTGCCGCTGACTTTGGGCTGTTTGTTAATGAAAGCAGTGGTGCGATCGCGCAAGTCCTCAATCGACACGCCTGCCTTTTGAAAAATACTCGCCGCTAGCCCTTCTTGCTCTAGCAGCGCCTGCATTAGGTGTTCTGGCTCTAGCTGCTGTCCGCTGGCCTGCTTAACAATATCTGGGGTGCGGGCGATCGCGCTCCAGGCTTTTTCGGTAAACTTATTCGGGTCGTTCGGTTGCATGGACTCTACCCCTCCCTTGGGTTACTTCTGTATCTGTATTCTAAAGAACCCTACTCAGTCTTAAAGTCGGTGTCTACGAGCGAAATAGGTAGGTATTGCCGCCCTATCAGGAAAGACGGCAGGTGATTCCATTGAGAAGCGGCGGTGCCAACGCACCCTACCTTTCGCCCTAGTAGGCTATATTCGCCCTGGATATGCGCCCTAGTAGGTTATATGAGCTATATACGCTATACAAGTAGAGTAATTGCGCCGTAATGGGTGGCAACAATCTGGCAGCCCAATGGATCGTCCGCCTCGACCGCAAAACGGATCTATTTCCAAGCGCGTATACGCCTCCTATCGTCAGCAGCAGCCGCTGCAAAAAATTTGGCTGATCTTTTCGCCGATAGAATTCGTCCGTTTTTTGGGCTACCTCAACTGGCACACGGTTAAAGTTGTCGTGCGCAGTACCTTTCGCCAAAGGCTGCCCAGCTTGGCCTCAGAGATGGCCTATAACTCTATGCTGGGCCTCTTCCCAGCGATTTTGGCCTTTGTTACTGCCATCGGTCTATTCAGTCCGCTTAAGTCTACTTTTGCAACGCTTGCCGCTCGGCTGAGCGAAGTTGCACCTACGGGCGTTCCCGAACTGATTTATGGCTTTGAAGTCAATATCGTCGGTAGTCAGAGTCGCGGTTTGTTTTCGGTGAGCTTTCTCTTTGCGCTGTGGTCTTCATCGGGCGCGATGAGTGCGGCTATGCGATCGCTAGACCAAATGCATCAGGTGCCGCTGCGCAAACGCAGACCCTTTTGGAAAGCGCGGCTGATTTCTATTGGTCTGACGATTGGCACGATGGCGCTTGTGATTACGGCTGCTAGCTTGGTGTTTGTTAGCGACTTAATGGTGCAGCAGTTGGTGATGCGTAGCACTGGCGAAATCGGGCTGTGGGTATCCGAGATTTGGCGGCTCTTTCGCTGGCCGCTGGCCCTAGGAATTATGTCGGTGGCCTTTGCCTTTGTCTATCGGTTTGGCCCTAGCCGGTGGAGTCCGGGTAAACCGTTAATGCCTGGCGCAGTTTTGGCCGCGTTTTCTTGGGCTGTGATCTCCGGCTTTTTTCGGCTATATGTGGCTAATTTTGGCAATTTTGTTTATGGCGCGGTGGCGACCATTATTGTGCTGCTGCTCTGGCTGTGGATTACTTCGCTGGTGATGTTAATTGGCGATTTGCTAAACTTAACCGTGGGCAAAGCCATGGAGCGAAAAAAATAGGGTGCGGCTAAAGCTGTTCTCTAACTCTATTTTCTAAATCTAGATAAAACCGCGCAACGCTTGAATGCTCCAACTAATATCCGTACGCAGCGCAACCATCTGTGTAAAATATTGAGTGGATTTATTACGGCATCTAGTTATTTATTACGGCATCTAGTTTTTTTATTAAGCGCTCTGCGCAATTCTTTGACGTAAGAGATAATAAGAACCCGCCATTTTTGGATTCTCTGGACGAAGGGTCTTTCCAGTCAATCTACCAACATTACCCCCTACCTCTGCAAATATGCCTAGCATTCGGACATCTTTTCCAGAAGCTCAAGGTCTTTACGATCCTCAACACGAACATGATGCCTGCGGCGTGGGCTTCGTCGTGCAAATGAAGGGCAAACCCTCTCACGATATTGTTCAACAGGGCTTAACCATTCTGTTGAACTTGGATCACCGAGGGGCGGTAGGTGCAGAGCCAAATACCGGCGACGGAGCAGGTATTTTGATTCAAATTCCCCATCGCTTTTTGCAAAAGGTGGCAGGGGTAGAACTGCCGGCGGTTGGTAAGTATGGCGTGGCGATGATCTACGCTAGCCCAGAGGCTGAGGTTCGCGATCGCAGCCGCCAGATCTTCGAGCAAACCGTTGTAGAAGCGGGACTTACTTTCTTAGGTTGGCGCGATGTCCCGACCGATAATTCTTCGCTAGGGCCGACCGCGCAGGCGAGTGAACCTTTTGTGCAGCAGGCATTTATCTCCGGCGAAGGACTAGATGAGCTAGCGCTAGAACGCAAGCTGTATGTGGTGCGCAAGCTCAGCCATCGGGCCATTCGCGGTATGGGTCTAGACTTGTTCTGGTACGTGGCGAGCGCGTCCTGTCGCACGATGGTCTATAAGGGCATGCTGATGCCCGAACAGGTGGGAGCGTATTACCTAGATCTGCGCGATGCGTCGATGGAGAGTGCGCTGGCGCTGGTGCA
>JBBSOB010000230.1:0-7987 GCA_038260205.1 Phormidesmidales cyanobacterium
ACGGCTTGGATGCGATCGCAACCCCGTTAATGTTCTAAAAAAGATAGCGCGCTCACGCACCTGAGCCTGCTCTAACCAGTAGTTTCGCAGCGGCTCGTTCTGTCTAAAAACGGATACCATCACCGCAAGGGGAATTTTAGCCACTCGCACGGTTGCACTCGAAGCAACCGCTCTGTAGGCAAAAGCGTTGTTTACTAGCGCGCGATCGCCTCCAAAGCCCTGATCGACAGCCAATAGCTCACTTGTAATTTCTTTATGGCCATCGCTCACTAACAGCCGAATACGGCCCGCACAGACAACCCCAACCCAGTCACTGGCGTCTGTGCATTTACTCGGTGTGTAAGCCAGAATTTCTTCCCCAAGAGAGTATTCCATCATCTCTATAGATTGAGCAATCAGAGAAAGTAGCTCTTTGCCATTAGACGTCAACAGCTTAGCTGCCTGAGGAGGCAACAGCAGAGATAAGTCTTGTGCTAGTTTTATAGCACCTCGTCTAAGATCACCCATACGACCAGTTTTCTCTACAAAAATTTTGCATGAGAGTACGACATCCAAGTAATTGAATTTGAGCAGAAATATCTTTCAGTAAGCGCCAGGAAATTTCAGAATAAAGACTATTTAGAGAGCAAGTCAGTTTGCGCTTTTACTGATATACCTAACAGAGTTGATATACCGATTAAAGAACATATTTAGGTATATGGCACGTAGCTTAATACTTTTAAACAGAGTTTCTATTTGTATTTTTTCCGTCATAATTACCTGTATTTCACCTTTTAAGCTCATTAGAAATAGGCGATTGCAAACGAAGATAGAGAGGCAGATCAGAGATAAACCAACCAGAATTAAAGGCCTGATCAGCCACTATCAGCCACTAGAGGTCAGGGGAAATTATGGAGAAACGATAGGTCTAGCAGTATAGATAAGGCTTAAACAGGACTACAAGAATTTTTAGCTAGTACGCGCAATTTAGCGATCGCGCAGTAGCTTCACAGTTTTGTAAACTTATGCTGAATACATCTCAATACCTGTCGGACATAGATCAACCGTCTTTAATATTTAGCTACATCTAAAGACAGAGATTTAATAATCGTCATTGTTTCAAAGGTAGCTCTAAAGCAGCTTTAAGAATGCAGATTATTTGTCAAGTCAATGATGGATCAGGTGGATTCAGCCGATCAGAGGCGAATCAGAGGGGTCGCATTTATCAGCAGTTGTTTAACCCAACTGAATGGGTTAAACAACTGCTGCCAGTTCAGTCTTTCTATTCATCCTCAGCTCTCAGATGACTTATTTCATCCCCTCACGCTACAGCTCACACTGCACTAGAGCCGCCGCCCTTTCCTTCTCTGTTGCCTCCGTTCTTTTGGCCTCACCCGCTAGAGCTTTTACGCTAGCAGGCTCTCAAGGCGTTTTCTCTTTTGATAACTTCAGTACTGCGCCCTTTTCCATTAACAGCTCGACGCAAACGAATACCTTCGTCACCGGTAGCAGCGCCAACGCGATCGCCGATGCCGACGCCCGTTTCGTAGTTCTGCCCAGCCCGCAAGCTGGAAACCTCATCAGCAATTTAGCCTTCAGTCCAGCTTTTTCTAGTATCGCTCTGGCCCAGAGCGAAGCGAGCATTATCGGAAGCTTTGCTATTGCCGCCGGAGAGACGTTCAGCTTCGACTTTTTTGGCACTATCGATTTGCTGACCGCAACAGAGCAGCCCACAGACTTTGCTACCGCATCTTTGGGCGTTCAATATTCTGTCCTAGCGTTTGACCCAGATACCGCCATCTTCAACGAGCTAGACTATCTGACGCTGTTTGGAGAAATTAGCACCCCTAGTGGCACAGATAGCCTTTCGATATTTAATAGCCCCGCGATCGCGCTAACCCTTTTAAACACTACCAATAACACAGGTGCTGCGCAAACAACAGAAACTATCTCAGCTCAAATTGCGGGCCGCTACGAACGGATGTTTGACCGGCCAACAACCCGTACGCTGGCTGAAGCAAAAATAGGTACTGCTGCAATTGAGACTCAAAACATTAAGGCGGTTCCGACACCAGATATCTCAATCGCTGGGTGGACAGGCGTAGTCGGATTAATGGCACTACGCAAACGAAAATCTATTAAAGACTGGTTGAGCCAAAAAAGAATCGACGGTTAACGATAAAAACCTTAGATATTCCTGCCTCTGAAATATGCGGCGATCGCGTCACCATGTTATAAGCAGTGGGCACGTTGACGTTTTTTCAGCGACCAAATAATTAATGAAGACTATAGCACTAAGGCTCAAACCTCACTCAGACGTTCGCCAAGAATTAGAAGACTTAGCTAAAGGAGAGCAGATTAGTGCTGCTGTCATTCTAGGGGCAGTCGGCAGTTTATCAAAAGTGTGCCTGCGGTTTGCCGGACAGGATCATCCTACGGAGCTAATCGGAAAATACGAAATCTTGACGCTCTCTGGAATGCTGAGCGCAGCAGGCGTTCATCTTCATATTAGCGTTTCAGACGCTGAGGGAAAATGCACGGGTGGCCACGTTGTGTATGGCTGTGAGGTTTACACGACGCTTGAGGTGGCGATCGCTCTTCTGCCCCAAACACAGTTCCAACGCATTCTAGACAACGCCACTGGGTTTAGAGAACTCAAAGTCTCGGCTTTGTAAGCGCTAGCGATCAACGCAATCACGAGTCTCCTTGATTACTGATCTAACAGATCTACTGGCCTAACAGATCTACTGGCCTAACAGATCTAAGGTTAGCTGCTCAAAAGACTGCGGATCGACCAGATTAGACACCGTAATTCCCAATAGCCTTACAGACCGACTAAAATCTAGATGAGCAGACAACAAATCGTGAGCGTAGCGCAAAATCTCTTCAGGCTCCTGGATCAAACTCTCCAAAGTGCGGCTGCGCGTTATTATCTCGTAGTTGCCATACTTCACCTTTAGCGTAATGGTATAGCCAGTTCGCTGGTTCTCCTTCAGCCGCTGATGCACCTCCTGCGAAATGTTTGCCAGCGCCGCTTCCATCTCCTCACGCTGCCGCAAATCCTTTGAAAAACTGCGTTCAGACCCAATCGATTTTCGAATCCGATTTGGATTCACCGGGCGATTGTCCTCAGCTCTTACCACTCGATAATAATAGTCTCCTACTTTACCAAAGGTCGCCATTAACCGAGATCTATCCCAAGTCTTTAAGTCAGCGCCCGTTTCTATTCCGTGCGCGCTCATCTTCGCAGCCGTCGCCGGGCCAACCCCATGAAAAGCAGCGATGGGTAGTTGTTCTAAAAACGCTTCTGCTCGCTCTGGCGAAATAAACGAGAGGCCGTTTGGCTTATCCAAGTCGGACGCAATCTTAGCCAAAAACTTATTAATCGACACGCCCGCCGAAGCGGTGAGGTTTAGCTCAGTTTGGATACGCTGTTTGATTTGCTGCGCGATCGCCATTGCCGAGCCAACCCCTAGCTTATCTACCGTCACATCCAAATAAGCCTCATCTAAAGAAAGCGGTTCCACCAAATCGGTATAGTCCAAAAAAATCTTTTTAATTTCAGCCGACACCGCCTTATAGACTGCAAAGCGAGGCTTGACAAATATTAGGTGAGGGCATCGGGCGATCGCACTGCGAGACGGCATCGCAGAATGAATACCAAACCGCCGCGCCTCGTAGCTAGCCGCGACCACCACGCCGCGATGCTCTGGCGATGCCCCTACAGCAACCGGCTTACCGCGCAGTTCAAGCTGATCCCGCTGTTCCACCGACGCATAAAAAGCGTCCATGTCAATATGAATAATCTTTCTCACCAGGATACCTATCCATCGCAGGTCACACTTAGCTTAAAGGCCATAAAACGTCCGCTCATAGTATAAGACCCACATCCATCCAAAGGTCACAGCCCAAAGTCATTGGAGCAAACAACAGTACGGATAGAAAGACCCTACAAAGCGCAGAACCCGTTATCGAAAGCAGTAGTAGCCTTCAACAAATCCAACCTCGTTTTCCATAAAGATCGAAGTTGTTTTAATCTTCTGATAGCGTATCTCTTCAAAATCGCTGCATGAGATGTAGTCACTAACGAACATTTTTAAAGATGAGCCGACTAAAGGAAAATACGAAGTCTCAATCTCTTACAAAAAAGATCCTAAAACCCAAAGCAAAGACATCAACTGGATAAAACAACAGTCCAGCTAAAATCTAGTCTGCATAAACTTATTTGCATGAACTTATCTGCTTGCACTCTCTCAATCGGCCTAGCTAATCGGGTTAAGCCACCTTAACTAGAACAACATCACCTTCTACCATCGCCTCGTATTTCGCTAGCGGCTCAGTCGCTGGCCCCTCTAGCACCTGACCTTCAGCGCTAAATTTGGACTGATGACAAGGACAAACAAACTCGGTGTTTTTCCAATCGACTCTACAGCCTCTGTGAGTGCAGACAGAAGACATGGCAACGACTGCCGCCGCATCTGTCGGGTTGCGAACCACCACCACCTGTTTACCCATAAAGTTTTTGTTCGCTAAGAATCCAGCGCTATCCAGATCAGCTACTGTGCCAATCTTGGCAAAGCCATCGTCTCTTGCTGCCGCCTCGCTAGCAGGTACATCGGCATCCGCATCGACATCCGCACTATTGGTCTCTGCGGGTTCAGTTGGAGAACAAGCAGCGATCGCCACTGGTAAAGAAGTCGCTATCAGGCCCAAACCCATAAAGCTAAAAAAATTGCGTCGTTTCATCAAATTAGTCCTCTTGTTCAAAGTCAATAAAGCGCCAGTTCTGTACCCACAGCACTCGCTAAAATAGTCGGCGCACCGCCCGGCCTACATCCGTAGCGATACAGGTAGCGATACAGCCTCTGTTTATAGAACAGAGTTTACGGCATACTCGGCTATTAACACCGCCTTGAGATCTAAACAGCGATCGCCCATTCCCAAAAAACCAGATTAACGGCTGGACAATTGCCAAACCCGCTTTTATCACAAGCGAGTAGAATCGGCCTACCCTTCCTCAATCGAGCTATGAGCCACCGTTTTTTACTCCGCCTGCTCACCAATTTAGCCATATTCATCCTCGCACTCTCATGCTTTGGCATTGTCCTATGGGTGGTAGACGAATTTTTGCAGTGGGACATTCTACCCGATGCCCTGAGCTTAATTTTGCGATCGCTACTCGTAGCAGGCGGCATCATCGCATTTGTCATTGTGGTGATGAACGTACTGCTTAGCCTAGCTCTGATTGCAGAATCTAGCGCTAGCCGAGCGCAACTCCCCGACTACGCTATCTCTAGGCAGATTAAAAGAAGAATCAGCCGAAGTATTTTGGCGGTGATAGTAGCGATCGCCCTCATCATCGGCGGACTACAAATCACGAACCAAGTACGCGCTCGAGTTGCCAAACAAGAAAGCCGAGAAAACTTTAATCAGGCCCAGATAGAACTCAACCAGGCCGCGCCAGAAATCCTGAGTCTTTTTACACCGCCTATTCTAGAAGGATTAGAAAACAACACCCTGGCCGAACAGGGACAGCTAGGCAACACCAGCAAACTTTTTCAAGCGATTCGCACCTCCTTTCCCGATTCTCCCTACACCACTATTCTAGTTAGAGCCGACCAAGCCCCTTACAAATATGAACTCATTGGCCCAAGCAGCATTAGAGCCAACGGCAGCGGTAAAACGGCATTTTCGCCAGAACTGTATACGGCCTTTCCAGAAACTGAAGAAGTTGACGCAGTAGAACAGCTTTTTGCGGGCAAGCTACCCAAGCTTTCGGCTCCCTTAAAAGGGAAATTTCTCGACAACACGATTCCGAGCACCTGGGGCGTTCTTAAACGCAATGGCAAAACCATCGCCATCGTCTCTCTCAAATCAGGAGGGGACGGCTATGTAGATGTTTACAGCGGGCAAGCCGCCCCCTTCTCCCCTGACGACTATCAAAGCTTCCATCACGACGGCCCCGATCAGCTCTTCTCAAATTAATCTATTTGTAATCTATTGTTAAGCTAATAGTATAAATTCTTTGAACAAAACGCTATGACCCTTTTAGAAGCGGGCACCGTTCTGCCCGAACGCTGTACCACTCCAGAAGCTCTCGCTCTATTCGACTCACTCGCTCCCGTCGATCTAGACTTTATGTGGGGACGCTGGAAAGGTCAGGAGGTGACCACAGATCACCCGATGGACGGTCTGTTAAATTTGGCCAATTGGTACGGCAAAGAATTTATCTCCCCAAATTGCGTTCATCCGCTTTTGCTTTCTAGCAGCAGTGGAGAAGTCTTCAAAGTAGCGCCCAATCCGCAAATGATGAAGCTGGCGTTAGGTCTTCCCATTCCCGAAAACGGGATCGTTAAGTCGGCGTCCATGCTACTCGCTTCGCTGCTTAAAACAAAAAACAGTCAGGCTCGACTACGCATGATGGAGCATAGAGGCAAGCTCAGCGCCACCATGATCTACGACCACCTGGCCATCCACGACATATTTAGAAAGGTCAACGAGCATACCGTTCTAGGACTCATGGACTACAAGGAAATCCAGCAGCCTTTCTTCTTTGGCCTCAAAAGAGTTTAGACAGATTTGTGGTATTCGGCGATTCCAACAACCTATTTCTCAGGCAGCTTGTACTGATCTACAATGCGCTTCGCATATTCCGGGACATGAGCCTCTAGCTTCTCAGGATAATTCCGCCGCGTATACAAATAGTTCCGCGTAAAGTGCGAGTCAATCGAGAATCTGGCGTACTCTAGCCCTTTGGGGCCAATTTTCTCAATCACCACGCCCATTAGTTTCGCTGCCCACATTGGCAGCGTTACGCCTTTGTCATACGCAGGGATACTGTTTTGTACGGCTTGAGTGCGATCGCCCTTACTCATCACCGCCTCCGTCTCAATCAGCCCATCCAACAGCTCAAACATCTGCACACCCGTATCGTTGCGCACCACAATCCACTGCCAGCCAAACGGCGCGCCCATATAGCCAACGACAATATCCGCCAGCGAATTCGTGTAATCAAAGCAGCTCATACAAGACGGCGCAAACACATCCTTCAGCTGGTTGGTCTTTAGGCCAAAAAACGGCACCTTCTCCTCAGAGCCATCCTCATGCTTAAAATGCACCTGAAAATCCTGCATAAACTCGTAAGCCACTACGGTATCTGGCGAACAACTCGTCGTATCCAAAAATTTCTGCAACCCATCGCGCGTCACGTTGTCCACGCAGGGCATCCCCAGCACATACAGTTTCTCAATGCCTAGCTTGTCCTGCACCGCTCGCAGCGCCTGAACCTGACAGCCCACGCCAATGACCAACAGCTTTTTTAGCCCCGATTGTTCAACCAAATCTAAGATTGACAGGTTAGGAGAGAGCGTCGGCTTATTCACTCTAGCCGCCAGAATTTCTTCAGGAGATCGGGCAATCACCGGCATCGGCTGAAAGCGATCCTTCTCGCTGTTTTGCACGCACACCACGCCCTCTACCCAGCCGCGGTTCAGCATCTCAATGGCTAGCGTACTCACAATTCCCGTCCACTGCGCCCCCTCAATCGGCTCTAGCTTCCGGGCCGACATCATTTTTTGCTGCACCCCAAAATACAGCTCGTCCTCATTGTCCAAATCTCGACTGCGCCCATGATTCGCTGTCTCTAAGCCGCTAATCTGCTGGTTCAAAAACGCGCAGGCATCTTTTACGTAGTGAATATAAGAGGTATCGCACAAACCACATTCGCTGCACAGCTCCTTTGCAGGCTTAGCCGCACCCGGCTTGAGAGGTCTGGCTTTTTTGTGGGGCTTCGCTAGGGTCATAAGAGCAATAAAAGAGGTTTTTAGAACTGAAAAACGAGGTCGTTTAGCCTAAGATCACCATACCGCAAACGCCTGTGTTCGTTGTGGCAAGACAAGCCTTTTTTGACATCCTCCCCGGCCTAAAGGCTCAGGGATTCCTCGCCACGCCTCTTGAGAGGTCGCTGAATGGGGTAGACGCTATCAACAAGCACTGCATCGAAATGTCT
>JBBSOB010000231.1:0-7985 GCA_038260205.1 Phormidesmidales cyanobacterium
ATGAGAGGCGGCTGCCCCCACAGATTCGCGGTTTGGGGTGCCGTGGAAGCCAATGACATCCGTCCCATCTGTCCAAAAGCCAATCCAGCGAGCGCCCAGCGGCCCGTCACTAGATCCTGGTGGCACTACCTCCCCGTCAAAGGGACTCGTCCATCCCGGCTCGACAATTTGCTCAAATACCTCAAATTCTCCGGTCGGCGTTTCCCACCCGGCCTTACCCACCGCGACCGGGAAACTCGCTGCTACGGTATCGCCCCGCTGAACATAAACCTGGCGATCGCTCAAATCTAATCTCAAACTCACCGCCTGCTCTACAGCCGATTCAGCGCCTTCTAACGAGGTCGAGGCGTCAGGCTGCGTCGTGGCCGGATCGGTCGGGATTGCAACAGTCGGTTCTATAACAGTCGGTTCTGTAACGGTCGGCTCTGCAGCAGGCCCCACTGGGCGCTCATTTAGCCGCTCTAAGAGCTCTCTCAGTGTTAGAGGAGGTTGCTCGCGAGTAGGCGCAGAAAGCTGGGCAAACGCACTCGTAGCGCCCAAACTAACGCCCAAACTGCCGATGAGCAAGCTCCCAAAACCGGCCTTTAGCCCTCTGTGAATAAGGCTGCGATGACCGGATAGATTAAAAGACATAGGCGACGATGACGGTTGTGCGATGAGCGTTAGAACTACAAAGAAATTCAGAGTGGAAAGTCAAAGTAGTCTCTAGCTACAGCGTACTCCGTATAAATATTGACTTATTCTATGGCTAGACAGTTTCAGCCACTGTCCTATGGCGTTAGTTCAGAAACATCTATAATATCTACGGCGTCTGACGGTTGTCTGCGGCCTATTTTGCTAGCTGGCTTTTGTATTGAGCAATCTTAAACCAGGAGCCTGGCCCCACTTCTTTCTCAAACTCTTGAATCACCCAGTCACCCGTTTTGCCACCGCCGCGTCTGGCGCTTTCGTACAAATAATCTACAATTTCTAGCTGCTCATCCCAGGTGGGACGCGCTCCAAACAACGAGCCGTAGCACCAGCTCGGATGCGGTTCGCGATCGCACTGTTCATAAAAAGCGCGATCCGCCCAATTTGGCCCTCGCCCCTTCTTAAATGATCGCCGCCGATGCCCGTGATAGATCTCAATTAGCGTGGGCACATCTCGAATTTGCCTGGCCTGCGCGTTGGAGTAAATCTCCACCATGTCTTCTGTATTGGTCGGGCGATCGCTAATCCACTTATGGGCGCAGTCTGGGCACTTCACGATAAAAGCAAGCACAATGCGACCGCAGGCCGGACAGGGCTTGGTTGGAGCCACTCCACCACCGCCGGTAGCAGCATTTTTAGTCGGCAGCGAGTATTCTTCCACATCCTCCGGAAAGCCTAGCCGTTCCAAATTTCCAGCCTGATCGAGAATAATGCCGTGCGTTTTGCCCGTTTGAGGCGAGATTCTCATCACGCGCCCGAGCTGCTGAAAATGCATAGCGCTGGATTTGGTGGGCCGCAGCATCAGTCCTACTTCTACGCTAGGTTCATCAAACCCAATGCTAATTACGTTGCAAGAAGTTAGCACCAGCAGCTCTCCGGTTTTGAGCGCGTGATAGAGCTTTTTGCGGTCTTTAATGGCGGTATTGCCATCAACTGTATCGGCCGAAATACCCGCTTTGCGAAAGGCTTGAGCGACGTTGTTGGCATGTTCAATATCTATGCAAAAGGCGATGGTGCGCTTTTTATGGCCAATGCGGAACCATTCTTCGACAATTTTTTCGACGAGTTCAGGGCGATCGCAAGCATTTTTCAAATCCTGCTCATCATAATCGCCCCGAGCCGTCTTCACCGCTTCTAAATTCGCCATGCCATCTCGCGGCATGCTGTAGTATTTCATCATTGAGAGATAGCCCATGTCTTGCAGCACATTGGGCACCGGCGAAGACACCAGCGTATCGAGATAGTCGCCCAGTTGTTCTTTCCCTAGTCGTAGCGGCGTGGCTGTCATCACCAAATGCACCGCCTGTGGGTGCGATCGCAGCATCACCTTCTTACCCACCTGGCTAAAGAGCGTGATATGCCCCTCGTCGTAAAACCCCCCGTCGGCAGGCCACTTTTGCCACCAGCGCCGCTTTGCCATCGTCTGAATGCTGGCAATTTGAATCGGCGCATCGCGATTCTCTTCCCATCCCGCTTTGATAAAGCCGCACTGCAAGCCAAATGCCTTCATCTTTTCGTAGGTTTGGCCCACCAATACGTCTAGATGCACCAAAAACATTAGCCGCTTGCCCGCTTCTTCGGCATGGGCGCAAATCTGACCGCTGATGATAGTTTTACCCGCACCTGTCCCCGCAATAATCGCTATTCGCTTATGCCCTTCATTTAACTCCTTATACAGATCGTTAACTAGCTGCACTTGGTAAGGGCGAAGCGTGGGCGGATCTAGCTGAGGTGTAGGCGTAGGAAGAAGCTCTAGATCGTCAGTGGCTGGCTGCACTGAGACCGAAACGGAGGAGTCGGACATAAGGCGTAGGGCACAACGACTGAGTTAATCAGTAAGTCTGTACTTATCTGTACTGATAGATGGCTATGTAAACAGAATAAACGTAGAGGGTGCCTTGTTGCCAACTTGAACCCATTCTCTTGTATGTCTTCAGCGATCACAAGCGGGAAAACTATAAGTGACGATACGTTAAGTGACTGTAAGCGACTCTCGTTTTGCATCTTTATGGAAGCTCAAATTGTTACCGCACTAGAAACCTGTGACTATCAACAAGTAACTCGGTTGCTGAAGCAGTGGCAGAAATCCGAACCCGCTAATCCACTGCTAAGGCTATATGCAGCGCAGTTCCAGGAAAAGACCAACCAACTAGAGGCCGCAGAGAAAAACTATCTGAAGCTGCTGAAGCAAGCGCCCAATCGTAAAATGATGACTCAAGCTCGCGCGGGTCTAAGGCGAGTTCAAAAGCAACAAATAGCGCAGAAAACAGCAGATTTAGATCAATTTCGTACGTTGGAAGGGGGCGACGAACCGGCAATGTTAGCGATCGCCACTCCCCCTGAAGCCCATCGAGCGCAAGCCATCGAAGGTATCTCCAAAGTATTCAATCTCGATGCCTACACCGCTAGGCTCAAAGTCCCTAACGCAGGCTTTCGGCTTCACCGCACCGGCTCCTGGGGCGAAATTAGCTATTATCGCCAAGCCCTTCAGCAGGTAGAGGTGCCCACGCTCAGCGCCAAAATTAGCGATATCAAGTCGCTACAGACCTTTCAGATTTGCTATTTCGAAACACTTTTTCCACAGCCTGCGGTGATCTGCAAAAGCGCCGAGGGTCAGCTTGGCAAAATTGCCTTTAGCTGGGATGAGATCGGTCAGCGAGTTAATGGGCAACTGCCTATATTTGAACAAGTTGTTGATCTCAGCGCTTGGGGAAAGATTAAGCATAAAGAACAGGTTCAGGACTATGCTCAGGTGATAGATTTTCATTTGCCCGGACGGAAAATTGTGCTGAGATTGTGCGATCGCCTCTACAAATATCAGCAGGGAATGGCGATCGCGCCCCAGCCTGAAATCAACAGCCGCATCCTATGGAACCAGCTAACCAAAAAAATCAGCGCCGCCAGCGCCAGCCCCCAGCACGGCGAGTTTACCCGTTTCGGCAAGGGCGCACTGGAGTTCATCAAAATACTACCGCCCGTAAAACCCAATTTAGACATAGATCGCCGCGCACCTAGCGACTGGGACGTGGCCTTCCATCTCTACAGCGGACTTTGCTATCTCAACCGCTAAACGATCAAGCAGCTCTCTCAAAAGGAATTCACGGTTGTTTCAAGTAGAGAAATCTAGGCAGAAAAAATCATTTTTTCAAGCGCTTATATTCTCTCGCTATTTGCCACTCTTCCTGGGTATGAATAACTAAAGTAGAAACTTTAGAACTCTCGCCAGATACGTCTTTGTCCTGACCTTCCTCAATCTCAGCATTCTTTTCTTCAGAAATCTCAATGCCTAAAAAAGCCAGTCCCTTGCAGGTTTGATCGCGCAAAGCCGCCGTATGTGACCCAGACCCACCCGAAAATACCAGCACATCAAGCCCGCCCAAACTAGCTGTCATCGCCGCAATGCCAGCGCGCAGGCGATGAATATACATCTCAAAAGCGAGCTTGGCCTGAGAATTACCATCAGCGATCGCCCGCGTCAGCTTTCTCATATCACCCGAAATCTCCGAAATTCCCTTCAGCCCAGACTGCTTATTCAGCATCTCGTCTAACTGTTGATGATCGTAGCCTTTCTCTCGCATCAAATAAATTAAAATGCCTGGATCAACACTGCCCGAACGGGTGCCCATCATCAGGCCATCCATAGGCGTAAAGCCCATGGTGGTATCAATGCTGCGGCCCGATTTAATCGCGGCTAAAGAACAGCCATTGCCCAGATGGCAGGTGACCATCCGCAACTCTTCTAACGGCCGATCCAACAATTCAGCGGCGCGATAAGCACAGTACTGATGGCTAATTCCATGGAACCCGTAGCGGCGAATGCCCTGGCCTATCCAATCTCGCGGAACGGGATAAAGGGCAGCGACTTCCGGCATCTGACTGTGAAATGCTGTATCAAAAACTGCGTATTGAGGAAGGTCATTCCATCGTTCTTCTATGAGCTGAATGCCCTCTAAGTTGGCGGGATTGTGGGCAGGCGCGAGCGGGATTAGATTGGCGATCGCCCGCTTGACTGCCTCATCTATCCACACACTCTGCCGATAATCTGGCCCCCCATGCACCACCCGATGACCCACCGCCGAGATCTCTTGGATGTCTGAGATTACGGCCGTTTCCCCTTGGTAGAGCGTTTCTAGCATTTGGGTAATGTCTTGAGCGCGTTGGCGCAGCCTCTCCGCGGGAGAATCGCTTGCAGGCAAATCAATTTCCACCGACTGCCCGGCTCCTGTCACCATTAGCAGCGGCGGCGACTGTTGGCGATCAATTTGGGCTTGCCATAGCGGGGTTGGAGGCGCAATCGAATCAGCCGCGCCCAGCTCGTACAAGCCGCTCTTGTGCCCGCTCGATCCGGCGTTGAGTACCAGTATTTTATCGCTCAACTTTACCTCTCAACCTATCTTCCAACTTTACCTCTCAACTTTATTTCTCAACCTTACCTGTTATAGGCTTCACCCATCTTGGCTAATTGCGGTTCTTCCAGGAAGAGACTGCGCCAACGCTAAGTTAATAAGGCCAAACCCAATTAGTGATTTCCGACTTATCTTCTCCATGCAAATGGGCATAGTTCACGTTGTCAATAATGGCATCCTCCATTCTCTCTTTTACATAAGCCGCCGCCGAGCCTAGTTTTGGCACCCGGTTAATCACCTCAATCACTAAATGGAACCGATCAATTTCGTTGTTGATAGCGAGTTCTAAAGGCGTATTAATATTGCCTTTTTCCTGATAGCCACGCACATGAATCCGATTCTGATTGGAGCGGCTATAGACCAGCTTATGAATGAGCCAAGGATAGCCGTGGAAGTTAAAGATGACCGGCTGATCGGTTGTAAAGAGCGTGTCAAAATCTTTGTCCGAAAGGCCATGTGGATGATCTTTGGGATGAATGAGTTTATACAAATCCACAACGTTAATAAAGCGAACTCGCAGGTCGGGAAACTCTTCTCGTAGAATTGCCGTAGCGGCTAGCGCCTCCATGGTCGGGATATCGCCACAGCAGGCCATCACCACATCCGGCTTATCCGGCGCTTTACCCTGGTCATCATTACTCGCCCAATCCCAGATACCGATGCCCTTTGTGCAGTGCCGCACCGCCTCGTCCATCGTCAGATATTGTAGGTGCTTTTGCTTGTCAGAGACAATCACGTTGATGTAGTCCGTGCTATTCAAACAGTGATCGACCACCGAAAGTAAGCAGTTCGCATCAGGAGGCAGATAAATGCGAGTGACATCTGGGCTTTTGTTGGTCACCAGATCAATAAAACCAGGGTCTTGATGGCTAAAGCCGTTGTGGTCTTGTCGCCACACCACAGAAGACAGCAGAATGTTCAAGGAGGCGATGGGTGCGCGCCAGGGCACTTCTTTTTTGCAGACTTCTAGCCACTTAGCATGTTGATTAAACATGGAGTCGATGATGTGAGCAAAGGCTTCGTAGGTATGGAAAAGTCCATGCCGACCCGTGAGCAAATAGCCCTCTAGCCAGCCTTGCAGCGTATGCTCACTCAGCATTTCCATCACCCGGCCCGTTTGCGAAAGATAGCCGCCGTCCTCGTCTTCAGGCAGGTAGTCGGCCATCCAGGCGCGATCCGTGACTTCAAAGACTTCTCCTAGCCGGTTGGAGAGCGTTTCGTCTGGGCCAAATAGTCGAAAATTCGTCGGATTTTTGGCAATCACATCTTTTAGCAGGCGACCCATCAGCCGAGTGTTTTCTACCTGAGTTTTGCCCGGTGCGTCTATGGGCACCGCGTAGTCTCGAAAATGAGGTTGCTTCAGCCGTTTGCGCAGTTTGCCACCGTTTGCCATTGGGTTGGCGCTCAATCGGCGATCGCCCTCCGGCGGCAGCGCTCTTAGCTCCTCAATTAACCGACCGCTTTCGTCAAACAATTCTTCGGGCCGGTAGCTGCGCATCCAGTCTTCTAGCAGTCGGAGATGCTCAGGATTGTCCTTTAAGTTAGAGAGCGGTACTTGGTGCGATCGCCAAAAATCTGCCACCTTATGCCCATCCACCGACTCAGGCCCCGTCCAACCTTTGGGCGATCGCATCACAATCATGGGCCAACGTGGACGCTCTAGTCTGCCATCGCCATCGCCGCTGCTGTCTCCACTGCGAGCGCGAGCCTGAATAGAGCGAATTTGACTCACACATTCCTCCATTACCGCCGCCATCTTTTGATGCATTGGCATCGGATCGCTGCCCTCAACAAAATAAGGCGTGTAGCCATAGCCCTTAAACAAATTCTCCAATTCCTCATGCGAAATGCGAGCAAGAATGGTAGGGTTAGCAATTTTGTAGCCATTTAGATGCAGAATTGGCAGCACTGCCCCATCTTGCGCCGGATTTAAAAACTTATTTGAATGCCACGAGGTCGCTAGCGGCCCCGTTTCTGCCTCACCGTCGCCAATCGCAACCAGCGTAATCAAGTCAGGATTATCAAACACCGACCCATATGCATGAGAAAGACTGTAGCCCAGCTCGCCGCCCTCGTGAATCGATCCCGGTAGCTCTGGCGTACAGTGACTGCCAATATGTCCTGGAAAAGAAAAATGCTTAAAGAACTTTCGCAGCCCTTCTGCATCCTGGCTTTTCTCTGGATAAAATTCTGAGTACGTACCCTCTAAATAAGTGGGCGCAAGCACTCCTGGCGCACCGTGCCCCGGCCCGGCTATAAAAATAGCATTGAGGTCGTACTTTTTAATCAGCCGACTAAAATGCACGTACATAAAACTGAGTCCGGGACTGGTGCCCCAATGTCCCAACAGGCGAGGCTTGATATGCTCTAGCGTCAGCGGTTCGCGCAGCAGCGGATTATCCTTAAGATAAATCATGCCGATAGCTAGATAGTTGCAAGCCCGCCAAAAGGCGTCTATCTTGCGCAGCTCTTCTTCGGAAAGCGACGCATCGGTGACGTTAAGCTGAGGGATGGAGGCAGTCATAATTCTCTTATGAATCGGCAAAACATCGAGATATATCAATCAAGACGATTAGTCATGGTAGGCGCGATCGCTTAAAAATTCATAACCCTTTCGATAGACCTGCTCGTTTTACCGATGTCTATGATGTGCGGAAATGTCATCAGCAGACTGTACAGATCCGCACATTAAAAGCCATTCAGCAAGAAGCCATTCAAACTAGACACATATGACGCTAGAAGAACAAGAACAGCAAGAACAAGAACAGCCGCTTGCAGATGCCGTCGAAGACCTATCGCAAAAAAATCTGCGAACAGGCATCTCAGCGCAAGATTCACTAAAAGCCCAGCTAAAGCCGATTTATTTTGTTAGCGGCCTGGGCGCAGACC
>JBBSOB010000232.1:0-7940 GCA_038260205.1 Phormidesmidales cyanobacterium
TAGGGAAGTAGAAAATTAAATCCACTCGCTCTAATATTAGTACATAAATATTACACAAGCTAAGCAGTTCTTCATGTGCCTTGAAAGCTGTAACACTTTAATAGACGCGACTTTTGTGGTGGCTACTCCCTCTTTCAGCATTACGATCTCGTGAGGGTTGCCGTCTCCGGTTCGTATCGGAATTGCTCGATAGTTCCTTCCTTTATTTTTTCAATAGTCTCCTCGATCACTCCCAATGGAACAAGAAACCACTCCCTTGGCTTCACTGGTATGCCAAAGCGGTCTTGCAGCTCCACTTCCAGTCGGGCGCTGCTGAAAAACTTCTGAAGGAGTGCTTCAAGCTTCCTGGGATTGATCCCTGATAGTTTGAAGCTCGCGACAATTTCCACGTCCGCTAATAGGTAAGTTGGGTCTTTCTTCGCGTTGGCTACCCGCTTTTTCACGTCGCCTGTAGTCACACCAATCTTGTGAATGGCAGACCGATGCTCAGAAATAAATGGGTCGTCTGAGTTGCTTCTTAGCACATAGATATAGCCAGTTCTTAAGTCATCCGCTTCTTCAGTATCAGAAAACAATGGGCCGAGATCTGGCGTGGTGATGCGGCGGCTAGCCTTGTCTCTATTTAAGGCACGCTGGAGCGATCGCAGCAGCAGGTCACTCTCGGTAGCATTGTCATAAACTACCCTCAGTCTGCGGTCGGGACGGCCATAGTCGCTGACAAACGGCTCGTCCATATCGGCCACCATTACCTTCTGACCCTCGACGATGAACAGATCGCCTTGATTGATTTCTGCATTGTCCTGGTATTTCAGGGTTTGTCGTATTCCCGTCTCTAGCTCATGCTGCACTTTGGCGAAGATAGGTTTGAAATCATCGAAGTCCTGGCAGGGAGTCCGCTGTGCGATTTCCTCTGCTGCTTTGATTTCCTGACGAGATCGCACATGCGTAAGCTGGGTAACGTCACTCTCTAAATCTGTACCGACTCCGAGAGAAGCCAGCAGAGCTTCATCAGTAAGCTCCTCTGCTTCTGCTACAGTTAGATCGGCTTTAGCTTCAGTATCTAGCAGTCCGCGTGAGTCTATCGACTGCAAGACCTCTCGACACTCTTTAGAGTCCCTCAGTTGGTCTAGCCGCACTGCATAGAGCCGCTCGAAGATATCGCCATCATCTCCATGCTGAGGTAATCTGCCCTGATCCTCTACAAAGCGTTCGATTTCCTCAAAGCCCGCGATAATCCGTTCTTCTCTAGCAGAAAGTTTTTTAGACTTCTCTGGTGCTGTATCTACACCTAATTCACCCAGCAAGTCCCGGTCTGCATCTGTTATCTGTTTAGGCATTATTTTCCTCTCTTGCTGCGCGTTGTAAGAAGGCCACCCCTTCAGCCATCCGCTTTTCCCATGGGTCTATTGCTGTCAGAGAAGGGAGTCGTCCTTTCTCCTGCTTAAAGCGAAGTGCTCGTTTTGCTAGATCCCGAGCTTCGTCTACGGAAAGGTTTACTCGCTTGGCTGCAATCACTGCCGCTACTTGCCTTAGCCGTTCTTCGCTCATGGACTTGGCGAGAATAGCATAGGCTTCGCCAAAAGGATTGATGCGGTCAATTAAATCCATATCAAGGTCTGTGACGGATAGCGCGAACTGCCGTACCCCGTCAATGAGCGCAGTATTTCTCGCGGTTTCACTCCCGCCTTCATCACGCTTTTCGTCCATAGCCTTCTTAGCTTGCTGGACAACGGTTAGCGCGGCGATCGCGTGTTGACGGACGGCTTCTTGATCTTCTTCTTCTAAATCTGGGAATTTCTCTTTGATAATTTTGCCCATGCGCACCTGGGTCAGTTCCTCTGGCACCAGCTCCTCATCGAACAAACCACGCTCTATGGTTGGCTTGTCTTGGACGAAGGCGGTTATTAGGTCAGTCAAGTCCTCGCGGCAGATGCGCTCTGCTTCTGGGCTTTTAGGTTCGGCTAGCCCCTTGATTTCCATTTGGATAAGGCCGTTCTCTGGATTGATGCCTACATTGCACTGGCCTGGATCGTAGCCATCTTCCCCATAGTCAAAGCCGGGGGTCGCTTCGTTGTTGGGATGCTTGGGTTTGAACTCGAAGCGGGGCGCGAGTACCTGTTCCATCAGCAGGCTAGCAGCAATGGCTTTGAGGGTATCGTTTACCGCCTCGGTAACGGCTGATTCGGTAGCATCTGGCTCCGCAATTAAATTGGTAAACCGAGCGCGGGTCTTGCCGGGTGCATCTCGGGTAGCGCGCCCAATAATCTGGACAATCTCCGTCAGGCTGGAACGGTAGCCGATAGTCAGGGCGTGCTCGCACCAGATCCAATCAAAGCCTTCTTTTGCCATGCCAAGGGCGATGATGATATCTACATGGTCGCGGTTAGTCTTCTGCGCAGGGTCTTTTAGTGCGGTGGAGACCCTATCCCGTTTAGTTGAATCGTCGTCTACGAGGTCAGCAATCTTGAGAATCGTGCCATCGGCGATTTTGACGAGCTGGAAGCCTGTCTCTGGGTCAGCGCCCAGCCACTCGCCCAGCTCATCAATAATGTGCTCCACCTCGCGGATCTTATCCTTGGTGCTCTCTCTAGAGTTGACGTTGGGGATATGCAGAATAGTTTTTTCTTTTGGGTTCAGCACCTGCATAATTTCGTCGGCGTAGCTGCCAGCGTAGAAGTAGTAGCCGATGTCGAGCTGCTTAAGGTGTTGATAGCCGTTGAGCTGTTCGTAGTAGGTGTAGGTAACGGTGTCGAACCGGGACTCGTCTTCTGGGTGCAGGACGGCCTCTGCATCGCCGCGAAAGTAGGAGCCGGTCATCGCTACGATATGCGTTTTGTCGCGAGTCAGGAGCTGACGGATGTGATCGCCTAGTTTATTGTCTGGGTTAGCAGAGACGTGGTGAAACTCGTCTACTGCGATCAGGCGCTTGTCGAAGACTTCTATGCCGAACTTATCTACGGCGAAACGGAAGGTGGCGTGGGTGCAGACCAGTACTTTGGCATCGCTATCGAGAAACCTTTTTACCGCGTCTACTTTGCCGCCGTCTCCGCCTGGTGCATCGCACAGGTTCCATTTAGGTTCGACATGCCAGTCGGCCCAGAATCCAAACCGACTCAGCGGCTCATTGTGAAAGCTGGAACCAATTGACTTTTCGGGAACGACGATGATGGCTTGCTTCAGATTCTGATGTTCTAGCTTGTCCAAAGCGATGAACATGAGCGCTCGGCTCTTACCGGAGGCGGGCGGCGACTTGATCAGAAGATAGGGTTCTCCGCGCTTTTGGTAGGCACGTTCTTGCATCGGGCGCATACCAAGGGCATTAGAGTGAGTGGAGGTGCCGTCTTGAGCGTAGGTGACGGAGACAGAAGGAATGGATTTAATATCGGTCATGCACGGCACCTATCGTCATTAGTACTCTAATTCTGAAGCGCGATGGTTCCATACCTTCTACCACTTTGCATTTCATAAAAAGCGTCAATATATGAACCATAAGCTCGAAAGAAGTCATCGTGTTCAAATGTTTCCAGCCTTACTTCATTACTGTCCACTCTGAAAGTTAAAATTTTGCCGTCGTAACACTGATACCCGTACCTTTCAGGTATAGGCAAAGTAAGTTTTTCCATTGCATTATTGCCATAGCGTAGTGTCCGTTCAACGGCATCCCCGATAGGAGTCTGAATCTTCAATTTACCTAACACGCTATTTAGTACTGGATCAGGAACTTCCGGCAAGCCAAGATACGTATGTGAACCTTTCGGTAAGTCGAATTGATTTCCTGGCTTGTCTGCCCCTCTGTTTTTAGTGACGTAACCAACATCAATCCAGAATAAGCGGGTAGCTTCTGTACCACCACTATCATCAACAAAACTGACTTTAGGCCGACTTACTACAACATATTGCCTTTCATACTCGTCGATTACTCTTTCTAGCGGAGCAGAATCTTCCCAAAGCTCCTCTAAAGTAGAAAGCAGCGTATTTCCATATTCCTGATTAACTTGTGAATAGTCGATAAGACATCCCGCCTCTATTCCTGATAAAAGTCCTGAGGCTGAGAGATTTCCTGACCCAATAATTTGTTTGCACGGATACCCATTATCTAATTGGGTAAGTGCTGTTTTTAAGTGGTAACTAATCCTTGGAACAAAACCATTGGATTGCACGACATAATCGCCATCGTAGATACGAATCTCACTCTGCCCAATCTCTGCTAATTTGCGAATAGCTGTCGGGTGGCTACGCCCATAATCAAAACCAAACACCCAGCGACAATGGCGTGAAGTATCCAGAAGCGTGCTGAGATGAGTAGCAACTTGTGCTGCTCCAGAATCGGTGATATATGCAAATGCGCCAAAACTAGGCAGGTCATTCCCGACAAGAATTTCTTTCCAATTTTCAATGGTTGATTGTCGATTTCGTGTCTGTATAAATGGGATCATCTACACCTATCCTTATTACTATAAAGAGCAAGTAATGTCTCAAGCCTCTCTGTATTATTATTAAAGAGACGACCGATATAAATGCGTTCCATCACCTCGTCATTTTGCTTATGTGCGTAAAGTAGATCTTCAGGCATTTCCTCAGGTTCGTATAAGTCTGCAATGGTTGCTGGGAAATGATGCTCTCGTGCCAACAAAATATTTTCCGCACATCGAATTAAATCTGCTTTATTTTTCTCTGTAAGCCTAGGGACAGGAAAGGTATTCCAACCAAGAGTGTTTGAGTAACGGAAGTCTGTTTTGAGCTTTCCACAAACTGTAGAGATCCAGACAAGATGAAGGCGCGATGCAATAATAGCCATGTTCCAGAGAGGTGCATCGTACAGAGCAAATAGAAGATCACTAATAATCGCATCATCACTTAGTAGATCGACTGGCAAGTATAGTCTTCGCTCAGAAGAAACTTTCGCAACTGCTAAAGAGTGTTTACGTGCAGTCCCAGCAATTTGGACAAACCGATGTGACTTTTGTGCAAAATCCTTAGTTGATAATGCCTTACTCTGTAATCGAAAATCGCGTACATTGCTCATTATTTGACTGAGGAACGGGTGTTCTTGAGCATATTCTTCGTCATCATCATCAATCCAAACACACCATCGCGGTTTCCCTTGAATCATCTGTTCGGAGCCTAGATATGGTCTGATAAACCGTGAGATTTCAGGATGAATTCTCAGTGCTTCAGCCCTTTCATCACCAGTTAGTACAAAGCTTCCTCCATCTCTTGGCATATTACCAAATAGCATGGGTGAAACTAGCGATATTGGACTGCGTGATGGTTCAACTTCAACGTTCTTTCCAGATACTAAGTACGCATTTATATTTTCACACTGCATGGAGACGGCTTCATCATCAGCATCAGATGAAAACAGGTAGCGCAATTGCCCAGCATTAGTAGAAATCCCGATTATTGCTACTATCACTCCTGCATTATGGCTGGCTAAATTCGCCCATTTAAAGCTGGTGTGAGCGAAGGTGATTTCATGCTTTGTCTTAAAAATGAGTGGCCATAAAATAGGAACTTGCTGCCCCTGACATATTGAATTGGTGGACACGAATGCTGCGGCAGAATTCGTTTTTGTTCCATAGTCTGCCGCTTTCATAAACCAGCCAGCAACATAATCTAGCGATTTCCAGCTTTTTGTGCGCCCATCAAAAATGGCTTTCAAATCTGCTTTTTGCTCGTTAGACTGCCATTTGCTACCAAGATATGGTGGATTCCCACAGATATAGGTCTCTCCTCCCTCATTCTCAAACTCCACCTCCACCCGATTATGCATTAAGCTCAACAAATCCTCTCCCTGTATCTGCACCTCCGTCCCTGTTGGTGGGCAGATACTCAACCAATCTAATCGCAACGCATTCCCACCGGTAATCCAGTTGTCATCTTTAAGCGGCAGAAACTCCGCCAATGCCAACTGAGGCCCACGATAAAGTACATTGCACTGGTATTCTGCGATGATTAACGCTAGACGAGCGACCTCAGCAGAGAAATGGCGTAGTTCAATACCTCGAAAATTAGTCAGCGGAATGTCGGAGTGTCGATCTGGTTCCCCTCTGCGACGGTTAACTTCCGCCTCGATCTTGCGCATTTCTTTGTAAGCGATCACCAGAAAATTGCCAGAGCCGCAGGCTGGATCGAAAACGCGAATACGAGCCATACGTCTGCGTAGATTCAGAAGCTTTCGGACGTTATCCTCTGCTGCTTCCAACTGGGTGCGTAAGTCATCCAGGAAAAGTGGGTTCAGCACTTTAAGAATGTTTGGAACGCTAGTGTAGTGCATTCCCAGAGCGCCACGCTCCTCATCATCGGCCACCGCCTGAATCATAGAGCCGAAGATATCAGGATTAATCTTCGTCCAGTCAAGATTGCCGACGTGTATGAGGTAAGAGCGAGCAATCCGGCTGAAGCGAGGCACCTCCACGCTGCCAGAGAAAAGACCACCATTCGCATAGGGAAACTGATCAGCCCAGCTACGAATCTGAGCCGATTCCCGTGCTTCGAGCGGGGTGCTCATCGCCCGAAATATTTCGGACAGCACCTCATGCGCATTAGAGGAATCACCCGCACTCATCTGAGCGACGGTATTAGTGAACAGACCATCACGGTGAAAGATGCTCGTATCCTCAGCAAAGAAGCAAAAAATCAACCGAGCCATGAAATGGTTCAGTTCTTCTCGGCGCTCAGCCTTATCCCAGTCCGGATTCTCCTTCAGCAGCTCAATATAGAGGCGATTCAGTCGGCCAGTGGCCTTGATGTCAAAAGCATTTTCACGAATTTGCTTGACTGTCGTGATACCAGCCAGCGGCAGGAAAAACCCGAAGTGGTCATGGAAATCAGGGTAGTCACAGGCAACCGTTTCGCCATCGGCAAGGTTTTCCGCCTCAAAGCTTCTGCCATCAGTAGCAAGAATAAATTTAGCTTTGTGCTTCTTAGTAGCTGCACTCTCTCGCAAAGCCATGAGAGTAGCCGTCACATCGCCTTCTGAGCAGACCTTTAAGTGGATATGGTTGCGCTGAAGTATGCCACCAGACAGGTCAGACTTGTTAGAACTACTCTTTTGGCTTTTGAGCTTTTTGATAGTCGTCTGCTTATTGCCGAAGGCTTCAAGAAAGGCAAAGGGAAAAGCCTCTGGGTCAAAAGGTGCTTCAGCAAGTCGGGAAACGGCTTCTTCAATTTCAACTGCATTCATGTTCCGACTATCAGTAGCTCAAAGGCTTGATTATCACCTATCAATGCAATTTGATGAGGATGATCTGACTTTTGCTCATGAGAAGTAACCATCTGCTCATGAGCAAATGCCCTGAGCCACTGAAGTCAAGGTTTACGGCTACAGAGTAGCGTTGAGACTCTGTATCTAGTCCTGCTTCATAGCTCCATACCCTGGTCACGGCTACGGCGCTGCGCTTTCTCAACCACCTTCTGCTCCTTCGCCAGCACTTCCATCGCATACTCCACACCCGCTTCTTTACCCTGCGTCTGTTTCAGTTCCTGGGCAACTGGCCCCTGTAGCAAGATACTGCCAACCTTCCCTATCTCGTCATCGCTCAGTCGCTGGCCACCACGCTCGGCAAGTAGCTCGCTCATCAGTTGGCGCACCACTAGCTGATCGCACTCATACACGCTCTTACCCGCAAACTTCGCTGCGTACTGCTGATAAATCTCACGGCGACGGCGGCGCTTATCGTCCTGCTCTGCCGCCTGCTTTTGCTCAATGGGCTGTTCTGGCGCTTTCGCCTTCGCAATTTGAGCTTGGTAACGCGCCAAGTCATCGGGGGCAATCTTTCTCAGTATCACTTCAGCCACGCCATCAGCCTGCACAGACGGGCTTTGTCCAACTGTAGATTCAGTTATGCCATTCAGTCGCTCAGCTTTTTGCTCAAGCCGTTCATTGATTCGAGCAACTGCTGCTGCTGTAAGCTCCAACTGCCGAGCGCCGTCGATAA
>JBBSOB010000233.1:0-7932 GCA_038260205.1 Phormidesmidales cyanobacterium
CGAACGCGACGTGTTAGCCCTCTATCGCAATCATACGGCGAGAACTATCGCCCCCGAGCGCGAACAGATCATGCAGGCGCTGCTGACGACCGGCAGCATGGAACTGATCCGTCAAAAGCTTCAGAACTGGTTGAACAAAGCTGAGTACAATCCCACCTTAATCGGTCACTTTGCCTTAAACCTGACTGCCTACTGCCACTGCACCAGCCCGATTCGCCGCCTAGCTGACTTGCTCAACCATCGCATTATCAAAGCCCTGCTTCACGAGCAGCCTCACCCTTACAGCCGGGGTGAACTAGAGCAGCTTTGTACCTACATCGCCACTTTGACCCAAGAAGATGAAGGGGCGACCAAAGCATTCCACAAACAGCGCCGACAGCAAAGCTATCAAAACCAGCTCGAAGGAACCGAGGCAATAGCCGCCCTAATCGCCCTCTCGGATAAAGAGTTTGGCAATCTCGCCAGACATGCTGCCAAAGAAAATAACTTTGAGCCGATTCTAGCAGCGGCAATCATGCGCTTAGAGCGAGAACAACTCTCTATCCAGTCCTTGTCCTTGCTACTGATTCATAGCGGCGATACAGACTTACAGCGCCGAATCTTAGCAGTCCTTCAGCAACGCCCAGAAGATGCGGCCAGTGTACTCGTCATGGCCATCGACCAGGAGCCTTCGTGGGAACAGCTCGACTATGTGGAAGCAGGCCAGAATACGCCACCCTTTGGGTTCTGGGTTGAAGTATCGCTAGCGGGGCAAATTACTACGACGCGATCGCCTGCTCAAAGTCAGCGCAAACAGACGGCTCGCCATTTAGCCTGTCTGAATTGGCTAGAAGCCTTTGTCTCGGATGAGCTAGTGTCGCCAGAGGAACGGCAATTGCCAAAGCTGCCAGCGATCGCCACACCCCAGTCTGAAGCCATTGAACCTGCTCAAACATCAGATCTCGCAGTTCACCCGACTCTAAGTAATCCGCTCGAAGACGAGCAGAATTTTGTGGGTCTTTTGCAAGAGCTGGCTCAATCCTTGGGATGGGCATTGCCAGGGTATCAATTCACGGGAGCGAGTCCTGGGTTTATTTGCACCTGCACGGTGGCGGTTCAGGGGCAGTCATTTAGCGGGAAAGGAACAGCCGCTCAGAAAAAGCAAGCCAAACATATTACGGCGAAAGCGATGTTGATACAGCTTCAGAGCTGGTTTCAATCTGGTGAGCGAGTCGAGGTCGATCAGCCGGAGATATTGGTATCGCGCCCTGTTGAAGCGCCAGAGATTCAAACGGCTCCAGCATCCGCATCGGTATCGCACCCAATCCTGCTAAAGCAACTCAAGGATGGGCAGAACTTCATTGGCTTTTTGCAGCAACTCTGTCAAACGCTGGTGTGGGATCTACCGGCGTATGAGTTTGTGGGAGAGACACCTGAGTTTATTTGCACTTGTACCGTCTGGGCTGAAAGACAGTGTTTTAGCGGTAAGGCAATGTCTTCTCAGAAAAAGAAGGCCAAATACTTCGCAACGAAAGTCGTTCTACTGGAGCTTCAGCAACACTTCCAAGGCAACTCGGGAATGGCGTAGATGTTCAGACAAACGGTTGTGCCTCAGTAGAAAGTGGAATAGGTCGTGAAATTAGATAACGTCAGTTTTGGATAAGAAAAGCAGAAAAAAAGAGGACAGGTAAACTGAGATTACCAAAATCAAGTCGCCCTATCCTCCACTATGTATAGCTTAGAAGAACTCTTCTGCCACGTCGATGACTTTTGCCAAGCCTTCGAACCAGTTTGGCACCGTCAACTACTCAGCCATAACTCGAAAACGCGCCAGCGAGAGCGATCTCTCTGGCTGAGCGAGATCATGACGATTCTGATTGGCTTCCATCAGAGCCACTATCGCAACTTTAAGGCTTACTACATTCACCAAGTCTGCAAGTACTGGAAACAGGCGTTTCCCAAGCTTGTGAGCTACAACCGCTTTGTCCAATGGACGCCAACCTGTCTGTTTCCGTTATGCGGCTATCTGAAAACCTGTTTTGGCCCCTGCACAGACATTAGCTTTATTGACGCCACTAGCTTGAAAGTTTGCCACAACCGCCGTATTTGGCAGCATAGGGTCTGCAAAGATACCGCTGCCAGAGGCAAGACTTCGGTGGGCTGGTTCTACGGTTACAAGCTGCATTTAGGGGTGAATGAACGCGGTGAGTTGCTTAACATCACGCTGACACCGGGCAATACAGATGACCGCAAACCAGTGCTAGATTTGCTCAGCGTCCTGAGCGGCAAAGTCTTTGCTGATAGAGGCTACGTCTCCCAAAAGCTGGCCAAGCAGCTACTCGAAGCCTTCAACATTGAGTTTTTTGCCAAGCCTCAACGCAACATGGAGAACAAGCTGATGCGATTGACCGATAAGCTGCTCACCCGCAAACGCTCTATTGTCGAAACGGTGATTGATCAGCTCAAGAACATCTCGCAAATTGAGCATTCTCGTCACCGCAGTCCCGTGAACTGCTGGGTCAACATTATCTGTGGCTTAATCGCCTATTGCCACCAACCTAAAAAGCCTGGACTTCACCTGGAATGGGCTTTGCCGCCTGCCGCTTAACCAAAACTGAGGTTAGATAGGTTAACAGCCCCGACTACGGCAAAACCGAGCCATAAGGTCAAGAGCGGTGCTGTGATCATGTTTCAGTCTTTAGAATTGGAGCCTACTAGAGCAGGTGCTAGCTAACAGGAATAAGATTTTCGGAAGGCTGTATAGAGCCATCGAGACGGTTCTATCGGTACGCTCGCGATCAGAGTTTTGAGCCTGTGCCCGCTATGTCATGAGCTGCTGGGCAAGCTAAGATACCGTTCGTACCTATTCCAATGAAGCTCACCCGCCGACCCGTTTGCTTTGGTTTCCTGCTACTATTCGCAGGATTAGCCGCCGTCGCTGGGCGATCGCCTCGGCTAACCGATTATCTAACTGCGCAGTTCCTGCCTGCGTCCGTCGAGCAGAGCCAACACTACACGCTGCCGAGCGAGAGCGTCATAGACGGCACGACTTTAGTGGTGTTCGACGGCCAAGAAGAAAAGGAAGTGCATCTATGCGGAATAGTCACGCCCCAGACTGCCGCCTCGAAAGCTCACCTACGCCAGCTACTTTCCCAAAGCACTGATAACCGCATCATTCTTCTAGTCGCAGAGAGCGATCGCCCTGGTCTAGTGGCAGAAGCCTTTCTACCGACCGATAGCCCAGAGGCGGGACTAGAAATCCATCTCAACACTCAAATGCTGCTCGACGGTATGGCTGTCGTTGACGATAGCTCAGTCGATGGCTGTCCCAATGGCTCGCGGTATCGAGCTGCCGAAGCCGAAGCGAAGCAGCAGTCCATTGGCGTATGGTCAGTGTCCGTCTCTCAGCGCTCCTGATCTTCAGCCCTGTTAAATAAGTTGTGAAGAAGATACAAAGCTTGCTTCAAGTTTGGTTGTTGTTCCAGAAAATGTCCGTTTCTTAGAGCGGTAGCAACGTATCTAAGAGAAGTAAGTTCAAAGGGGTTCATCTAACTAACCATGTCAAAGCTCAGTTCAAAAAAGTGGCACCAACAAAAACGCTGGATTCTCGGAAGCCTTTTACTCTGTCCACCCCTCGGCATCTCGCTACTATGGCTGTCACCTTGGTCTAAAGCAGGCAAAATTAGCGGCTCAGTGCTATCAGGCTTTTTGCTATTAGTGGCCCTAGTGGGTGCAACCGCTGATCCAGAGCCGACTAGCGCTCAGATATCTCCTGTCGAAACCGCGCAGACCGTTGCGACAGAACAAAAACCCAAAGCATTAGCAGCGCCGCCGAGTGCCTACGAAGATGCGCTCTCAGACGCGACAGCGGCCAGCGAAGCGCTACCTACAGCAGAAACCTCAGCGGATTGGGTACGTATCGCGGCTCAGTGGCAAAGGGCGATCGCCTCGCTGAACGATATTCCAACCAACAGTGACTACTCCACTCAGGCGCAGACGAAGATAGCTGAGTATGAGCGCAGTTATGAGTATGCGATCGCGCAGAAGACAGCTATTGAAACGGCGGAAGAACAGCAGGCCGTATCTCAGGAAGCCGAGACAGTCATGCCGATAGTGGAGCCTCAAGGTGGTGGGTACGTCGGTGGCACCTGCAAGGATCTAAAAGCTAGCGGCGTTGGTAGCAACTTTACACCGGGAGATGCTAACTACACGTCAGCGCGAGATCGAGATGGCGACGGCGTGGCCTGCGAGTCTTAAGAATTCTGACCGTTCTAATTTCGTTATCCCTTATTACTCTATTCAAGTCATGTCTGATCGCATTGCATCTATCAAAGAAACTATCCAAGCTACGGTCGGTTCATTAGGAAGATTAGCGTTAATTGGAACAACCGCGTTTGGCATTGCCTCCTACGCCAACTTTGGTCATCACAAAAGCTATTGGAACGGCACGATTGAGCGCGTCCAGACAGTGGACTTCAACATGCTCTCCCACATGCTGCCAACAAAGCTCTCTCAGGCCCTCATGTCAGGAGATGCGCAGGAGATACAGCGTACGCTAGACAGCAACTATGGGCTGTTTGGTTTAGTAGTAACAAACTGTAGAACATCGCAGCCCGATTGTCGTCAAGACATTCAGTATGTATCCGACTCTAAACTGCCTTGGCGAAAAGGTTTGAATAATGAGATGCTAAGCGTCTCTACCTACGACGTTCTAAGAAATCCGCCGCCAGCTTATACGATAGGAAGCTATGCCAACTCACGAGAACCTGTTCGCCAACCAACGGGTTCTATCAACAGTGGCAGGATAATTGGCCGAATTTATTATGTGCGCGGCATTCCGCCCAGTTTTTTAAGCGCCTACTCAAAATGGATAAAAGCCTGGCCCGCTAGCTTTATCAGCAACAGCGGCTCGAATCGATACTATTCACTGACCACGGTTTTGTTTGGGATAGGAGGACTTTCTGCCTGGGTGTTCATGGAGCTAGAATTTGCTAAGCGACGGAAGCATATTGTTGAATTGAATCGTCAAACGGAGCAACTAGCGCTATCGCAAGCGAAGGCGGTAGAAGACGCTCAAAGCTGGCGTCAACAGCTGGTAGAAAAGCGAGCTGAAAATGCCGGGCTGATGGAGCAGCAAACCAAGCATCTTGCCGAGCTAGGCGCATCTAAGCATAGATATCAGCGCCAGGAAGCAGAGCTGCGAGATAGCCTACAGGCTGTAGAAAGCAGATTAGCTGATCAAACGCAGGTATATGAAACAGAAAAACAGCGGCAGAGCGAGCTGGAAACATCCATGCAAGGACACCAGCGTGCTGTTGAATTGCTGAGCCAAGAAATTGCAGACTTGAGATCTCAAGATGCAGAAGGAGCGCAAGACAAACAGCTCGCCGCAGAAAAAATAGCTCTCTTAACTAAAGAAAAGGAAGATAAGCAGAAGCAAGTAGAGGATCATACAAACGAGCTTGAGCAAGTATGGCAAGAGCTGAAGCTGCAAACGGAGGAAAAAGAGGAGAAAGCCAAGCTAGCCGAGATTTTGAACGAGCAGATAGAAGAATCCAAACGCCAGCAGGCATCAGCGTCTAGTCAGAGCGTAGAACTTCAAGATGCGCTGCGCCTAATAGAGGAAGAAAGAGAAAACGACAAACGGAAGATTAGAGCGCTCGAAACAAGACTCAGAGATGAAAAAAACCAGGGAGATGCGCTAAGAGCAGTCGTTGATGATATAACTCAAAGCTCTCTCAACCTATTTGAAGGAAAGGTTGTCAGTGCTCTGAAGAAGACTGCCAAGGTTCAATCTTCTGCTTGGTCAATTCACACTCAGCTAGATCTGGGGCATCGAAATCGAAACAGTCCCAGCATGGTGGCTGACTGTATTGTGGTTGGTGGCTCCTTTATCGCTGTGATAGAAGCCAAGCATTACGCTGGGAAAATTTACGCCAATGGAGATACGCGCAACTCAGTATGGCTATGCGCTGAAAACCGAAAGAACTCTATAGAGATAGCTAGTTGCTGGGGCGATAATCCCTATAAGCAGGTAACCGCCTACGTGCACGGCGCGATGGCGCTGCTCAAGCGGAACACACCTTTTCGCCAGAAGAACATCTGCAAAGAGGTTTCAATTTATGGCATTGTTGTCTTTCCAGACACGGCTGATCTATCCCTGCTGGATACCGATTTAGGCAAATATTATCGGGTTGCTAAGCTATGTGAGCTAGATGACGTTCTCCACGAGTTGGAGTGTCAGACGCAGCAAATTCCTATTAAAAAAGGCGAGAAAAGGCTCTCTGCTTTTGAGATAGCAGAGAGCCTCTACGGACGTTACTCAGCGAAGCCTCGGCTGAAGTCGGCGGCGTAAGATTGACGTGGTTTTGACCCTTACGAGTAGTGTCACTCACTGCCGAGCCTTAAGAGGGCATCGCAACTTAAGCGTAGTATCCAGGGATTTTTTCGGTAAGAGGCTTCTGGTACTGCCGAACGATAATGCCTGTAAGTCGTCAACATTGACGGCTCACAGGCACTGCAAAGAACAAAAACAACCTAGCGCGGGTACGTTAGGAACAACTTCTCAGGACTGATACATGGCCACTCTCATTCCCTCCTACAGTAGCTGCGCTAGCCGTATGACTGCTGGAGAGCGGCGGCTAGCTCAACGGCTTGAAGCAAAGCTCGAAGCCGACTATTTGCTTTGGTATGACGTGCCGATCGGCTCCAAGCGCCTGCATCCCGACTTCATTATTTTGCATCCCTCACGCGGCATCTTTGTCCTGGAAGTCAAAGACTGGAAGCTGAATACGATTCAATCTGTTGATCCTAGACGCTTTGAGATTGCCACACCATCCGGCGTCAAAACGGTTGATAACCCGCTGCATCAGGCTAGAAACTATGCGCTAGCGATGTGCTCTTTGCTGGAGAAAGACGAGACACTGGTACAGGCGGCAGGCCGCTACAAAGGCAAGCTGATTTGTCCCTATGCCTACGGCGTTGTTCTACCGAATATCACCCGTCGTATGTTCGATTCACAGCCAGCGCTGGCTCAGGTGGTGGACGCTCATCTGGTGATCTGCAAAGACGAAATGACCGAGAGCTTTGATCGAGAAAATTTTCAAGCGCGGCTGTGGGCGATGAGTCACTACAACTTTGGCACCACCTTGGGCCAGGCGCAGGTTGACCGCATCCGATGGCACCTGTACCCGGAGATGCGAATATCGGCTAAGCAACTCTCATTCTTTGACGATACGCTTCAAACGGCTATCCCGCAGGTGCTCAAAGTCATGGACTTACAGCAGGAGCAGCTAGCTCGCAGCCTGGGCGATGGCCACCGTGTCATTTATGGGGTTGCAGGCAGCGGCAAAACGCTGATTCTAGCGTACCGCGCTCAGCACTTGGCGCAGGCGGAGCAGTCGATATTAGTGCTGTGCTTTAACGTTGCGCTGGCATCCAAACTGCGATCGCTACTCGTGACCGATGCACTTAGCCCGCAGGTCACCGTGCGCCACTTCCACGGTTGGTGTACGGACATGCTCAGGCGCTACAACCTGCCGCGTCCTGATGCTTGCAAATACAATGGAACTGACTACATTAGGGCATTAGAACAGGCCACGATCGCTGCGGTTGAAGCAGGTCATATTCCTAAAGGCCAGTATGGTGCGGTGATGGTCGATGAAGGCCATGATTTTGCCCCAGAATGGCTGACGCTAGTAGCTCAGATGGTGAATCCTTCAACTGATTCTCTGCTGGTGCTCTACGACGATGCTCAGAACCTATATGGCAAGCGAGCAAAACGCCAGTTCAGCTTCAAGGATTTGGGTATTAAAGCTCAGGGAAGAACAACAATCTTGAAGCTGAACTATCGAAATACGGCTCAGATACTGATGCTGGCCTATGAATTTGCTAAAGAAATTATGCAGCCCACAGATGTAGCGGATGAGGATGTGCCGCCGATGGTAGAGCCAA
>JBBSOB010000234.1:0-7916 GCA_038260205.1 Phormidesmidales cyanobacterium
CAAATTTTGTGGATGAACTTGGTGACGGATGGGTTTCCGGCGCTGGCGTTGGCAATGGAGCCGCCGGAGCCAAATATGATGGACAAACCGCCGCATAGCCCGCAGGAAAGTATTTTTGCTCGTGGGTTGGGCTGGTATATGGTGCGGGTGGGGCTGGTGTTTGCGATTTTGGCGGTGTCGCTGATGCTGTGGGCCTATCACTATACGCATCAGGGCGCGGGGAGTGGCTTTGGCGATCCGAATCGGTGGAAGACGATGGTGTTTACGATGCTGTGTTTATCGCAGATGGGCCATGCGATCGCCGTTCGCTCTGATACTCGGCTAGCGGTGCAAATGTCACAATTTTCTAATCCGTACGTGCTGCTAGCGGTTGTAACCACCACAGTCTTGCAATTACTGCTGATTTATCTACCACCGCTGAGAGATTTTTTTGGCACTCATTTTCTCTCTTTTCGCGAGCTAGCGGTGTGCGTAGGCTTCAGCAGCTTGCTGTTTGTGTGGATAGAGCTAGAGAAAGTATTTATTCGTGCGGTTCGTCATTAGAAGGATTGTAAAGAGAGCTGTCTGAATAGAGAGACTTGTCGTTATCTTTGAGGAGGGGCCTTGTGTTCTAGATAGGTCTTTTTTACCCTGACTGCGAGAGGCATACCGCGCATGGCTTGGTTACATGTTATACATCCGATCATGGCCCATTTCCGACGGCGTCGGCTGGCAGAACTACTAAAGCTCTATCCCAATCTGGCGGACTATTCAGTGCTAGACGTGGGGGGCAGACCTTTCATCTGGGAGCTGCTAAAAGAACATTATCAGGTAGTGCCCAAGCGTTTGATCCTGCTGAATACGCCGGATGATGGGTTTGCTAGAAGAGCGGCTGACTACAGTGTAGAAATTGCAGATGGTCGGGAGCTGCCTTATGCCGATAAGAGCTTTGACTTGGTGTTTTCTAATTCGGTTATTGAGCATGTGGGGACTCATGCTCAGATGGCTCAGTTTGCGAATGAGTGCGATCGCGTGGGCAAACAGCTCTATGTTCAAACGCCCAACCGCTGGTTTCCTCTAGAGGCTCATTTTGGAGCGGCGTTTATTCACTGGCTACCGAGATCCTGGTACAAAAAACTCTCTTTTTTATCAGTGCGCTATCTAATGGCGCTGAACAATCCCAACGAGAAATACTATTTTGACCAGGAGTTTGAGACTACAGATTTACTGTCCAAAAAACGGCTGCAATCGCTCTTTCCCAACAAAGAAATCATGGCTGAAAAAGCAATAGGATTCACCAAGTCGTTTATTGTGACGAATGCGGCTACCGCGAGTTCGGCAGAATCTGAATCGTACGCTGCGGTTTCTTCAACTTCTTCTACGTAGCGATCTTCTGTAAAGCCTGGAATAACTAGCAGAGGTACTTATGTCTACAGCGGTAAGTTCCACTAAAATGTGAGTGTTGTCCGCTTTTGCCTGCTATGAAGTCTCGAATGCCCGATCCGTATCGTCAGAAGCCTTCATTGCCAAAGCGCGATCGCACTCGTCCCAAATCATCGCCAGCAGCTAATGCGCTACGGCTAGTGGCCGTGGCCTCGGTCGGTGGAGCCATTATTTTTGCGAGCCTAGCAGGATTGGCTTTTTTGCGCTCAGGCTCTCAGTTTATGGAGGGCGTGAAGATGGCGATTACGCCCAAGCCCCCAGAGGACAAAGTAGACGTGCGCTCGGTGGTCGTGGATAAGGTGCGGATGGCCAGCGAGCTAACAACGGCGGTATTTACGATGGAAGCCGTGGTGCCTGCAAAGAGCGATCGCAAACTGGGCGACATTACCGTAGGCGAAACAAATCTGCTCTACATTGCCTATGGTGAGGTGAGCGCTGGCGTCGATTTGGGCAAAATTCAGCCCGCCGATGTGAGCACCTCCACAGAAGGAACAGTCGCCCGGCTGGTGCTACCCGCCCCCGAAATTTTCAACGACAGTTTAGATGTCAATCGCTCTGACGTTTACGATTACAATCGCGGATTTTTGAACATGGGGCCAGACCGCGCCCCCGAGCTACAGATGATGGCCCAAAAAGAAGCCATGAAAAAGATTCGCACAGCGGCCTGCGATCAGGACATTCTTAAGCAAGCTAATGAGCGCGCGCAGCTAGTGGTGGGGCAACTGCTCAAGGGTGCTGGATTTGACGACGTTGTCGTTGAGACTTCTGGAGACAGTGTGGCAGACTGCTATGCGCTAATGTAGTCTGCGTCGATAAAGTAAAGTCTGTGCTGATAAAGGTTTTAATGACTCTGCCGCTCTGGTCAGTTTGTGCACCCTGACTCCCATGAACGGCAGAGCCTGACAAACAGCCTGGACTTTCACCCAAAACCGTTTGCCATAGCAATCCTAACTGAGGCGTCTACTGAGTGAGTGCGGGAGCTTTCACTTCCGCGTTAGCTTCAGGCTCAGACGGCACAATCACGCGGTCAATGATGTGAATAACGCCATTGCTAGCTTGTATGTCGGCAACCAATACATTCGCGTTATTGACCGTTACGGTGTCTCCTACTTTTACAGCCAAGTCGCTACCTTCTAGCGTGGCAACGTTGCCAGACTCTAGGTCAGTAGAGAGCACTGCACCAGGGACAACATGGTAGGTCAGCACCTGAATAAGAACGTCTTTGTTCTCAGGGAGTAAGAGCTGCTCTACAGCGCCTACGGGCAGCGCTTCAAAAGCTTCGTCTGTCGGGGCAAAAACGGTGTAAGGGCCTTCTTCTGAAAGTACTTCAGTTAAGTCAGCGGCCTCTAGCGCAGCGGCCAAAATGGTAAAGGAACCGCTGCTGTTGGTAAGCTCAGCAATCGTGAAGTCCTTGGTGTTGATTTCTTCACTAACATCATCTGCTGCGGCATCATCTGCTGTGGCATCATCTGCTGCGGCATCATCTGCTGCGGCATCATCTGCTGCTTCTGTCCCGTCTTCAACGACGGTGTCGTCAGTCATCTCAACATCAGCTTCGTCGTCGTCAGTCGTCTCAACCTCAGTCTCAGTGGTGGCGTCAACAGTATCAGCGTCGGCGTCAATGGCATCAGTAGTGTCAACGTCGGCCTCAGTGGTGGCGTCAACAGCATCAGTAGGGTCAGTAATATCAGCCTCGGCGTCGGCGTCCGCGTCGGTATCAACGGTGTCATTGACTGTCGTTTCGGTGTCGGCTTCTAGCGCTTCTACGGGGCTGGGCAGCGTTTCTGCTGCTGAAGGCACCGGTAGTTCGTCTACGACGGCATCAACCGTGGTGTCCTCGGTTACTTCGGTGGCGGCTGGGCTTTCGTCTGGCTTTGGCATAGCTGTGCCGGGTAGGGCAACGAAGGCACCGACGCTACTGGCAATAAGGCCAATCGCGAAGTTTTTGATGAAACGGGGGTTGCTGCTGATTTGCATGGAGCCTCTGAATAAATGAGTAGGTGAGCTGATGGTACAGAGGTAACTCTAATAGTAGAGAGCTATCTCTGTAAGCCAAGCAAGTTTCGTGCAGTGATCTGACACCAAACTTTGCTTGATCAGGATTAACTATTTGTTAAGGTTCATCAAACCTTCACAGAGTGTATCGGAAAATTCACAAAAGAAAAATGTCCGTAGTTCTATGCATCGCTGTAAAAGTGTTGGCTAAAGGCTGAGGTTTTTGCGTCGGCTAGGGTTTATAAGAGAGACTGGAAAAACTCCTTAAGCGTTGGATGTAGCTAATCTGACGGGCAATTTGGCGATTTGGAGTTTTTCTTAGAAAAGTTGATACATGCAGGAAAAGCTCATATGTTAGAACTCCATCAGTTCGAGGCGTCGCACTATTGTGAAAAGGTGCGTCTGCTCTTGGATTACAAGCAGTTACCCTATACAACTATTGAAGTTGTCCCAGGAATTGGCCAGATAGATCTCTATAGGTTGTCGGGTCAGCGGCAGGTGCCGGTGCTAAAAGACGGTGAAGTGGTGGTGAGTGATTCGAGCGCGATCGCCCAATATTTAGAGAAAACCTATCCCGAGAGACCGATCATTCCGGCTGGTGGGAAGGAAAAAGGGCTGTGCCTGGCGTTAGAGGCGCTAGCAGACGAGTCGATTGGGACAAATGGCCGGAAGGCGATGATTGGTGCGTTTAATCAGCATCCTAATTTTCGGACGGCGCTGCTGCCGATTTCGACGCCGGACGTGCTAAAAACCGCGGTTGGAGCCTTGCCGGGTGACGTGCTGAGCCTGCTGGGTATGGGCGTTGGCTTGGGGCCGGAGGCAGTAAAGTCAGCGACGGATATTTTGAAGCAGGATTTAGAGGCTATTTGTCTGATTTTGCAGGAGCAGCCTTATCTATGCGGCGAGGAGCCTTGCCTGGCAGATTTTGCGGTGGCGGGGCTGTCGATGTATCTGAAGTTTCCGTCTGAGCGGTATGTCGATTTGCCGAGCGGCATTTGCGGTAAGGGGGTGCCGGGGCTGGTGGACGATCCGGCGTTTAGTGAGTTTTGGCTGTGGCGCGATCGCCTCTATGCAGATTTTCGTAAGCCTCGCAGCGGTAGACCGATGGCGGGCGCTACGGCGACGGGGCCAGTGGCCATTGGCATTGAGTAATCGGTCGTTGGCCGTCAGTCTTTAAGGCCGACTTTAAGGCCGACTTTAAGGCCGATTAATTGAATCGGGCCATGGTCATCCGGTAGGGTGGTTGTGGCCTTTTTATTGCGTTTGAATTTTGCGTATGAGTGCGATCGCCTCTCGGTTAGCGGATAGTTTGGATGTGGCTGAGTGGGATGCGCTTGAAGAGGGGCAGCAGGCTCGAATTATGGGGGCGATTGCCTTTCAGGAAGACTCTGCCAACGCGATGGTGCCGCCGAGCTGCGTGGTAATGCCGCGTACTGTCGAGGAGCTTTCTCAGGTGATGGCTCGTAGCTGTGAGAACGGTTGGCGCGTTTTGCCGATGGGGCAAGGCAGCAAGCTGAGCTGGGGCGGCCTAGCCGACGGGATTGATTTGGTAGTGAGTACGGCGCAGCTAAACCGGGTGGTAGAACATGCCGTGGGTGACTTTACCGTGACGGTAGAGCCGGGGCTAAAGGTGGCCGATTTGCAGCGGCAGCTGAAAGAACAAGGACAGTTTTTGGCCGTTGATCCAGCGTTTGGAGAGGTGGCGAGCCTAGGCGGAATTGTGGCGACCGCAGACACGGGATCGCTGCGGCAGCGGTACGGCGGACTGCGAGATGCGCTAATTGGGGTGCAGTTTGTGCGCTATGACGGGGAAGTGGCTAAAGCGGGTGGGCGCGTGGTGAAAAACGTGGCGGGCTATGACCTGATGAAGTTGATGACGGGAAGCTATGGCAGCTTAGGCATTTTGAGCGAGCTGACGTTTCGGCTGTATCCGGCGGTGCGGAATTTGCGGACGGTGGTGCTGGGTGGGGGCGGAAAAGCAATTGAGCAGGCGATGGCTGAGGTGCGGATGTCGGGGCTGACGCCGGAGTCTTTGGATGTGGTGGCACAAGGTCGAAAGCTGACGATTGTGGTGCGCTTTCAGGGGGTGGCTGAAGGGATAGCGGAGCAGTGCGATCGCTTAAAAAAGATTGCGACGACGCACGGCATGAGCTGCAATCAGCTAGATGGGGAAGCCGACACTGAGTTTTGGGCGCAGTCTCAGGCGATTATTCGCGCTGACTCGGTGCTGTGTAAGGTGGGACTGCGGCCGAGTGGAATTCCCTGGCTGCTGGAGCTAGTAGATGACGTGAATTTGGATGGCTATGCGCGGCTGCATGGCGGCAATGGGCTGGGCTGGGTGCAGCTAGCGCCGGGAGACGGATTGGCTGAAGGGGTGGAGAAATTGCGATCGCACTGTCAAAAAAACGGCGGATTTTTAAGCCTGTTGCAGGGGCCAAAATCGCTGAAGCAGTCGATAGACCTGTGGGGATATGCGGGCGATGCACTGGGAGTAATGCGCGATATTAAAGATAAGTTTGATCCGCAGCGGTTGCTGAGTCCGGGGCGATTTGTCGGGGGGTTATGAGGACTTTGACAGGCCGCATCGCCAAGCAGAAAATGAAAGGAATTGAGCGTAAATCTCTCTTAAGATGACGAAAGACCTGTCTACAGCAGTAAAAGCATAAAACAAACGTTACAGGTAGAACAAACAGCCGGTCAAAGCAGTAGGATCTAAGTTATATACCAATAAAAGTCTTCCCTCTGTAGGAGATGTTTGAGTAATGAGCACGACCTTTAAAGTCCCTTCGATCAAATGCCAAGGGTGCGTTGATACCATCACCAAAGAAATCAAAGTGCATGACGAAAATGCAAAAGTGAAAGGTAACGTTGCCGAAAAGACGATAGAAGTTGACTCTGATATGTCTGATGAGTCGGTCAGAGAGGCCATTTCCATCACCGGACATGAAGTGAGCTAGAACTAAATTCCTGGCAAGCGTCGGAGCGCCTTACGGGCAGCTAGCTTCTCAACTCAAGTGCGCATGGCGATCGCCGTTGCAGTCTCCCATCGCCAGATGCTGGCCTTGATATTTCGCTGATGAGCCGCTTCTGTAAAATTGGCCATAAAATTGGCAGAGGTTATCAGGAGCGGCTCATCGTCAACTAAAAAAACCTTTAGTTCACAAACCTTTAGTTCACAAAATATTTGGCGTCGAAAAGTGATGCAATCTCGCACTGAACTGGGTATTGCCACCGCAAAGACGGCTAACCCTATCAAAACGTTAAAGATCAAAACACTACAGATCAAAACACTACAGATCAAAACGCTTTTGCAGGCGCTGCTAAACCATTCTTCAACCACAGCAACGTAGCGCTGAACCTGCACTGCGCTGTTTTTTTCAACTGATCTCAACCTCGAAGTGAACAGAAGTTCGGTTGGGATATGGCGATGCCTAAGCCTCGATCACCAAATTTCCCATCATGCCTCGATCCTCGTGATCTAAAACGTGACAGTGGTAGACCGTTTTTCCCGCATAGTCTCGAAAAGCCATACGAAGACGAACAACCTCTTGTGGAGCCACCGATACAACATCTTTCCAGGCAGCATAAGCGGGCGGTTGGCCGTTTTGACTGATGACTTGAAAGCTGTTGGTATGTACGTGAAAAGGATGGGACATTGTGCCTGTGTTTGTAATTTCCCAGTCTTCAACGGTGTTTAACTTTACTTGAGTATCCGTGCGGTTAGGGTCGTAAGCTTGGCCGTTGATTAAAAAGACCATGCCGCCCATCCTGCCCTTCATGCCGTGATTGAGCGTAAACTGACGGGTAATTTTCGGTTGGGGTAGCGCATCAACCGCAATCAGCCGGTTGGGCAAATTTGCGTCGGCGGTTGTCCCGCTGTAAGCGAGCGTAGCAACAACTTCTGAAGCACCCGAACCTTGAGAGCCATTCATCATGCCTTGGCCTCTCATCATGCCTTGGCCTCTCATGTTCCCGCCCATCATTCCATTGCCCATCATGCCGCTGGTCGAATTGAGCGGTTGATTTAGCAGGCGATATTCTCCAGGCGGCTGATCTCCTTTCACCAGTACTTCGGCCCGCTCTCCTGGAGCCAAAACAAGTTCGTTTAGCTCAACGGGAGCTGAAATAGCGCCGCCGTCAGTTGCAATTAAATGGAAGGGATGATCTTCTAGCGAAAGGCGGAAAAAACGAGAGGGAGAGGCATTGAGCAGACGCAGGCGCAGGAGTCCATTTTGAGGAATGCTCACGACTGGCTCAATCTGACCGTTAGCGGTGAGGATATCCCCGGCTCGTCCGGTCATTGCTGCCATGTGGGTTGGTTCAGGAATATTGCCGTTGCGATCGAGCGCAAAATCTTTGAGAACTAGGTATTCTTCTTTGGCCGCTTTCACTTCTGGAATCTCGTCTAGCTCGCCTCTGATAATGAACAGACCGGCTAGTCCGCCAAAAAGCTGCTCGGCAACAAGACCGTGATAGTGGGGATGATACCAAAACGTACC
>JBBSOB010000235.1:0-7892 GCA_038260205.1 Phormidesmidales cyanobacterium
CTCTAAATGTGCTGATAGATGAGGGTCTTACACTCCTCCATTGTCTTCTTCCCAGATGGGGGATGCACCATATAAAACATGATTTTATTGCTGCAGCCTGCGCAGGTTATTTCCGCACAGGCCGCGTTGGATTCACCAATCCAACTAATCTCTTTGCTAAACGTTGGTTTCCCACACCCGGCGTGTGGACATCTGATATCCATATGCTTCGGGCCGCGACGTTCATAGTATCCATAGTCATACCATTTCTCAGCCGTTGACAAATCTATCTTATTCATTGATTCACGCATCAAGTCTCTACCTCGCTAAAATGCCCTAGCGTCGACACGTAATTCAAAAAACTGGTACGAATTAGCAATAATCAATTTGGCCGACACCAACGCTTTCAACGCCCCAGCTAGGTCTGTTTCGCACTTGATCGTGACTAGCCATCAAAACAAAACCCCTAAGAATGACATCACTCAAAGGGATCTAACTACGTTGGATGGTATCCAAACTGGGTTGTGTCTAACAGAATGCCAGGAGGCGGACTTGAACCGCCGACACGAGGATTTTCAATCCACTGCTCTACCAGCTGAGCTATCCCGGCTTGCTTACAATTACTGCCACGAGGATTTTAATCCACTGCTCCATTAGCTGGAGCCGCCTTTGCTTTCTCTCAGAAAGTTCGGGGCCGTGCGTTTTGCGCCTAACTAAAGTAGCAAAATAGGGTAACGTCTGCAAGAAAGTTTTTTAAGGAGGTTGAGCGGTGCGAGTAAATGCGATCGCTCAATCCCAACCCAATCCAACCCCATTCGCTATCAGACAAGCTCTAGTTAACCGGACGTAAGCGGGCTAGCTTGACCGAGAAGGGGCCTTCGCCACCGCCTGCATACGAGCGAACGCGCACCGTATACTTCCCTGATTCGTTGATGCGGGCAAACAGCAGCGAATTGGTGCTCCCGTCGGGGCCGTCGTCATTTTCGTTAACGACTAGGCCATTTGCATCCATAAGCGTAATTAGGGTATCGAACTCTGCCGAGATGGCGTCCACGGTAATTTGATCGCCCGCTTCGAGGTTGATCACATAGTCTTTGGCAAAGCCACCGACACCGGTTGGAATATCGGCTTTGGAGAGCGTATCGTTAATCTCGGTCGAGGCGAGTGGAATGGGATTGTATAGCTGAGCAGCGGCCTGTCGCGCGCTTAGTCCGAAAAACCCCGTCGATAGTAAGAATGCCGGAACTAAAAAAGAGCGTTGAATCTTGAAGCGAGTCAGTTTCATAGAAGGAGCTAGGAGAATTTCCACGGGAAGATTGCCACAGAGCCGGTTGCCCAATATTATGCATTACCGAGTGTTGAGCGTCACTAACCGATTCCTTAGCGAAATTACTCCCAATTCCTCGATGGCTTACTCAGTTGCTGAACTAGGCGTGTCCTTGTAATAGTCGTCGCTGCTACTGGGCTCACTTTTCCCTTGCTCGTTGATGCAACCAGGCTTTTTGTTGAACTGGCAAACTCTAGCCCACAGCTTAGAGCGCGTGCCCTGAGGGCCAGTAGAAAAGATGACGCGATCGCCCGCAGGGCCACCAGGAATAATCTGAACGCCACAAATAGGACAGGTTTGAGTCGTTGGTTCTGTCATAGGTCTTGATGGATGAATAATTACAGAGCTGAAGCTAGCCTATCAAACTGACTACTAGGCGATCGTTTAATATTTTTGTACCTCTTTTTTAAAGCAACGGCTAGTCATATGGCTAAAAAAATATCTCCGCGTTCTCTGTCCCATTTGCCGGTGCATTCTAGCGCTTCATTAAAGCGGCTCAGACAAATCAGCCATCTGTTAGACAACGCCATTCGGGTGCCAGGAACAAAATATCGGTTTGGGCTAGATCCCGTTTTGGGGTTGCTGCCGGGCGGTGGCGATATGGCGGGCGGGCTGCTGTCTGTCTATATCGTGTTTGAGGCCATGCGAATGGGCGTTCCCTCAGACACAATTGGGCAGATGGGATTCAATATCGCGCTCGATTTGCTGACCGGGACGGTGCCTGTGGTGGGCGATTTGTTTGATGTGGCTTGGAAGGCCAATAGTATGAACGTGGCGCTGCTAGAGGAGCATATAGCCGCGCCTGAGCCTAGCAAGACCAGCGACAAAATTTTTGCGACGATTGTGATTGTGGCCTTGATTGCCCTGGTTGTTGGGATGGCGGCGCTGTCGCTGTGGCTGATTACGAGCCTGTTAAATTGGCTTTTCTAATCTGCCTGCTTTGCATATCTGTCTACTTTGCATAACAGTGGCATAATAATTCGGCTCCTCTGTCAGGTTTTTTGATGTCAGCCAAACAGTTCGCCGTAGATATTTCAGGCCCCGATCAAACGGTGGAGCTAGAAGTGGCGGTGCCCGAGGTCGATGGCGACCTGAGTGAATTTGAGTTTCAGCAGCAGGTGGAAGTGGCCTGGCAGGTGTGCGATCGCTTCGACTTGCAAACTGATATCTGGCGCGGACGAATTTTGCGGGCCGTGCGCGATCGCGAAAAACGAGGGGCGGCCAGTCATAGCAGTGAGCAAAACGGCGGTGCAGAAGACAGCGGTGCAGAAAATGGCGGCGCAGAAAACAGCAGCGAGGCCAAAGACAAAAAAACTAAAAAAAGCGGCGCGGGCTTTCTCAACTGGCTTAAAGACAAGGAAATCAGCAAAAGTCAGGCATACGTTCTGATTGATTTGGCCAACAGCGCCGATCAGATGCTCGAAGATGGCCTGATTGAAACGGTAGATGTCAATCGCTTCAGCAAGCGAGCCTTTATAGAAACCGCGCAGGCCTCTTCCGAGGTACAGCAAATTATCAGCGAAGCGGCCAAGCGCGGCGACCAAATCACCCGCAAAGAAGTCAAGCAGCTTTCGGACGACTGGACGGCCATGAACTCCGATTTAATTCCAGAATCGGTGCGGGCTAAAGCGGCAGACAATAAGATTCCGACGCGATACCTGACACCGCTGGTAAAAGAGATGGAAAAGCTGCCGCCGTCTCACCAGCAAACGCTGAAGAACGAAATTGATGAGAATCCAGACGTGGATATGCTGAAGCAGGTTACTGCTGAAGCCAAATATCTAGCGCGATACATAGAGGCGGCTAGCCAGGTACAAACGCTCGACCCTGAGCAGGTGAATTTGGAGCTAGCCCTCGATGAGGCGCTGCGAGTGGGCTGTCTGAACTCGGCGGCCGATTTGGTGAATCAGGCAACGCTGCTAGAGCAGGCCGCGACCAAGCTCTACACTGCCTGGAAGCGCATGAACAAACTTGCTGAGCGGGTGTATGTAGATAGCGGGGAGAGTACGCCACATCTGCGATCGCTGCTAAATGCCCTAGAACCCCTCTGTAGCGAACTGATTGAGGTGCAGCTAGGAGATGCTAACAGCGCCTCGTCTAGACTAATCAGACTAAAGGTGCTGCCTGACGAGGGCGCAGCGCGCGAGCCGCTATCTGTAGAAGCCGTTCAGGTGGGCGGAACGCAGATGGACGTTTCTAGAAATTGAGGTGGGGCCAATGGCACAACTGGTCTACTGCCGAACCTCACCTTCAGACGACTCAATGACACTAAAAGAAGTCATCTCTGTAGGCACTACTCGCTATCTAGTCAGCTACCTAGTCAAGCTTTGGCGGCAAATATACGAAGGCGATCGCGGTTTGTAATCGCCGCTAAACCTTCATCTCCTTGGCGATCCTATTGTTCAGCTTGTTCAGCTCGAAGCGCCTCCTCACTGAATCTTTCTTAAAAGATCCCAATAAGATTTATCAATTAATGATTCAATGGTTGATTTAGCTGCCTGTCGTCCTTTTGGTCGTACTTTTGTCAGAGCGATTCTGATAGGCTATAGAGAAGACAAATTGGTAAGAATCGTTGAGTCCGTATGCGTACGGTCTAGGCGGTGTTAGCCAGTTTACCGTAACCCAGGAAAAACAAACTATGCCAACCCTTGCAGCTAGCCCGGTGATGGACTTTCAGAGTGAGACCTACAAAGACGCTTACAGTCGTATTAACGCGATTGTAATTGAGGGCGAACTGGAGGCGAATGACAACTACACGCAGCTATCCGAGTATTTGAGCGGATACAAGGACGAGCTAATTAAACTGGCTCGGATGGAAAAGAAGCACATGATGGGCTTCCAAGCCTGCGGCAAAAATCTGAGCGTCACTCCAGATATGCCATTTGCCAAAGCGTTTTTCTCTAAGCTACACGACAATTTTCAGACGGCGCTTGCAGCAGACAAGATTGTAACTTGCCTACTCATTCAGTCTTTGATTATTGAGACTTTTGCGATCGCCGCCTACAACATCTACATTCCCGTTGCCGACGACTTTGCCCGGAAAATTACCGAAGGCGTGGTGAAAGACGAGTACATGCACCTGAACTTTGGCGAAGAGTGGCTAAAAGCCAACTTCGAAACCGCCAAAGCTGAGCTAGAAGAAGCCAACCGCGCTAACCTACCGCTGGTGTGGAAAATGCTCAACGAAGTCGAAAAAGACGCGGCTGTTTTGGGCATGGAAAAAGATGCCCTAGTTGAAGACTTTATGATTACCTACGGCGAGGCTCTGGGCAACATTGGCTTTACCGCGAGAGAAGTCATGAAGCTTTCTGCTCAAGGGTTAGCGGCTGCGGCCTAAATACAGGGGAGCGACCCTAGCTGCTATCAGCCGGGGTCGCTTTTTAGTATCCACTCTATTTAAGTTCCCTTAACGCACAGGACGTTTAGTCATCCCGAATGTTTGGTTTAATTGGTCATCTTACCAGCCTAGAACACGCCAAGTCAGTTGCCGAAAAGTTAGGCTATCCCGAATACGCGGATCAAGGCCTAGATTTTTGGTGTAGCGCTCCGCCTCAGACCGTCGATCAATTCAAAGTTACGAGCGTTACCGGCCAAACCATTGAGGGACAGTACGTGGAGTCCTGTTTCTTGCCAGAAATGCTGGCGCACCGTCGCATCAAAGCCGCCACGCGCAAAATTTTAAATGCGATGGCTCATGCTCAAAAGACAGGCATTAACATCACCGCACTCGGTGGCTTCTCGTCCATTATTTTTGAGAATTTCAAGCTAGAGCAAATCAAGCGGGTGCGCAACCTCGACTTGGACTTTAGCAAATTTACCACTGGCAATACTCACACTGCCTACGTCATCTGCAAACAGGTAGAAGATGCTGCGCCCAAAGTAGGCATTACGCTAAAAGAAGCCACTGTCGCCGTATGCGGCGCGACGGGCGATATTGGCAGCGCGGTTTGTCGCTGGCTGACTAATCGCACGGGCGTGAAGGAGTTGCTGTTGGTCGCTCGCAACCAGGAGCGACTGAGCAATCTGCAAGAAGAGCTGAAGTTTGGCCAGATTATGAGTATGGCGGACGCCCTGCCGATGGCTGATGTGGTGGTGTGGGTGGCGAGTTTGCCCAAAGGACTAGAGGTTGACCCGGCAACGCTCAAGCAGCCCTGTCTGATGGTGGACGGTGGCTACCCCAAAAATATGGACGCTACGTTCGCTCATCCGGGCATTACGGTACTAAAGGGCGGCATTGTGGAGCATTCGCTCGATATTGACTGGCACATCATGGATATTGTGAATATGGACGTGCCGGGGCGTCAGCTATTTGCTTGCTTTGCTGAATCTATGCTGCTGGAGTTTGAGAAGCTGCACACCAATTTTTCTTGGGGCCGCAACCAAATCACTTTGGAGAAGATGGATTTGATTGGCGAGGCGTCGAGACGGCACGGGTTTAAGCCGCTGCTGACGTGATGACTGGCATGAGGATGCAGTAATTACGGTAATCTAGATAACACTGATTCTGCGAGCCGACCCCCCTCATGGCCACGACTGAACGCAAGCCAATTCTGCTGGATTTTGAGAAGCCTCTAGCTGAATTAGAGTCTCGAATTTCTCAGATTCGAGACCTGGCTGAAGATACGGATGTAGATGTTGACGAGCAGATTTATCAACTCGAGTCTAAGGCGCAAAAGCTGAGGCAAGAGATATTCACTAGCCTTTCGCCGTCTCAGCGGATTCAGGTGGCGCGTCATCCGCGTAGACCCAGCACGCTGGACTATATTCAGGCGATTAGCGAGGAATGGGTAGAGCTGCACGGTGATCGCCGTTCAGGCAAGGACGATATGGCCTTAGTCGGCGGCATTGCTCGCTTTGAGGGCCGTCCGGTGGTGATGCTGGGCCAGCAAAAAGGGCGCGATACGAAAGACAATGTGGCGCGAAACTTTGGAATGCCCGTGCCGGGTGGCTACCGCAAGGCAATGCGGCTAATGGAGCATGCGAATCGGTTTGGGATGCCGATTATGACTTTTATTGATACGCCGGGGGCCTGGCCGGGGTTTGAGGCGGAAGAGATGGGTCAGGGAGAGGCGATCGCCTATAACCTGCGCGAAATGTTTAGCCTAGACGTGCCGATTATTTGCACGGTGATTGGCGAAGGTGGATCGGGCGGCGCGTTAGGAATTGGCGTGGGCGATCGCTTATTAATGTTTGAGCATTCGGTTTACTACGTGGCCAGCCCAGAAGCCTGTGCGTCCATTTTATGGAAGGATGCGGCGCGTTCGGCTCAGGCTGCAGAAGCGCTGAAGGTGACAGCTTGGGACTTAAAGGCGCTGGGCATTTTGGATCAGCTCTTGCCCGAGCCGATTGGGGGCGCTCATGCTGCGCCAGTAGAAGCGGCGAATACGCTGCAGCAGGCACTGTCTCAGAATTTGAATAGCCTGCTAGAGATTGAGCCGGAGGAGCGGCGATCGCTGCGCTATGAGAAGTTTAGGAAAATTGGGGTGTTTACGGAGGGGTAGAGGCCGAGTTAGTGGGCAGCGATCGCCATTAACGGTTAACATTTATTTACGACGGGCCTCATTTCTCTCATTTTTGGCGATAAGCGAACTCTTTCTTCTATGACTCTCTCAGACAGCCTTGCAACAACTAACAGCAAACCTGGGCCAGAGATACGCCCCGCTCGTGAAACTAAGCATGGCCATCCCCAGTGTCAGCTTTCTAAAATAGACCCCACCCAAGACAACGCGCCGATGATGGATGCGGTGCGTACGATGCTGCTGTCTGTGGGCGAAGACCCGGATCGAGAGGGCCTGCTCAAAACCCCGCACCGGGTCGCTGAGTCGATGCGCTTTCTGACGCAGGGCTATTCTCAGTCATTAGAAACGATTGTCAACGGCGCTATTTTTGATGAGGGCCACAATGAGATGGTGCTGGTTCGCGACATTAACTTCTTTAGCCTGTGCGAGCATCACATGTTGCCTTTTATGGGGCGCGCGCACGTTGCCTACATTCCAAATCAGCGCGTAGTAGGACTGAGCAAGCTCGCGCGGATCGTAGAAATGTATGCTCGGCGCTTGCAGGTGCAGGAGCGGCTGAATCGTCAGGTGGCGGATGCGGTGCAAGAAGTGCTTGACCCTAGAGGCGTGGCGGTGGTGATGGAAGCAAGCCACATGTGTATGGCGATGCGCGGCGTACAGAAGCCCGGTGCTTGGACGGTAACTAGTGCAATGGTGGGCGTGTTTGAGGAAGATGCTAAGACCAGGGAAGAGTTTATGAGTCTGATTCGGCATCAGCCTGGATTTGCAAATTATTAAGGCAATTTAATCCTGGGATGCTTTCTTTTTGCGAACAGCAACGATAAAGTTGGAAAAGTCCGCTTATTGCTATGCGAAATCATTATGACAAACGCTGCCACGATTGATCCGCTATCGGCCTCTCAGGGTGACGGCGCTGAAGCCGTCACCGCGAATCATGTAGAGGTGATTGAAACGGTCATCTCTAGCCTGGAGCAGGACGGCTCGGCGATGGTGAACCATTCGGAAGACGGCTACCTGTGGAAGTTTAAGTACGGCACAGTAGATGTGTTTGTGCAGCTGACCGGCGA
>JBBSOB010000236.1:0-7871 GCA_038260205.1 Phormidesmidales cyanobacterium
ACTCAGGCCGCTATAGGACTTCACCATCATTTTTTTAAGGTTGCCAGGAATGAGCGCTACGCGATCGCGCCAATCCTCAAACGACTCCGACAGGCTGGGCAATTTGCCGCGAATCACAGGCGGCGCTACATACTGCCGTCCCGTCTGAATCGGTCGAATGCTCGACTGCTGCTCGCTCACCTGATGCGCTGCCGTCACAATCTGCTGGTCTGCGGTGGTGAGGATAACGTTGCTGTATTTTCCCATCACCTCTACGTATAGATGCCACAGCGCTGGCTCATCTGGGCGACGGGCAAATTGCAGATCGAACGCTCGCTCCCAGGGCGATAGGGCTTCTATTTTGGTGAGGGCTAAGCCGCCGAGCTGATGTTTGAGCTGCTGGGAGAACGTAAAGGTATCGGGCGCTTTGGGTGGCGGTGGCGCTATATGCAGCCGGGCGGCTTGCGGATGCCAGGAAATAGCCAGCCATCCTCGCTGATCTAGGGTACGTAGGGCCATGAAAAGCGTGAAGCGATCGCGCTGATAGATCTGTTCGCAGCGAGCAGGCAACCAGTGAGTGCGAAAATCAGCGGCAACCGCTGTGAGAGTGGTGAAATCGACTGGTTGCAAAGAAATATCCTCTTAATTGAGCTGTTATCAGCTAAAACGAAACGGGCCAAATTTGCATCTAAAACTAAGTCGTTTAAAGCCCAAAAAGATACTATTATCAGATTCGTAAATCTCGAATATTTAAGTTAGGAACTCCGTCATATTGAACAGACACAAACTCCCTCCCCATCGCTAGCATTGTAAAGGCTAGATATTCCTCAAAAATAGCTAACATTCAGCCGTCTTAAAGATTATCTATCCATAATATCCTCGACAGGCTCAGTCCTTGTCACAGGCTTTCGACATCAAGTTTGTCCTCCATTGCATATCTGTAGCACAGAAAATATGCGGACACACTTACAGGCGCCCTTATAAAAAATTACTGTCTTAAAATTATCTTAATTACTATCCCTTTAGAGTTTTTAAAATTTTTTAGATAACCCCTCTGAATAGATTTTTCATCAGAGTTATCAGTCAACGACCCAACAGGCAACATGAAGCTTATTAACATCGGATTTGGAAACATCGTTTCTGCAAACAGAGTCGTCTCTATCGTGAGTCCAGAGTCTGCTCCGATTAAACGTGTTATTTCCGAAGCCCGCGATCGCGGTCAGCTCGTCGATGCAACCTATGGCAGACGCACGCGTGCCGTTATTATTACCGATTCAGGCCATGTCGTGCTTTCTGCGATTCAGCCAGAAACCGTCGCCAACCGCTTTGTAAGTCACAAAGAAGGTGCGCTTAGCAAAGATTCTACCTATGATGACTAATGCCTGTAATGACTGATGCCTGTGATGACTGATCGCTCATGATTCATTCCGGGCGATCGCAGGCGATTAGATCAATAGGCATTATGGTGGAATAGTGTATGCCCACGCTGCCTGATCTTGCTCATCCTAACGCTACTCGCATGACTGCTTCTTCTCGCCCAGCCCAGCTAGATAAACTCGTTAAACGATTTGCCCGCATCAGCGAGCCAAAGCGGCGCTACGAGCAATTGCTCTGGTACGCCAAAAAGCTAGAGGCGCTGCCCGAAGAGGACAAAACCGCCGAGAACAAAGTGCCTGGCTGTGTTTCTCAAGTTTATATTACGGCTAAGCTAGCGGACGACAAAGTGAGCTTTCAGGGCGATTCGGACGCGCAGATTACTAAAGGGCTGCTGGCGATGCTGATTACGGCTTTGGATGGGCTTTCACCCAGCGAGATTATCCAGCTCACGCCAGACTTTATTAAAGAAACGCAGCTAGACGTAAGCCTGACGCCTTCTCGGGCCAACGGGTTCTACAACATCTTTAAGACGATGCAGAGAAAGACGCTGCTGCTTATTAGCGAGTCTAATTGACGAGTTGTCCAATTGGTGGTTGGCCGTTATTTAGCCGTTAGTTAGTCAAGGCCTTGGGCTTGAACAAACTGGTCAATCGCCTTGAAAAGTTTTTCGAGCGTGCTGGGCTGCGTGTAAGGATTGAGCAAGACGGCTTTGAGCCAGCGCCTACCGCGATAGATCGGCAGCGACAGGAAAACAGGTGCGCAGACGCGTTCTAGAGAGTTCGCAGGGCCGCTATCGGGCTGGGCCAATTGACCTGCGAATAGGTAGATCTGTAGCTGAGCGTTGAGACGATCGCACTCTTTAGCACTCACTTTTTCTGGAACCAGCCGAAAACACACCAGGTTCATCTGCGGCTCGCTGGCAAGTTCCAAGTAAGGTCGAGCCTTAACCGCTTTTACAAACTGCGCTGTAATCTCATAGTTGTGGCGAATAATTTCCGCGTAGCCCGCCGTCCCCACATGCTGAAGCGACAGCCAAAGCTTCAAAATATCGGGATGCCGAGTGCCCTGCACCGTTAGCTCACCCAGGTTTGGCCATTGAGCATCTTCCCCCATGTAGGGCGCACTGATGCGGAAATATTGATTTAATAGATCGAATTGCTTAAACAGCACCACCGCGCAGGTTTTGGTGACATACAGCCACTTCTGCGGATTGAACGTAACTGAATTGGCCTGGGAAATGCCTGCTAGTAAAGGACGATGGTCGGGGGAAAAGGCCAAAGCTCCACCATAAGCGGCATCGACATGGAGCCAAAGCTGATGACGATGAGCGATCGCAGCAATTTGCGCTATCGGGTCAATGCTGCCCGTAACCGTGGTGCCTGCTGTGGCCACCACCGCAAACGGCAACTGTCCCTGGCGCAGCGATTGGGCGAGCTTGGCCTCAAAGTCTTCAACCTCAATCTGACTATTCGCATTGGTTCGCAGGGGAATTGCACTATTAGCACCTAGCCCCATTATCATGGCGGCTTTCTGCATGGAGGTATGCGCCACCTCCGAGGCAAAAAACACGGGCTGTCCTTTTAGCCCCACAATGCCAGTGTCTACCGCGTCAAACGCCACGTTGCGAGCGACCGTTAGCGCCTGTAAGTTCGCTAGGCTGCCGCCGCTGGCCATCACGCCACCAGCAGATGAACCCAGTCCAAAGCGGGCCGCTATCTGCTGCATCACCAGCCGCTCTAATCGGGAGAAAACGGGCGACATCTCCACGCTGAGCATGTTGTTGTTGAGGGCGGCAACTAGCAAATCGCCAATAATTGAAAACGTGGTCGGAATGGAGTCCATATGGCCCATATAACCCGGATGGGCCGCGTTCATGGAAGATTGTAATTGCGATCGCACCCAACCCAACAGCACCTCACTATCTACAGACTGCTCAGGAATCTGCGCCCACTGCTCGAACTGCTCAGTCGAAATAGGTTCGGGAAGCGGTGATCGCGTATCTGCCTGCGTCATTTCTTCGACGACTAGGGCGATCGCCTGATGCAGCAAAGCCTCAACGTCAGCGCGATTGTGACCAGTCGGATCGATAAAAGCTGTTTTAGGTAAAGCGCTCACAAGCAGGCAAAATAGATTAGCTCGCCAATTGTATCGAGAGTTGTTACCAATGGCCCACACCCAGCCACGCGTACCGGCGATCGCCCAGCCCAAAACTTAGACGCGAATCTACGTCTCGCTATCTACACCTCGCTATCCACATCTTGCCATCCACATCTACAGATGAATGCCGCATTCGGTTTTCTCACTGCCTCTCCAGCGTCCTGCCCGCTCATCTTCGTTGGCAGCAGTCGGCGTCGTCAGCGGCTGATCGCCAATGCTGGTATAGCCCTGATCGTGCAGCGGATTGTAAGGAACGTTGTGCTCGAAGGTGTAGGCCCAAACATCTTTACTTGTCCAGTTCGCCAGCGGATTCACTTTTAGCCGCCCGTTTTCGTCTCGCTCGAAGATCGGCAAATGCTGTCTGGTTTTAGACTGATCGCGGCGACGCCCCGTAATCCAAGCTTTTACGTTTAGTTCGTTGAGCGATCGCTGCAAAGGCTCCACCTTCGTCAGCTCATAAAAACGCTCAATATCTTGATCCCAAAGCGCCTCACCATATCGATCGGCAAACGCCTCCCGACTATTTACACCCACAGCGCGGTAAACATGCAAGTCCAAATCGTAAAGCGTCTTCGCCTTTTGGGCGGTTTCTAGCGTCTCCGGAAACAGATGCAGCGTGTCTAAAAAGATTACTGGCACCGGATGATTCAGCGCTTTGTAGAGGATGTGCGTAATTGGTAGCAGGCTAAAGGAAGTCGTCTGCACTAGTCCTTGCGGAATATTTTCGATGCACCAGGCCAAAATTTCTTGAGGAGAAGCCTGATCGAATCGCTGATTGAGAATGTCTAAATCGAGCGTCGCTAAGTTGCAGTCGGACTGTTTAGCAAGTTTGCTATCTACAGCAGCGGGCGCTTCTATGCACTGAACCATATTAGTATCGCCGGAATTAATATTGCCGGACGTCGTTTACCCAGTCGTCAACAGCTTATCAAACTCACATAGAGACAAGTTCACGCAGAAAGTTCACGCAGAGACAAGCTCACATAGGAGAAAGGCTGTTTTTATGACACTTTATAACCTACTGATTATCCTACTGCATAATCCCGCATATTCCGGTCGGGATACCGGTCATTAGCCGAATATAACCATCGAAGGACGGATAAACGGCTTCCTTAAACCGCTTCCGGTTAGGTAAATGAGAGAATAGAGATAGAATTTTTTACTCGCCACCCAACGAACTGAAATGACGACTCTCATCTTCTACAGCAAGCCAGGCTGCCATCTGTGCGAAGGACTCGAAGAGAAACTGGCCGAGCTACCGGTGCAGCTAGAGAAGCGCGATATTACCGAAGATGAGGTGTGGTTTCAAAAGTATCAGTACGAGGTGCCGGTGCTGTGTCTGCCAATAGATCCATCCGCCAATCCGATTGAATGCCCGCTACCTCGCATCTCTCCCCGGGCTTCTGTTGATCAAGTGGCGCAGATGATACAGAAGTATGTAGGCCCCTTTGAGGCATAATTTCTCCCAGAGTTATAAGGAAACTGACCAAATATGCTGCTAAAAGAACTGCTCTGCCAGCTAACGTCGGTGCAGGTTGAGACGGCCAGCCTCGAAACACACCATAGCTGGAATCAAGAGGTTACTGGACTCTGCGCAAATTCTCAGGCGATCGCACCTGGAAATCTTTTTATTGGGATGCCAGGTACGCGCGTAGACGGCGGCGAGTTTTGGCCCGGTGCGATAGAAAAAGGAGCGATCGCTGCTCTCATTACCCCCCAGTCTCTAGCCGCTCAGCCAAACCTCAACAGTCAGGCGCTGATCCTAACAACCGCCGACGTTCCTAAAGCCTGCGCAGAACTCGCCGCCGCCTTTTACCATCACCCCGCTCAGTCGATGAAAATGGTGGGCGTCACCGGCACCAATGGCAAAACCACGACCACCCATCTCATTGAGTACTTCCTTAACCAAGCCCAGCAAAAAACCGCCATTTTAGGAACGCTCTACACTCGCTGGCCCGGCTACGAAAAAGTGGCCGTCCACACCACGCCTTTCCCGATTGACCTCCAGGCCGAACTCGCCAGCGCCCAGAGTGCCCATTGCCAAAATGCCGTTATGGAAATCAGCTCCCACGCCTTGGCTCAGCACAGAGCTTGGAGCATTCCCTTCGAGGTGGCCGTCTTTACTAATCTCACCCAAGACCATCTCGACTATCACAAAGATTTAGACGACTACTTTGAAGCCAAAGCGCTGCTGTTTAACCCCGACTATCTCAAGGGTCGCGCCATCGTGAATAAAGACGATGACTGCGGACAAAAGCTGATTGAAAGAGCAGGGGATCGCCCGCTGTGGACATACAGCGTTGAAGACACCAGCGCCGATCTCTACACCGCGGAGTTGACCTATGGGCCAACTGGAGTTAGCGGCAGGTTATGTACACCGGCGGGGAAGCAAGCGTTTACCTCGCCGCTCGTCGGTCAGTTCAATCTAGAAAATTTGCTCGCTGCCGCTGGGTCAGCGCTGCATTTGGGTGTGAGTCTCGATCAAATCGTTCGCGCCCTGCCGAAGTTTGCCGGTGTTCCTGGACGGATGGAACGAGTTCAAATTAAAGACAGTCAGGACATTAGCGTGATTGTGGACTATGCCCATACGCCCGATAGCCTGGATAATGCGCTTCGAGCGGCGCGGCCTTTTGTCTCGGGTCAGCTAATTTGTGTTTTTGGCTGTGGTGGCGATCGCGATCGCACCAAACGCCCCCAGATGGGCCGCATTGCTTACGAACAGTCTGACCGGGCGATCGTCACCTCCGACAATCCACGCACCGAAGACCCTGAGCAAATCCTAAAAGACGTGGTCGCTGGGATTGAGGCGACGCTAGACGACCAGCAGGTAATTAGCGATCGCGCCCAGGCCATTCGCAGCGCAATTATGAACGCACAGCCCGGAGACGGCATTATCATTGCGGGCAAAGGGCACGAAGACTACCAAATTTTGGGAACCGAAAAAATCCACTTCGACGATAGAGAACAGGCTAGATCGGCCCTCGAAAAAAGATTCGCCGCACCGTAACGCACCGAGGAACCAGTCAATAAGGGGACAATTGCCGAACAAATGACAGAGTTTGGTTAATAGAAGGGCATCCTTTAAGCATATTCAAGCAACTACTAACCGAGCGCTCCGTATTTATTGTCCCGCACCGTCGTCCAGCGCTATGGCCTCGTGCCGTTGCCCAGCACTACTGCCCGACACTATGGGCCAACACTATGGGCCAACACTAGAGCCACAGGCATCTCTGTTAGCACCCCAGCTTTGTCAACCGATTATTCTTTATTCGTACGCCATGTCGTCTCTATCCTTGCAGAATTATCTGGCTGGCTCTCAGATGAAGCTAACGGCCATTCCCGCCCATCCAAAGGGATTTAAGCTAGCGATTCAATCCCTTTCGGATTTTTTGGTGGCTCATCAGGTATCGGCCACGCTCTGGGTAAAGCTGCCCAAGGAGGATCCCTGGTGGACAGACATTTGGCAATACGGACAGCAGGCGGTGGGCTGCACGATTTATTCGCTCGGGACTCAGACCGGCTCCCCGCCTGAAAACATGGCGGCAAGTTTTCGGCCTATTCCCATCGAGCAAGACGCTGATCTCAAGCGAGAATATTTATGCATGGCGGTGGCCGAATCGTTTGTGGTGTCGCTGCTTGCCGTGCGCAATCCTAATCCGGCAGACAAGCGGACGCTCCAGCTATATTGCACGGTTTCGGGTCAGGCGATCGCCGCGCTCTCAACTGGGATTAAAGCCGTCATTGAAAACAGCCAGACTCAGGCATTCGGCGGCGAGTCAGCCGAGGCGCACAGTCTCAATCATTTTTCTACCGCCCATGAAACGGCGAATCGTCATCGTCTCAAAGATATCTCCCCCAATCCGCAGGCGATCGCCGGGGAAGCGGCGCTAAGTCAGTGGGCCAGACTATTTCCCGCCAGCATTCTGCTACAGGTAAACCATCCCTTAGATAACGCCTTTCTCGCTTGGCAGCTACAGACCCAAGAGAATCTGCGTTCTGAGCTGTCTAACCAGACCAAAGTCGGCGCTCACAATGCGCTAGAGGCACTTGCACCCAACTTTCTCTCGCAAGCTAATCAGGAGCTTCAGGCACCGCTGTCAACGGTAAAAACAGCCCTGACCCTGCTCAACTCGCCCACCCTAAAATTGTCGCAGCGGCAGCTTTATTTAGAGATGATTGCTGCTCAGTGCGATCGCCAAAGATCTTTGATTGCCAGCGTCTTTGAGCTGCTAAGAGTACAGACCACGCCAACCGCACCCACTCGGCCACTCAAGCTCTCAGACATCATTCCAGGGGTCGTTAGCACCTATCAGCCGCTAGCCGAGGAGCGAGGCATCATGCTCGCGCATACTATCCCG
>JBBSOB010000237.1:0-7832 GCA_038260205.1 Phormidesmidales cyanobacterium
AAAAGTCAGGCGCTGGCTGTCTCTCACGCTGAGAACGTATCGGACTGGGTGAAGGCTTTGGTGGAGCAGCAGGCAGAGTCGCCGCAGCGACTGGTCGATCTTCAGCAGCAGTTGCAGATGCCGCTGATAGAGGTGTGGATCGCGGCTTTGCTTGGCGGCTTTCCGATGGAGCAGCGGGGCAGCTTTTACCAGACCCAGGAAGTTTGGGTGAGCAGGTGTCGGTGAGGACAGATATGGAGTATCAGCTAGATAAATGGAAGCGTCAGGACTGGCGAAAGAACAGTCGCCATTATTCCTGCGAGGTGAGGCAAAACCTGTTTGGGTGATGGGTCGTGCTGCGGCGATGGGGCAAAGTGAGTGCTTTGCAGGGCAAAGTATTGAGGTTGTATGCGGTCACTATGAGCAAGGGCTGGAAATCTTCGAGGCCGTTGGGAAACGACGAGCAAAGCGGGGCTATAGAGCTTGGTGAGTAATGCGGCGTTGGTAATCGAATCGCCGTGCTTTATGACCTGCTGGTAAACAAACTTCTGGAGGACCCGGTGCTTTGCTGCAAGGTAGCTGATGGGCTACGAGGGCGAAAACACTTAGATGCCGATATCTTGGAGAACATCAGGCGATAGGCTGGCGGCGGCGGAAAGAATTTGTTTCATACAGGTAAGCTACCTGATTCGCTTGGAAGACAGGGCAATCGCGGTGCTGAACTAAACCGCGTCTAGCTTGAAAACTATAGTTTTTAAGCATCTAGAAAAGATACATGCTCCTTTCCATAGGCTTTTTAGCCTTTGATGAGAAGCTCCAGGTTTCAACGTGGACGCGGTTTATGTGACCGCTCCAAAAGTGTGATCTGCCGATGAACCACCCTCTTTATCCAGCAATTCCAAATTCCAGACTACGGACACTCAAAACCCTTGATCTACCGTTCGCTTCTGATCATGGTCAAACTCGACTAGCAGGTCTGAACGGCTGCAACCCAGTAACTTCGTTCCTCGTTGAGGAAAAATATACGTCTGTAAGTTGGAATTTGGAATTGCTGCTCTTTATCGCAGTTGACGACGATTTCTTTTTCTTTCGCTCTCGCTAGAGTGCAGGACTTAAACGCTATAGTTTTTCCTTGGCCTATGACCTCCACTAGCAACTTGGAGTAGTCCTACTCGATTATTACTTGATACCTGCACGAATCAGCAAATTATCAGGCAGAAAAGTTGGCTGCTTTCTCATCTAGCTTCTCTTAATCTCTGAATTAACGAATACAGAGAGATGAGTATCCGCTATGAAAGACAAGTTTGTAGAAGTTCTTGATCCAAATATCAATTCTCGAATCCGAGAAGCGGTTAGCTACTTGCAGACTGAACTAGAAAACACATTAAAGGAAGTCTGTGAGCGGGCAGGCGACAAGATTCAGCTCGAAAGGCAAGAAGCGGTTGAGCGCAGTGTCAACCATACAACACAGTTACTGGAGGCGCTCAAAAATAGATACGTTTAGTGGTTTTCAGTATCGACAAAAAATAACTCACCTACCAATTGAGAGTGAACTTTACGTGAATGCTATTTTGCAAGTACTTAAGAATATGCCGTCCGTTCTCGAAAAGAGCGGTGGCCAGAATTTACTCAATGCCGATATATCAGTTGAACAGAGTACCTCAGCCGTCCTAGTAGAGCTGAAAGTAGAAGAGAGTTCTACTGCTAGCGTATCCAGTGAAGACAACAGCCCCGAGGCGCGTGCTCCAGATGATCCTTTGCCCAATGTCTGGGTTTACGACGGACAAGCCTACGACCTATCTGACTTTATTAAAAAGCATCCAGGCGGCGAATTCTTTATCGGGCGGATGAAAAACAGAGATATTACAGCGCTAGTGAATGTGCTGCATTCCAATCCAACTAAAATCAAGCGTCGCCTCCAGAAGTATTCTCTCAATCGAGCAGCTACTGATGATGATTTGCATCCGAAGTATAATGCGCCGCCTTTTTTGTTCAAAGACGACTTTGACGCCCGACAAGATACCCCAAAGTTTAACTTCCAGAGAAAGAGCCAACTGCTAAACCAGATTAGAGACAGGCTAAAAGCGCCAGAGATGAAGGCAAAAGTCGCTCGCATGGACAATATTTTTGATATTGTTACCGCTGTTTTAGGCTTAGCCTATTTTGGAGTGCAGGCTTTACGCCTGAGCGCTGCGGCTTATATGCCTATTTACCTGTTCGTGCCACTGATGATAGTTTTACGAGTTGCACTGTCAGGTGCTGGTCACTATCTCAACCACCGAGCGCTTGTCGGTTGGAATAAGATACTTTCTCAAATCTTTGATGTTAACTACGTGCCGATGGCCTTTGTTGTCGTTGATGGCCATACGCTAATGCATCATCCCTATACACAGAGTGAGGTCGATGTAAAACGAAACGTATTTACCGCCATGATGGAGCTGCCTCGCTATTACCGGGTTCCGCTCCATACGGTTCATAAGCTGGGTCACGTTTTAACGGGCATGTTCGTTCGTACTGCTGAACTCTGCATTTTTGCTATCAAGCGTGGGGTCGAAGACTTCTATGGCACCTGGCAAAGAGGTCTGCCCCATTATCTAGGTATGATTGGCATGAGACTGTTGTTGTTTGGCGAATTTGTTTTGTTTTGGCAGCAGGGAGATATCAGCGCTTGGCTTGCTCAGTTTGTACTTACAACCTGGATCAGCACCTTTATGATTGTGGCAAGTCACGACTTTGAGGTGGATGAGACTGCGGCTAACCCAGGTGCGGATGTCGATTGGGCTGTGTTTCAGATTGAAAATGCCTACGACTTGACGATGATTGGGAATGAGTACATTGACTGTTTTTTGTCAGCTGGTCTGAGCCCTCACCGAGTGCATCATGTGCTGCCCTACCAGAGAAGCGGGTTTGCCAATATCGCCAGCGAAGCGATTGTTCGAGAAGAGGCCGAAAAAGTTGGAGTTATCTGGCATTCGCCCAAAAACTTTTTCATTGATCGTTTGCCTGTGATGATTCAATACTATCTTCTAAGTCCTTCTAGGCTCGCACGAGATAAAGATCTCAGCCTCATTCAAGAACATTTTTCTCTCAGTGTTCTAAGAGATGCTGCAAGCTACGTTTATGAAGGCTTCATCGGTGTCGGCTCAATTTAGCGAGCCGGTGGTGCATCCCTTCCGGACTTGCCAAAACTTCGTCTAGAGCTTTGTTCAAAACTAATTTACCCAAATAAGGAGATCATTCTGTCATGGCTTTACAAGTTGCTCAAAATCAGGTTGTTCACAAACAGTCTTTTACCACCAGTCAGCTCGGTGCTAATCAGCCAAAGCCGCTACCATCATTTGCGGTTGGTTCCAGTCCGGTCACAGATCTGCGGGTTTTACCCACTATTGAAAGTATAGCAACGGGGACGCCTCAAACAGTTGTCTCTCAGCGAGAGGCGGCAAAATTTATTGCCAATTTGCCTCATCTTGAACAGAACCGACCTCGAATCGAGCGCATATATCAAAACACTCGAATTGATACTAGGCATCTAGCCTTGAATGTCATGTCTGAAGAAGCGGTGGCGCTGAGTCGGCGCAGCGGTACTATTCAAGAACGAATGCAGCTTTTTCAGGCACAGGCTATTCCTTTAGCAGAGCGGGTAGCCGCCAAGGCGATCACGCAAGCCTCGATCCATCCAGATTCCAGTGACATTAAAGATGACATCCGGATGGTCGTTTTTGTCTCTAGCACTGGCTTTGTTGGCCCTGGTGCCGATGCCGCTCTAATTGAGCGACTAGGGCTCAGGCGCGATACAGCTCGCACTACCGTCAGCTTTATGGGCTGCGCAGCTGCTATGAACGGGTTGCGGGTAGCCTGCGACCATGTCCGCGCCTATCCTGCTCACAAAGTACTTGTAGTATGTCTCGAACTGAGCTCTGTGAATGCTGCTTTTGAAGACAGCATTAACGATGTGATTATTCACAGCATTTTTGGAGATGGCTGCGCGGCTGTTATTGTCGGTGCTTGTGAGGCTACAGCTGCTGCCACCTCAGGCAAGTTGGTCATTCGAGACCATCTCAGCTATCTAGTGGAGGACACTCAAGACGGCATCACGTTGGGCATTCGAGATAACGGAATTACCTGTCAGCTATCTCGACATTTACCTGACTACATTGAGACAGGGGTGAGGCCAGTGATAGAGCATTTCTTAGAGAAACAGGCAATGACCCAGTCAAATATTGATTTGTGGGCTGTGCATCCGGGGGGTACTCGGATTATTCAAAAGGTGCAGAGCTCACTGGGGCTGAGCGATGCTCAAGTAGCCGATAGCTGGGCGATTCTACAGCAATATGGAAACATGCTCAGCGCTTCTATTTTGTTTGTGATTGAGCGCATGATCAGCCGCGCTGAAAAGCAGTGTAGCTCGTCAGCCGAAACCATGACTGGCCTGGCCTTCTCTTTCTCTCCTGGAGTCGGGATAGAAGGCATCTTATTTGAAAAGTATTAATTAAGGATAGACCAATGAGATTTTTTAAGTTTCTTCTAAGAACGTCTTGGCAAATGATTTTGATTGCCACGTTTCTGGGTTTAGCTGGTGGTGGCGGCAATGCTAAGCTCATTTCGCTGGTCAACCAGGCGGTTGATAGCGGCTCGGCAGCTCATTCCCTGCTGTACTTTTTCGGATTGCTTTGCTTTACCCTGGGGGTGAGCTTTCTCTCTCAGTTTCTTTTGATTCACCTTTCTCAAAAAGCAATCTATCAGCTGCGGTTGCAGCTCAGTCGAGGAATTTTATCTTCTCCGCTAGATCATTTAGAACAGCTCGGCGATCATCGGCTGCTCGCTTCTTTGACTGATGATGTCCGGGTGCTTTCTCAAACGGTTGGGGTAATTCCTAATCTCTGTATTGATCTGGCGACTATCTGTGGCTGTTTGGGCTATCTGGCATGGCTTTCGGGCAGTGTTTTTATTCTGCTGGTGTTAATGACGCTGATGGCAGTTTGGAGTATTCAGATGACTGTTCGCAAGGCTCATCATTTGTTTGCGATCGCCCGAGAAGAAGAAGACTCCCTATTTAAGCATTTTCGAGCGATTACAGCAGGCACAAAAGAGCTTAAGCTACATCGCTCAAGGCGAGAAGACTTTTTATCAGGCGATTTGCAGGTGAGCGCGGCTAGAGTACGGCAGAAAAATACGAATGCGATGAAGAGATTTGCGATCGCAGACGGTTTGGGTCAGTTCTCGCTATTTAGCATCCTGGGTTTGATTTTGTTTGTGTTACCTCGCTTTCTACCCATCTCAATGTCGATGCTTTCTAGCTACGCTTTGACAATTACGTATCTGACAATGCCGTTTCAAAATCTGTTGCACCGTCTGCCCGAGCTGATGCGCGGTGGTGTAGCCATTCGTAAAATCGAGCGGATGAAGCTGGCGCTAGCGACACACTATGAGACGGAGACTGGGCAGTCTCGCAGCCTTGACCATCAGTGCCAGCTGTCTCTGCACGGAGTGACTTATACCTATCAGCCAGACGGCGAAGAAGAGGGCTTTCGACTAGGGCCGATTAGTTTATCCCTAGAGCCAGGGCAAATCACCTACCTGATTGGGGGCAACGGTAGCGGCAAATCAACAATCGCCAAACTGGTCACCGGTCTTTATGTACCTGATGCCGGAACGATTTCTCTCAATGGCCTTCCCATTGACGATCTAAATCGGGAATGGTATCGTCAGCACTTCTCGGCTATTTTCTCTGACTTTTACCTGTTTGATCGCTGTTTGGGTGTTGACCATGCCAATCTTGACCAGGAAGTAGAAACCTACCTCAAGCAGCTTCATCTTGATCATAAAGTGCAGGTCAGAAATGGTGTTCTTTCTACGACTCGGCTGTCTCACGGGCAGCGTAAGCGACTGGCATTGCTCACAGCTTATCTAGAAGATCGGCCAATATATTTGTTTGACGAATGGGCAGCCGACCAAGATCCAGCCTTCAGAGAGCTGTTTTATACTCAGCTTTTAGTTCGGCTTAAAGAGCGTGGCAAAACAGTTTTGGTGATTACGCATGACGACCGCTATTTTCATCTAGCTGACCAAATGCTCAAGCTTGACTATGGACAGGTGCAGAGCAACCGTTTGCCTGTGGCTGTGTAGGCGATGAGCTCAAATGCTTGCTCATGGGCAGCCATAACGGCTGCCTTTTGTGCTGTTAAATTTTATTTTTCGGATTGTCGGTGGTTTTCTCCTATCGCTGCTAAATTCTCTGCTGTCTTTCAGTTTTCTGCAATCGCTCTCTCCACTTTGCGCTACTGTGCTGACGCAAAGCACTCGTGATTCTTTATTTGAAGCTGCGTACTGTATCGCTATGGTTCAAATATGAGGACATTTCAAAGTGCTAGACCAACTATATTCAGAGTCCAATACTGATTCAGCGCTGTCAAATTCTGATGTTTCTCTCCTGGCAGGGTACGCTAGCGGATTGGAAATTGACCCTCGCCCGCTCACGCCTTCTGCTTTGCATAGTGCCTCTATTGATGAGGCGTGGCTATCTGAATGGCAAACCACCGATAGCTATCAGCCTCTGTTAGCGGGAGATCTTGTCCCTTTTGATATAGCAGCCCAGCCCAGTGACAGTTTTTCTGTTTCATCGCCTGTTGCATACGATACTGAAACTTCCGATTTCCTGACAGGCAGTGCTTCCGCCTTCTCCAGCAGTGATGATATTCTATCGCCGCAGTCTGCAACAGGGTCGTGGTACCAACAAGGATCGCTCAAAGCAGATCGCTTTACAGTGAATCTCAATGAGGCGCTGACCGTGATCTCCGGTAATGGCAACGTTGAGTATGGCTATGGTAAATATGACTATCTCGACTTGTCCAACCTTTATTCTAGCTCAGTTGCAAGCTGGTCTCTCGCAGAATCTGGAGGCGTTTTGTTCGACATTGGTAACGGCGCGCGCGTTTTTGACTCCTTGGTGCTGACGAATGGCAGTCAAGTCCTATTTGAAGGACTGGATTCTGTTCAGTTCGCAGACGGGGGTATTGATCTTTCTGTGGATCCAAACGATCCCTTGTTTGGGGAGCAGTGGAATTTGCATATGATGGGTGTGCAGAATGCCTGGCGATTTACGAAAGGGAGCACTGATGTGTTAGTGGGTGTGCAGGATACGGGACTGGGTTATGACAGCTTAACCAATAGCTTTCATCCAGATATAGCTAAGACTAGCTTTTATAGCGAGAACGTGGATGATGACTTTTTCCGCAATACACAGGGCGGCGGTCCTGAAAACTTGTCGCATGGCACTAGCGTGCAAAGTATCATTAGCGCGACATCTGACAATGGCTATGGTATGAGTGGAATCAACTGGAATTCTAATGTTTTTAACATTGATGTGCTAGATGGAAATCCAGGCGACTACAATCCGGTAGAAGCGACTCAGGCTATGATTGACTATGCTAACCAACAAGGGCAAAAGCTAGTCATTAATATGAGTTTCGGCGGGGGGGCACTGCGGCCCGGCTTTGAGTCTCTGGTTGCCAATAACCAAAACAATGCGCTATTTGTAATCGCTAACGGAAATGATAGTGAGAGCTTTCTCGAAAATCCAGCATCATTAGCTCGTGATTATGGCAATGTGATGGGTATTGGGGCTTCCTGGGGCACTCAAGATCAATTTGGTCGGACTACTCAGCCGGGCGATCGCATTCACTATGAGGGTTGGTGGGGCTCTAACTACGGTGAGGGCATCTCGTTGATGGGGCCTTCTGAAGTGATTGCAGCAACGGCTTCCCCCTACGGATCTAGCACCGAGTTCGACTTTGAATCTCTATTCAATGGGACATCGGCAGCAGCCCCTAATGTAGCTGGGGTCGCTTCTTTGG
>JBBSOB010000238.1:0-7832 GCA_038260205.1 Phormidesmidales cyanobacterium
AAAGAAATTCAGCGGCAAGAAGATCGCCCCATTTTGACCCAGGCTGTTCGATATGCCAGCGCTGGGGGGAAAGCGAATCTGCAAAAGGCGATCGCTCAGGCCAGCAAGGTTAAGCAAGGTCGAGCGCTCAGAATCGAAGGGCAAACCTATATTGCCGAATGGGAAGATCGAATTGAAACAATTGAAGATCAGCCTATTTTCAATCAGGCTAAGCAGTTAGCCAATCGGGGGAAATTGAGAGATGCGATCGCTCAGGCCCAAAAAATCAAAAAAGACCGGGCGCTCTACGACGACGCGCTGCTCGCTATCAAAGGTTGGACAGAAGAGGCCGAGACCATCGAAGATACGCCCATTATGGTACGTGCCGAAAACTATGCTGCTAGCGGTAGCCTAAGTGCCGCTATTGACACCGCTGCTCAAATTGCGCCCGGCCGCGCCCTTTACTCAGAAGCGCAAACCAGTATTGCCATTTGGGACAAAGAGCGATCCTATATTTGGTCGCTGCAAGCGCCGGTTGAAGACGCCTACACAACGGATGACTATAGCGCCGATAGCTATGCCGATAGCTATACCGATAGCTATGATAGTGGGGCCGAAGGCTCTGCTGAACAGGCTGAATGATGAGAGCTAAGTGATGAGTAACGAGTTGAGATTGAACTGATCGGGTCGCCCTGCGAGTATAGAATGAACCTCATCCCGTACCACTCGTCACTGAGCATTCAGCCCTCGTAACTCCATGCGCGATCGCCCCCTGCAATTAATGCTGGTCGATGAAGACCCCAGATTTCGCCTTGGCCTCAAGGTCTGGCTAGAGCAGCAGGGCGATTTTTCGGTCGTTGCAGAAGCCGACAAGGCTGAGGCCGCCCTCAATGAAATTAGATCGCGCTTCCAGGCTTATGAACAGGCTCAGGCGGCGGCGCTAGCTAGAGAAAAAAGTCAGAACTCGCGCAGAGGATGGAAGAAGCGCCAGCGCGATCGCGAAGAACTTCCTGCCCTACCGCCGCTCGATCTAGTGCTGCTCGATTTGGGCATGGGTGCCTATGGTTCAGACAATCAGCCGGGCCTACAGCTTTGCCAGCAGATTAAAGCTGAGTTTCCGAGGCTGCCGGTACTCATGCTGAGCGCTCAGGCCGAACCCGCTTTGGAGGCCGCTGCCAAAAGGGCGGGCGCTAGCGGCTATGGCACTCGCAGCATGTCTGTTCGGCTTTTGGCGCAACTGATCGCTCAGGCCGCTTCTGACCCTTATGCCTCTGAATCTTACGCTTCACAGAAGGCTGAGCCGCCAACTGCTGCTGCGCCAACTGAGACTGTCCAACCAATAGACCCAATAGACCCTACGGCATCGTCTCCAATCTCCGAGGTAGTGGACTCCAAGATAGTGAACTCCGAGATATCTTCTACAGCTCAGACGGATGCAGCTCAGACGGATGCAGCTCAGACGGATGCAGCTCGAACTGACGCAGCTCGGACTAAATCACTCTCGTCTACTAACCTTCCAGCTACTCAATCTCAACCCACTCAATCTCAATCTCTTCAGAGCCAGCCAGCGCTTCAGATCCCAACCCCTCAACTGTCGCCACCTCCCGCACCAGCCAAACCCTCGGATTCTCCATCTCCCGATCAGACTCCTTCTTCTGTTTCGCCAATACCTCAAAGCCCAATACCTCAAAGCTCGCTGCCCCAACGTCCGTCACCTCAAAGTCCACTACCTCAAAGCCCAATACCTCAAAGCCCAATACCTCAAAGCCCAATACCTCAAAGTCCACCGCCTGCTACCAAAGGTCGCCGTAAAAATGGCTCAGCCTTGTCGCGTCTAGAGGATATTCCTGGCCCGCTGACTGCAATGCGAATTAGTATGCGGCTGTCTGGGTTTCAGCAAATTGACCGCAGTATCGCGGCGATAGAAGCCTCTAAGCGTCAAACCACCTCCTGGCTGAATCAGGCGATTTTAGATGGAAAAAAGAGAGAGTTGACGGCGGCCCGGTGGCTGGTGGCTTCTATTTGGCGGACGCCACAGTTTAGTGACCGGAGGAGCGATCGCGCCCAACTCTCTCGTCCTTCTGCTGGCTCTGGTGCACCCTCTAATCAAACTAGCACTGCCAGTACAGACTGGATTCGCATCGCTCAGCAAGGCGGCTACGGCAACAACTATGCCGACATGACCGCTGCTCGCTATTTGGACAGAGAGTCTTTGATGGCGAATGCCGCAACGGTAATTGCGGCTACCAATGCTCGTTTGCAAGCGCGTCCGAGCGAGGTGCAAAACGTTGTTTTTGAAAGCGTGTTTGCTAAGCTGCAAAGACCGCTAAAGAACACAACTCAATTGCCGCTAGAATTGGATATTTTGCGAGCGGATAAAAAGTTAGAGCTGTTGTATTTGATACTGCGACGGTTAGAAGATCTGCTCGGCGATTTACGCGCTTCGAGCGTGCAGGCAGGGCAGCTTAACGCTCGCGCTTCTCAGGTGCTGAAAGATCTTTGGGATGCGGTAAATACAGACTTTTTTGGCAAGTACTACACGGTGCGCGTAAGCAACGTAGAAGAAGAAGTGGTTACGCTGTTGCAACAGGAAAAACCGCTGGTGGAAGCTCAGATTTTAAACAATATTCCGATGGTGAGTGAGCTGTTTGGTCATTGGCTGTTTCAAGAGCCGATGGAAATAGATGGAACGAACTATGCCGCTACTACGCCTCGGGCGATCGCTCGTAGCGAACGTCTGCTAGAAAATCTGGTGATTCAAGTGGCGAATGCCATCGTCCAGCCTTTGCTCAATCGCCTATCTGATACAGAATCGATTAAAAGGGGTCTGTACACCAGCCGATTAATGTCGTCGAGAGAAATTGAGCGGTTTCGCAACGATCTTTCCTGGCGCTATCGCAAAGAGCGTATTGTAGAAGAGCCTCAGGCAATTTTTGAAAGCCGGTACAATCTGTTTATTTTGGGCCGAAACGGCATTGAAAAAACCTCTATTTATGCACCGCGCCGCGCTGAGCTAGATCGGCTGAGGGGACTGCCTTTGATGATAACGCTGGTGTTGGAAACGAGAGATGCGATCGCGCCTCGTTTGCGTACCGCCTTCTCTCTAGTTGGCAGCAGCGTTGTCTATGTTTTGACAGAGTTGCTAGGACGGGGAATTGGCTTAGTCGGTCGTGGCGTTTTAAAAGGCGTCGGCAATATTCGGCAAGATGGAAAAGCAAAGCAGCGAAAACGTGCTGAGCAGGCCGATCCTAACTACGACGAGTTTGGTACTCCAGATGGCGGCTATCGAGAGCCAGACAGTCAAGATAGCGTTTACCGCGAAGATGCTTATTCAGAGAATGTTTATGTTGAGAATCCTTACGACCAGCGCCTGAATGAATGGGAATAGACGGCGCTAAAGCACAATTTCCCCAGTTAAATCACGGCTGATGTTACAAAAAAAATTCTTATGTTGGGAGAGAGCTTTTTCTTGTGATATATAAGCTAGGTCTGCGGTAGTGCGACCCAACGCAATCTATTTAGATATGGCTGCGGGCGATCGCACTTAAAGCAGCGCTCTGCTCATAGAAAAACTCATATAGCGAGGAAAATATTATGGAATGGTATCTCAAGGTTGTGAGAGACAACTATGCAAACTTTTCGGGTCGAGCTAGACGCGCGGAGTTTTGGTACTTTGCTCTCTTCAGTGCTGTAATTTCAATCGTTTTATCTGTACTAGATGGGATCTTGCATACTAAAGGCATCTTAGGCGGCATTTACAGCTTGGCCGTGATGATTCCGGGGATTGCGGTTAGCGCTCGCAGGCTGCACGATACCGGGCGCAGCGGTTGGTGGCAGCTTATTGCCTTTGTTCCTATTATTGGCTTTATCGTGCTGCTGGTCTTCTTTGTGCAAGAAGGCAGCTTTGATCGCAACGAGTATGGCCCGTCCCCCAAAAAAGCGCCTGCGATATAACGAAGCAGCTCTTGCCGCTTAAGGCGGCCCCAAGCCTCTCTTAAGCGGCGTCTATCAAGCGGCAGGGGGCAGCGTCTGCGAACGAACGCTATCCTATATAGCAATCTCTTTCGTAGCCTAACCCCTGCCCCTTATGTCTCAGTCTATTTGCATTCTTGGAGGTGGCTTTGGCGGCCTCTACACGGCGCTCGCCCTTAGCAAGCTCAACTGGGAAGACGAACAGCCCGATATTGTCCTCGTCGATCAGCGCGATCGCTTTGTCTTTGCCCCTCTACTCTACGAACTCGTCACCGGCGAGCTACAAACCTGGGAAATTGCTCCCCCTTACGAAGAGCTACTTGCCAACACAGGGATTCGCTTTCACCAAAGCGGCGTCGCGCAAATTGACTTAGAGACAAAGCAAGTTAATCTAACCGATGGTGCCCAGCTTCCGTACGACCGACTGGTGCTAGCGCTAGGCGGCGAAACGCCGATGGACATGGCTCCAGGGGTGGCCGAACATGCCATTCCCTTTCGCTCTTTAGAAGATGCCTACCGACTGAAAGAGAAGCTGCGGCAAATAGAAGACCGTCGGCCTGAGAAAATTCGCGTCGCGATCGTGGGCGGTGGCTATAGCGGGGTTGAAATTGCCTGCAAAATGGCCGAACGATTAGGCGATAAGGCCAAAATCCGCATCGTCGAACGAGCCAGCGAAATTCTGCAAACCTCCCCAGAATTCAACCAAAAAGCCGCCAAAGCAGCGCTATCCGAGAAAAAGATTTGGGTGGACTACGAAACCACCGTTACCGAGGTAACCGCCGACAGCCTCTCGCTAGAGTACAAAGGCAAAACTGACACCATCCCGGTCGATGTCGTGCTTTGGACAGTGGGCAATAAAGTCAGCCCCGCCCTCGACTCGCTCGATCTGCCGCGCAACTCCAAAAATCAATTCATCATCGAGCCGACCCTTCAGGTAAAAGACCATGCAGACCTCTATGCTCTTGGTGATTTGGCTGAAGGACTAGATGCTGAAGGCAAAAAAGTTCCCACCACAGCTCAATCGGCACTACAGCAAGCCGACTATGCCGCCTGGAATATTTGGGCTAGTTTCACCGGCAGACCGCTGTTGCCCTTCCGCTATCAGCACTTAGGTGAAATGATGACCTTGGGCACAGATAACGCTACGCTGACCGGCCTCGGCGTCAAGCTAGACGGCAGCTTGGCCCATGTGGTCAGAAGGCTGACGTATCTGTACCGAATGCCCACGCTCGATCATCAAATTCGAGTCGGGATTAATTGGATTACGCAGCCACTGCAAGATTTGCTGACGAGCTCGCGCAAGTAACGCTCTCTTTTTGCCCATGCCCCTTTCTTCACCGCCCGTTGCCAAATCTTTTCCCACAGCGCTATCCACAGCGCTATCCACAGCGCTACCCAAAGTCATTTACCTCGACGCCTTTGGCACTCTTTTTGGGGTTAAAGGCAGCGTCGGCGAGATCTATAGCCATCTCGCTCGTCAGGTGGGAGTAAAGGCCAACGCTCAGGCGGTGAATCGAGCCTTTTATCAAAGTTTTGCGGCGGCTGAAAGGATGGCTTTTCCGGGGGCAGAAGCTAGTGCTATTCCCGCGCTGGAGTACCGCTGGTGGCAAGCCGTGGTGTCAGAAACCTTTGAGCGAGTCGGCGCGTTAGAAAAGTTTGCCGATTTTGATCAGTTTTATGGCGATCTCTACGGCTACTTTGAAACGTCCGCTCCTTGGCAGGTTTATTCAGATACGCTGCCAGCGCTCACTCGTTGGCAATCTATGGGGATAGAGCTGGGCGTCATTTCCAATTTCGACTCTCGGCTGCATAAAGTTCTAGATGTTTTGGGCCTCTCTGCCTATTTTCAGACGGTGACCCTCTCCACTGAAGTAGGCGCTGCTAAGCCTGCTGCCGAAATCTTTCAAATTGCGCTGGCCAAACATAACTGCGCGGCTAATCAGGCATGGCACATCGGCGATAGCGAAGCCGAAGACTACGCAGGTGCAAAAACGGTTGGGATAAGGGCGATTTTGATAGCTCGAAATTAGCGATCGCGATGCTCACTAGCGCTACACCACTGCGAGATAAAACCTCTCACCTGAAGCCACCCTCTCAATAGCGCCAATACCGCCGCCCGGCGCTAAACAGTCCAACCGCAACCAATACAATCGTAACCATGTCTAAACCGACACTCAGCGGATTGGCGATTATAAATCGGTTGACCAAAAAGTTTTTGATTGGCAACAGAACGAGTACGCAGGCGACTAACGCCCACATGGTGTCGCTTCTGAGCGGAATCTGTTGAAAGAGCCTCGCGGTGACCCAAAGCGCCAGCGCCCCTAGCCCGACGGCTAGCAAAATGGGTAATAAAATGCCCAAGCAGATCCCAAACAACCATTCTCCCGCCGCTCCCGACACCAGTCCGCTGAGAAAGGTCGCTAATTGCAAAATCAAAAATTCAATCAGGGCGCTGATCAAAACCGTGACGCCCGCACTTTGAAACAGGGATACCCAGGGCAACTGTCGAAACGATTGAAAAGGATTGGCCATATTTTATGTTATTTAAATTGCAACGCTTGGCCGCGAATACTCGTATCAATCTTGCCGTGATCGTACACGACCTGCCCGCCGACTATTGTCACCACTGGCCAGCCTGTTAGCGTCCAGCCCTCAAAAGGACTCCAGCCGCACTTAGTCTGTAGCTCTTCTCGCAGCACGGGTCGGTAGGTAGAGAGATCGACCAGCACCAAATCGGCGTCGTAGCCCGGTTCAATCAAACCCTTATTCGGAATTTGATAGGCTTGGGCGACTGCTGTAGACATCCAGTTGGATACTTGGGCGACGGTGCAGCGATTTTCTTTGGCCTGGGTCAGCATTAGCGGTAAGGACGTTTCGACGCCGGGCATTCCGGATGGGCTGTCGGGATAGCCTCTGCCTTTTTCTTCTAGGGTATGAGGCGCATGGTCGGTGGCGATAAAGTCGATAATGCCGTCTAGTAAGGCTTGCCAGAGGACTTCGCGATCGCGTTCCGATTTCAAAGGCGGGTTCATCTGCGCTAGCGTGCCAATTTTTTCGTAAGCGCTTACGTCCAACAGCAAGTGCTGAGGGGTCACTTCTGCGGTTACCCAGCTAGGCTTATCGCGCCGCAGTAGATCGGCTTCTTCTCCGGTAGACATGTGCAAAATGTGCAGCCGCCGCTGATATTTTTTAGAGAGCTTGAGCGCTAGTATCGTTGCGTTGAGCGCCGTCTGATTGTCCTGAATTTTTGAGTGGGTGGCGGGATCGGTTTGCCCAGCGAACAGCTTGCGGCGCTCCATAATGCGAGCCTGATCTTCTGCGTGGACAGCGATCAGGCGATCGCCCACTGCAAAAATTGGCTCAATCGTTTCCTCGGTATCTACCGAAAGCGGCCCGTGCGCCGACCCCATAAAGATCTTGATGCCGCAGGTAGGATTAGCCTCGCGCAAATCGGGTAAATTATCCGCCGTTGCGCCAATGAAGAAGCCGTAGTTGACCAAGCTTTTGGACGCTGCGATCGCTAATTTATCGGTCAAAATCTCCTGCGTAATCGTCAGCGGCAGCGTATTGGGCATCTCTAAAAAAGAAGTCACCCCCCCTTTGGCGCAGGCGCAGGTCGCTGTAAACAAATCTTCCTTGTGCTCTAGCCCCGGATCTCTAAAATGCACCTGCGGATCAATAACGCCTGGCAGCAGCGTTAGCCCGCTTCCATCAATCACTTTAAAGTTATCAGGCACCGACAGCCCAGTGCCAACCGCCGTAATCTTGCCATCCAAGACAGCGACTTCTCTAGAGGCCATTTCGCCAGAAGGTAAGAGTACCTGAGCGTTCCGAATAATCAGTGAAGCAGAGGTCATAATCGTTTAGAATCCGTACAGCTA
>JBBSOB010000239.1:0-7790 GCA_038260205.1 Phormidesmidales cyanobacterium
AGCAGGGCTGACCGCCGGACTCAAAAATAAGTCTGAACGCACAACTAGCCACCTATTCAGCTTTGGAGAGTACTGCGCCGTTTATTTACTGGCCCACTCCCCGGCTTGCTGGCCCGCCCATTTGCCTAGAGGACAGGATGCCACACAGGGAAGAAAAACGATTCGCAGGTGGAATAATGACAAGCACAACATGGAGCAGTTTCTACATTCTCTATGGAAAGTACGCCGCCTGATCGCAAATATTCCTACCTACACGATTTTTGATGATCACGATGTTAGCGATGACTGGAATCTAAATCAGGAATGGTGTCTTCGCATTTTGGGCAAACCTTTGGGTCGTCACACGGTGCGCAATGCAATGCTGGCCTATGCGGTTTTTCAGGGCTGGGGCAACACGCCCGAACAGTTTGAGCCAAAAACATCTGGTGCAGCCTTGTTGAAGGCGGTTGAAAACTGGTCAAGCTCAGCCGGAGAAGATGAAAAAGCGAGGGACGAGATCTCAACCTATTTAGGTCTTCCCCCTAGCGATCCGCACACTGGACTTCCCCAATTTGTTGAAGACAAATCCGTTTGGATCTTCAAGCGTAGTGACAAAGCCATTCGCTGGCACTATACCGTTCGCAGTGCCTGCCACGAAGTCATCGTGCTGGATACTCGAACTTGGCGAGGTTATCCCATAGAGGGAAACCCAACCGATCCACCCATGCTCTTGTGTCCTAGTGCCTTTCAACAGCAACTGCAAAAACCTCTTTCCACGCCATTCACTGACTCAACAGCCCAGGTAACCGACGACGCGCAATCTGCCTATCGCACCTTTATCGTGGCCCCTACAAATGTATTTGGAATGCGGGTGCTCGATTGGATTCAGCAGTGGCATTTGGAGCAGCGCAAAACCTTCACGGCTGACGTTGGCGACTCCTGGAACTTTCACAACCAGGCTCTGGCCACACTATTAACAACTTTTTTTAAACATCGAAAAAAAGTTGTTGTCCTTTCAGGAGATATTCACTATAGCTCTGTTATTCATGTGGACTACGAAGACTTAGCAACAGGTCATTATTCTAGCCTAGTACAATTTACATCCAGTGCGATGAAAAATGAGGAAGGCATAACGCGGATACTACATACTCGGCTAAAAGACTGGCTGCTGCCGGAAAGTCCTAGGCAGTGGATTGGTTGGCTCTCTCCACCAGATATGAGGGAAGTCTCCGGCCAGAAGCCAACGCCTGTTCCAGACTGGCGTATTGATATGAAGTGGCTAAAGCGTCGGCGTGCGCAGTCTGTTGAGCTAAAGTGTGAGCTGTCCCACTTGCTGCCGCCTGAGGCTATTGCTAAGCGATCTTTCTGGGCTTTTTTACAGTTTTGGAAAGCTCGTTGGATTCAGGAGGGCCGAGAAGTGGTGGGTATTAACAACATTGCCCTGGTTTATTTTCAGCCCGATGAGGCAACTGAAAAGGCGACTGCTATGGGCGCAGCAGCGGTGCCGACAGTAAGACAAGAGCACTACTGGTTTTCTCCCTGGTCGCCGACTCAAGTGGTGTGTAGTCGGTTTGAATAGGAGGCCGGACGTGATTCCTGCTTGAGATGTATTTAAGGCATAGCTGCGGTGGAATCCTAACTACTGCGCCGCGCTCATCAATAAAGCCATAGCCAGGGCGTTGTTTGTAGGCACCATCGGCATCGACTTGAGAGGTGGGGTCTTGAACCTCATTTAGTCACTCTAGTAGTCGCGCTGCGAGTAGAGGCGTTTAGCTGTGCCTCTGTGACTAATGCCTGAACCGAATCCTGCTGCCATTTCTGAGCAACGTTATCTATCAGAGACAGTACCTGAGCTAAGTCTTGGCCTTTTTCGGCTAAGCCATAGGTCACCTGGGGCGGAATTGTCGGGTTGTAATCTCGATAAATGACCGCTGCTTGCTCTAACATACGCAGCCGCTCTGTTAAAACTTTTGCTGAGATGCCTTTAGTCTGACGCTTGAGTTCTCCAAACCGAGTCGGGCCGTGATTGCTCAATAGCCAGAGAATAGTTAGCGTCCACGGGCCAGACAACAATTTAAGGATTGTCTCAGACGGACAGTATGAATGCGTTTCTGTTGACATTTTTGATCTCTCAGCGGCTCCTTGACGGTTTGTACTCTTTTACTTGAAATGATTGATTTGAAGGTAGTTATTCAGTAAGTGTCCGCTAGTTACCTGGGAGTACCTACTTACCTTTTTTATATTAGTCACTTATAGTAAGTAGTACAAGCTGGCAAAACGACTTGCTAGGAGGATTTCTCTCCTCTCATAACGGACATCATTAAAATCACAGCGCTAGACAACGGCCCTTTTTTTAGTGAATGGCGCGGTCAATCCCACTGACGCTAAGGGTCATCCGTTTCAGACTGAAGGGGACGCGATCGCCCTCTGCTTAAAAACCAATTTATAGATACTTCGATGGAGGCTACTTTCATGCAATCAGTAACAGACAAACAGTTATTCAAACAACTTCAAAGCATTCATCGCACTGCCGATCGTCATTGGGTGGGTGATGGGTTTCCGGTGCGATCGCTTTTTGCTTATCCTGAGATGGGCAGAGCGATTAGTCCATTCCTGCTGCTCGACTATGCGGGGCCAGCCATATTTCCACCGACTAACCAGCGTCGAGGGGTCGGCGAACATCCGCATCGAGGATTCGAGACGGTAACGATTGTCTATGAAGGAGAAGTAGAACACAGAGACTCCTCAGGCGGTGGTGGAATTATTGGCCCTGGCGACGTACAGTGGATGACGGCAGCCTCTGGATTGGTGCATGAAGAATTTCATAGCCCAGACTTTGCGCAGCGGGGCGGCCCGTTTGAGATGGTTCAGCTTTGGGTGAATTTGCCTGCTCAGGACAAGATGAGCGCCCCCCGCTATCAGGGCATTACGAGCGACCAAATTCCAACTGTGAGACTTTCAGGAGATCGCGGAACGGTACGCATCATCGCGGGTGCATTTGATAACCAGCAGGGGCCAGCCGAAACCTTTACACCTATCAACGTCTGGGATGTTCGCTTCACTAGCGATCAGCCTACAATTTTAACGGTGCCTGAAGGTCACACCACTCTGCTAGTCGTACTCAAAGGGACTGTTCGTGTCGATGGCAAGACGATTAAGGAAGCAGAGTTCGGCCTGCTCGATCGGATCGGACAGCAGATTAGCATTGACCGTGCAGAAGGGGCGATCGCACTACTGCTGAGCGGTGAGCCAATTGATGAGCCGATTGTCGGTCAAGGCCCTTTTGTGATGAACAGTCAGCAGGAGATTCGACAGGCGATCGTAGACTACCAAAATGGCAAAATGGGTGCGATTTCTCAACCCCTAAAGGCATGAGACATAAGGGGGCATATAAGGCTATTTTGTCGAGCGTAAAGTTGCGAGTGGCATCGCGCACATCATGGACTTTGTGTCTTGGTGCGCGTTCCTTAGCTCAGGAAATCAGAGCGGAGTTGCACCGCTTCTTCATCCCTCAATAGTCTCGAATTCTGTAGTCTCGAATTCTGTTGGCAACCTCCACTAAGAGATTGGTCAGGTTACGTCGTTCCTATGTCCTGGGGTCATATGTTTAGAGCTGTACTATTCACCAGATTTGCTACGGAATTAGTAGACGAGACTATTGTTGTTGCGAGTCTAATTTGTCTAATTTCTGCTGCAAGTATCACCTGAAGAGGGTCGTTTTTGAACCACGCCGCTAAGTATGAGAGTACGACCGCCCTACGTCGTTACTTTATGAGACTAACAGGAGACTTTGGCGCTGCCGCCGCTCCAGCTAAATCAACTATCGGCAAGGACTGTAATTTAGGTAGAGCCTTTGTATGTATCGATTGCAAAGTTATTAGATCTTCAGCAGTTACATTAGCAACTTGCCACTGCCCAAGCGGCTTGATGAATTTGTCAAATGGATTAAAGTCGGCAATGTAGCGACCGATGCGCCAGCCAATAGGCTCCAAATGCTTGCCAGATAGCTCTTGAATAGGGACAGGTTTTGTTTGCAGGTAGTGAGATAGCCATTTTACGTCGCTCACCTCTACATTGCTGTCGCTGAGGCTACCCGCTAACGTATCTCGATCAAACGATATCATGGCAGTCAAATTAAACAGGGCGCTTTGACGAATAAGATCTAGGGTCTGCTGGCGGTCGGGGTAAACACGGATGTTTAGCCGTTTGAGCCATACCACTAGTAATTTGATAGGAATGGCACTTTCCAAGTCACTAATATCAGGGGCGAGCAAAATTGAACCTTGGTTCAAAATACCTTGATTCAAAATACCTAAGTTACTTCGATAGCGGCCTACTAAGTTTTTAGGCAAAGCCGCTGCAACAGATTCCTCATCACCACTGAGGAGTTCTAGTAAAGCAATGTACTTGCAGCCCAAGCTGTGGCCCAACCACCGGTAGCTAGCAGTCTTTCCGTATAAGCAGGCGTCATAACCCGATCGTTTTGCTAAATCAGGTAAAATTTTTCGTAGCCGATACTGCTCTTCTAAGAGACTATAGGCAATTTGCCAATGGCGCAGAGAAAATCGAAAGGGCAGAGCTACTAGGGTATAGCCTTCTTGATACAGTTCCTGAAAAAGATGTTGGTAAAACAGGGTAGGGAAAGTGCCAAAAAACGCTCCCCCAATAAATTGAATAACGCCTTTAGGCTCTGGATGTAGCGCCACCCAGCTAAAAGAGATCGGCTGAAAGTTAGGCTGGGTCATGGGTTGAGATTGCGCCTCTAAAATACAGTTGGTGAGAGCTGCCGCCACAACAGCAGCAGCTCCGGTTGCCTTCAGATCAGCCTAGGGCTGCGCGAGTTGCATGGTGATAGGAATATTGAGTTTCGAGAGTACGTCACTGATATTCCGCACATTGTTCTGGGTGGGGTCAACTTGACTAAGTACCTCAATCAGAGCAGCGTTACGCTCTTCCTCATCTAGAGCTTCAAAGTCAATGGCTGGACGCGCCTTCAAAGGCAGTTGTTCAATTAGCTCTGAAATGCGGTCTGATGGCAGCGTGATAATCGGCCCACCGGGTTCTGGCGCAATCTCGTTGAGACCTTTACCACTTGCTAGCTGTAGCGGATAGTTGATTTGGTCAAAATCACCATCGCCGCTAGGGAAGTTATTTGGCAAGAAGGTGCCACGAATCTCTGGGTTGAGCAGTACCTTGACAGGGCGATCGCTCTGCGGGACACGCTTGAAGATACTGGTGCCGCTGGCAATGGCGGGTAGTCGCAATCGCACAAACCCCCGCACTTCCAAGTCAGGGTTAGGGTTTGATAACAAAGCTGGATCGTTGATATTAGGCAGCAGCTGCAAAGAGGCTGTTTGTTTAGCTTCTAGCCGGAAGCTAGTCGAGAATCGCGTTGTTGTTACATTGGCGGTTGTCGGTGATAAGGTCAAAGGTTGATTAGCTCCGGCCACATCTAGCAGCACAACCGCGTTACCAAATAGGGTGCGATCTGGATCTGGTGGATTTGGGCGGCTAATGTGGAAATCTAAGGTATAGCGAAAACTTTTATTTTCAAGGTTGGCAATGGTCAGAAAATAGCCTTGAACAACCCGCCGGGCCACGCTGCTTGGCGCTGGCGGGGGGGCAATTCGCTTGACGAGGATTTCAAAAGTAGAAACTTCCATGGGGGTTCTCCAAATATTGACAGGACTGGCAAACCTAAAGCCAGTGACATCGTTTGGTCTGACTACCGGTTTGCTGTTGACCCTATTCTGCGGGTAGAGCCTTTCTGATGGCGGCACCCGTATGGGTACTATCCGCTATGGGAGCAAAGAAAGTGATTAGCCGACAATAAGAAAGGGCTTCCCAGCTTTGGATACAGCCCTATCAGGGGATAGGAATAACTATCTTTTGAGACTCTATAAAAAGCGGGTCTTAGCCTTTTAGAACAACTGGCAAACTCTCATATGTGTGCCATCCCGGTCTGATCTGCAGCTTCAGTTCGGATGGATCGACGGCTAGGCGTAGGCTAGGGTTTCGCTTTATAAGATTAGCGATCGCAATTTTAGTCTCCATCCTGGCCAGCGGCGCACCCAAACATGAGTGAATGCCGCTGCCGAAGCCCAGATGCTTGTTTGGGAAACGCTCAATGTCGAACACTTCTGGATTCTCAAACACGCTCGGATCGTGATTGGCCGCGCCCAAAAAGGGTATGACAGCCGATCCTTTAGGAATAGTGACTCCGTGCAGCGTCACCTCTTCTAAGGCGTAGGCAGGCTTCGTACCTTGAATAGGGCCAGAATAGCGCAAAATCTCTTCGACAGCGGATTCAATCAGCTCAGGCCGGTTCCTAAGTCTTTCTAACTGATCGGGATGCTGCAAGAGGGCAAGTACGCCGTTAGTAATGAGCTGCACCGTAGTTTCGTAGCCTGCAATAATTATCAGAAAGACCATGCTAACTAGCTCGTCTTCGCTCAGCTTTTCGCCTTCATCTTCCGCCTGAATGAGCTTAGTGAGGATGTCGTCCTGAGGATTAGACCGCTTGCGAACAATCAGCTCGCGGACGAACCTAGACAATCGTGGCATATCCCAAAACATCGTACGCACCAGCGACCAGCCTGAGAAGCCGTCCTTCAAAACGGTCAGACCATCTTTGAATCTAGGCATATCTGCGTCATCTACACCCATCATTTCTTGAATGACCGTCACTGGAATCGGTAAGGCGTAAGCTTCTTTGAGATCGACGGTTCCTTTTGGCTCAGCCTTGTTCAGCAGGTTGTGAGTTAGTTCATCAATTCGCGCCGACATCTTTTCAAGCGAATGCCGGGTGAAGGCTTGATGTACTAAATTTCTCAATCTGCGATGGTCAGGCTCGTCTTCGGTAATCATGCTTTGGGCTATCAGTCGAGCTGACTTGGGCACGGGGAAGGGCATTCTGCTGCCGCCGGTGGCCGTTGTGCGGTTGCGGACGAAGCGCGGGTCTTTGAGAAAGCTCACGCAGTCGTCGTATCGAGAGAGGATGTAGACATCTAGGATACTTAGTTTGCCGTGAAAGACAGGCGCTTCTTGGCGCATCCATTGGTAGTATTCATACTTATTATTAGCGAACTCTTGAGAGTTGAGATCGAGCGGAAATTGCAACTTTTGAGTGGTCTGTGGGGTAACCATTAACGGTCATCTCCTGATGAATAGGCAGGTCTAATCTGGGTGATGTAAATATCGCCTTTGGCGTAAAGCCCTGTGTGAGTTTTGTCTCCTTAATTTTTTGTCTTCTCTTAAAGCCTCTCCAGCTAAGGGCACCTAGCTGGTGAACCGTAAAGCTTTTGGAACGAACCTAACGCAAACTTTAATCATTATTGAATTCGGGTCGTTGAGGTTTTTGACACTGAGCAGAGTCGCTCAAGATGGCCATTGCAAACACAACAAAGGCCGCGATCGCGCACACAAAGTTGGTAGCGTGGCCGTATTCCCACTGGGTTCTAAGCTGCTGAAAGTTGGCGGGAACGGCTGTTGCGCTAGCCTGTTCGATGACGACATTAACCGGCTCAATCCACAGAAAATAGATGCCTGGAAAGGCTGCTAGTAGGCAAAGCGTACCGGCCAATGTCCATTCAAAAGCGGGGTGGCGTTTGCGGACTAAGACCGTGAGGGCGATCGCACTCAAAACAGCCCCCATCGTCACAAATGCACCCGGCCCAGGTGCCCCAAAATATTGATACAGACTATTCTGCACCGTCACGTAAAATGCACCGTCATACTGCATTTTGACAGGCAGTTCTAAGGTATGGGCAAACTCCAATCCCATAAACAAAGCAGCGAGAACCAGTGTAATC
>JBBSOB010000240.1:0-7772 GCA_038260205.1 Phormidesmidales cyanobacterium
AGCGCGATCGCCGCCATTCCCCCAAAAGCCCCCATCCGGCTATCCGCCATCACCCCTAACCGCCGACTCACCCCCTCTTCATCCCAAACCGGCACTGCCAACCCATCCGCCGTATCCATCGCGCCATCCAAGTGCAGCCCTCCAGTTACCCATATCTCTAACGACACCACCAGCGCACTCACTAACAACAGCGGCATATCGAGTCGCACCAGCGCCCAATCGGCCAACGCCAAAAATCCGCCCACTAGCAAGCCAACCCCCAAAACCCAGCGAGCCGCCCAGCGAAACTCCACAGGCCAGCTTGAGGGCAGCGGCAAACAGGTATAGAACGTCAGCGAGCCATTCCAATTCGCCCAGCCGTCCCTAATCAACTGCCATCCCCGCCGCCATGAAGCCAACATAAAATCCATACCAACCCTACTTACTCGATACGCCAACCACCTGAAGAAGATGCGCTCGTCAGATTAAGTAGTTATACAGAATCTATTAGCATCAGCATCCATCTCCGCCCCCACTCAACATCTGGACTATTGGCATCTACATCCGGTCATTGTCATCTGTGACAGCGCTTAATTCACCAATATAAAATCTACCTACTTGAGTATTTCAAGATCTTACAAATATGGTGTTGCAAACCTTAAAAAGTCGATTATCGTTAGGGTGTGTTCACGGATAATACAAGTCCGCTTGATCGCTATCCATGACTACCGCTAACTGTCATCGGCCCGCCGACTGGCCAAACACTTCAGCCATCCCAATGAACCCCAAGAAATCCAGCCCCCTGCCTGCTGCCTGCATCGTTGATAATGGTATCGTCGTTCAAAAACAAGACATGCTCAGGCTATTAAGCAGTCTGCGCAAAGTACGCTACATCTACAGACAAGACGACGAGATTACTAACACAGGCGAGGGCTGTGTAATGGAAGCATTCTGTGATCCTCAGCAAGCTACTATTGTCGCTAACCACAGTCTCTATCTCAACGCCCATAGCTTTGACTACATAGAAATCATCACCAACTGTACAGAAAACGGCTTAGAAACCACTTTTGCGCTCGTACAGGAAAACCGCTGCCTGTGCCTAACACCGCTTTTTGAAGGTAAAGCAGAGAGAACCGCACAGCTTGATGCCGCCGATTTAGAAGCGATCGTGACCGAGGCGATCGCCGCTAGCTGGGACGCCTCCCTAGACAACGATCTCTAGATCTCTCATCAACAAGTCAGACAACCAATCTGTCTCAACCAATCCGCCCCAACCAATCGTCCCAAACAGCCTAGAATAGGACAGTCCTCTCTTAGCCCTCTCTTTTGAGCGACTTCTCCTATCAATGCCAAGCGCAATGTAGCGGTACTCAGGCGCGTGCTGGTATTTTCCACACGCCCCATGGCCCCGTACATACGCCCCGATTTATGCCAGTAGGCACTCTGGCTAACGTAAAAACCGTCACGCCAGCCCAGCTTCAAGACTGCAACGCCGAGATGGTATTAGCCAATACCTACCACCTGCACTTGCAGCCTGGAGAAGATCTGGTGGCCGAAGCCGGGGGACTACACCGGTTTATGAACTGGAGCGGCCCAATCCTCACCGACTCTGGTGGATTTCAGGTGTTTAGCCTGAGCGAAATGCGAAAGGTCACCGACGAAGGCGCAACTTTTCGATCGCCGCGCGACGGTCGCATCATCGACATGCCGCCCGAACGCTCTATCGCAATTCAAAACCAGCTCGGGGCCGATGTCATCATGGCTTTTGATGAATGTCCGCCATACCCAGCGACCAAAGAAGCCGTTATTGCAGCTACGGATAGAACCTACCGTTGGCTAAAGCGGTGCATAATCGCCCACGATCGCAGCGATCAGGCACTGTTTGGCATCATCCAGGGCGGCGTTCATTTAGATCTACGCAGCTCAGCCGCCCAAGCACTTGCGGAGCTAGACCTACCGGGCTATGCCATTGGCGGTGTCAGTGTGGGAGAACCGCCTGAGCTAATTGAAAAGATTGTCAAAGCTACCACGCCGCTGCTGCCCGAAGACAAGCCCCGCTATCTGATGGGAGTCGGCACCTATAAAGAGATGGCGCAGGCGATCGCCTCAGGAATAGATCTGTTCGACTGCGTGATTCCCACTCGACTCGCCCGTCATGGGGCCGCTTTAGTGCAGGGCGAGCGATGGAATCTAAAAAATTCTCGGTTCCGCCGAGATCTTACGCCCATAGACGAAACCTGTACCTGCTACACCTGCCAAAGCTTTACCCGCGCCTACCTTTGTCATTTACTCCATGCCAAAGAGCTGCTGGCCTACACACTCATCTCGATTCACAACATCACAGAACTCATTCGATTTACCACCGACATTCGCACGGCGATCTTGCAAGATCGATTTCAGCGGGACTATGCGCACTGGCTAGCGTAAGTTTGAGTCACTTTACCTTTGGCGATAGAACAGATCGTGATAACATGTAGCTACTATTACATAAGATTTTTGGAGACATTGGACACATGAATGCAGCAGTGCTGGTAGCCACTTTACCGGAAGCCTATCGTGCCTTTGGCCCATTAATTGACGTTCTACCCGTTTTGCCAGTCTTTTTCTTGCTGCTTGCTTTTGTTTGGCAAGCTTCTGTCGGGTTTAAGTAAGGTTGGCAAAAAAGTCTCAGGTGAACTACAGAACCAATTGGGAAACCCAATTGAGGAAGTTAATCCAGTTCATCTAAGTCTAGACTAGCAAATTTGAATAAATAGAGTCAGTAAAAAGACGAGCGTTTGTCACCCCAGCGCTCGTCTTTTGTTTTGAGCGGGTTCGAGATTTCATCTAGCAGACTGCTTGCTGAACAAGACGCTCGGAGCAGCTTATTAGAGCGGCTGACTAAAAAGGCGCTTATCTTTAGGGCTACTCAAGAGCAATCCGTATAAACGCGGGTGTTTTGGGCCTTTGACTAAGTGATTGTACGGACTAATCAAGTTCTTCTACCCTGAGCAATCGGTTTTCCTCCGTTCTTTTTCGGTTTAGTTTGGCTGACCCTCGTGAGACTATTGCATCAAGAACATTACATCTAACTATGGTTGTTATATTCCCTGGCCGACGCTTAATGCCAAGCGCGTTCTATCTGGTTTTGTTATTCACATAGCTATCCGCCAACCCAACATGAACGGTGAGCGTAGTAGCATCCCTCTATCAGGAGTCTACGTATGCAAGCTTCTAGAACAACCTCTAACCGTAGGATCTCTCAATCTGTCTCGGCCAAAGCGATCGCAACTCATCGACTCTATCGTTTAGACAACTGGCTATCTGAAGCAGACGCTAACTTTTTGCTGAAGAAAAAAGCGCTATGGAAAGCCAAGCAAGGACACTACCCATCAGCCATTCAACTCTTTGATCGGCTGATTGCTTTTGAGCCAAACACAGCCCAGCACTACGTCAATCGGGGACTGGTTTACGCCTGGCAGCAGCAGTGGGACAAGGCATTAGCAAATTATGACCGCGCTATTGAGATAGACAGTACTCTGGACAAAGCCTATAGCAATCGGGCGAATCTTTACGCTAAAAAACAGGACTGGGCAAAGGCTATTAGCAACTACGAAGAAGCTATTGATCTCAATCCTCTTAATATTCGCGCTCGTCTAAACCAGGCAATTACTCTTCGCGAAATGGGCAGCTATGGAGAAGCCCTCCTCTGCTTAAATGTCGCTCTCTTTTTCTGCCCTAGCAACGCTACGATCTACGCCGAAAGAGGGCGTGCTTACCATATACAGGGGGACTGGAATTGTGCGATCGCAGACTACAAAACAGCCCTTAACCTCACTAAAACTCACCCCAACCAGACGAACGATCTTAAAGTCGCCTGTCGCGTTAGGCAGTGGATGACTAGCCTTTGCCCATAATCCATCCCTTCAGCCGCCCATAGTCTCAGAGAAAGCGAGCAGATCCTCAATCAATGTCGATTGACTGAGGGCCTTTATTGTCCGGGGAATTGAGCGTGGCTGTTCCCGTGGGCACAGCACCTTGCTTATTCAACCAGGTTTTAACCGGATCTTCAGTTAGATCTAACCGGAACAAACCTGAGAAAAAGCCACCGCAAAAGGCCACCGGCTGACGGGCAATCTCCCGCACAAAAGGGGTTAGCTCATCGACAAACATACTTAATACTCCTCAAGATCTATATGGCCTTAGTCTAACGGGCTAGCTAGGGCTTTTTCTATATATTTAAGCCATCTATTTAGACCGATGGGCCTATTGCCTGCGTTCAACCCCGACGGAATTGCCCCTATAGCAATATTCGCCGCCCGTTGGGATGAATCGTAGACCAGTTGGTTCGAGCAGAGGCTATCTGTTCGGCGGTGATTGCAGCCCCGGTTAAATCGGCCCCGCAAAGATTGGCTCCTTTCAGGTTTGTGGATTCTAATATGGCTCGCGACAAATTTGCACCGCGTAAATCAGCCCCTTCTAAGTTTGCGCCGCCTAAGTGAGCGCTAGTTAGCTTGGCGTTTTTGAGGCTAGCCTGCGACAGGTTTGCCCGGCTTAAGTTGGTATTAGACAGATCGGCGTGGGTCAAATTCGTCTTGCGCATGGTGGCTTTGGCAAAGCTAGCGCCGACAAGTACCTGTTTTTGCAAGCTGAGCTGACTGAGAATCTGACTGGAGAAATCTCGATAGCCTTTTTCGTAAGAATCTCTGAGCGACTGCGCTGTGATCTTTTTAGACTGTCTGCGCTCTACGCCGCCGTAGCTAGTTTCGGTTCTAGATCGCCGCTCACGTCGCGCTCGAATCGCCTCGGCCATCCGCGACGAAGGCGATATACCAGCGCCAAGAACGGTCTCTTCGGCTTCGACTAAAGCAACCGTTGAAAATGCCATGTTTTGAGCAAGACTGTCCAAATAGGGTTCTAGCCTGAGATCGCGCAGCACGTCTTCTACCATTTGGTAGCGACTATGTACTGAAATATCTAGCATTTTTCGCAGTACCTGGGCAAAGCGATCGCTCACCGAAGCGTAGTCTTGCCAGCGCAGTTCACCGGTATAAGGATCGTAAGGCAGATCTTTGGGCGATCGCCCGGTTAGCAAATAAACGCAGGTTACACCAACCGCATACAAATCGCTGCCATAGACCGGACGCAGCGCCATTTGCTCTGGAGGGGCATAGCCCGGTGTACCAATGGCATAGGCAGTGAAGGCCGTTTCATCCACCGCATCTACTAGCGGCTGACGCACTTTGTCTTTAACGGCACCAAAGTCAATCACCACGAGCTGCTGGTCTTGCTCACGGCGAATCAAATTTGCGGGTTTGATATCGCGGTGAATGATTTTATGACTATGAATATATTGAATTACTGGCAAAATTTCAGTGAGAAACTGATTTACCTGCGCTTCGGTAAACGGCCCGTTGTGTTTAACCAATTTTTGCAGCGTCGATCCGCTGACATATTCTTGAACTAAATAAAACTCCTGGGTTAGCTCGAAGTAGTCAAGCAGACGAGGAAGCTGCGGGTGGTTGCCGATTTTGCCTAAAATATTCGCCTCGCGCTGGAAAAGATCGCGGGACATTTCTAGCAAAGTCGGCTCTGTAGTGGTGGGCCGCAATTGCTTAATTACGCAGGGAGGATGGCCGGGCAAGACCTGATCTCTAGCGAGAAAGGTTGCGCCAAACCCACCACGACCCAACGCGCCTAAAATGCGATAGCGATCGCGCAGCCAGAGCTGGCTACCACAAGTTTTGCAGTGCTTGGCGTTCGGCAAATTCTTCGGTGTGGGGCAGCCCGTAGCGATGCAATAAGTCATTGACAGGTGAAAAATTGGGCGGCATGGCCGTGGTGTCATTGTTCCCGCATCCATGAATCAATCAGCCACGATTAACCCGGCTATCAATGAACGTAGTAGGATAAGTCGAGGTTGTCTGCGGCCAAAGCATAGGCGGCTCCAACTTGCTTTCCTGCTCTTGTTTCCTAATTGTTGTACTGGCGATCGCCGAAGCGTCCTTTCTCATGCGTGTTTCTGTTAACTGGCTCAAAGAACTTGTCGAATTTGATTTTTCGCCAGAAGCGCTAGCCGACGCGCTGACGATGGCTGGCTTTGAAGTAGAAGAAATTGAAGATCGCCAGAGCTGGGCGGATGGCGTAGTCGTAGGCCGCGTGGTCGCTCGTCAGCCGCATCCAGATGCTGAAAAGCTGAGCGTCTGCACCGTTGACATTGGCGCTAGCGAAAAATCTACCATCGTCTGCGGCGCAGCGAACGTGGGCGCAGATATGTGCGTTCCGGTGGCGACAGTCGGCAGCTATTTGCCCAAAGTAGATCTTAAAATCAAGCCCCGAGAGCTGCGCGGCGTCCCCTCAGCCGGGATGATTTGCTCGCTGTCTGAACTAGGGCTAGCGAAAGACGCTGAAGGCATTTATATTTTCGACGAAGCTAGCTTTGAGCGAGGCGAATTTTCTCCCGGCGACGACGTGCGCCCTTTGCTAGGACTCAATGACTTTGTCCTAGATGTAACCTCTACGGCCAACCGGGCAGATGCGCTGAGTTTAGTTGGCATTGCTCGCGAAATTTCAGCGATTACCGGCAATCCGCTGAAGCTCCCGACGGCAAAACCGCTTTCCGGCGCGAGCAATCAGCCTGACCAGATCGACATTTCGCTGAGCGATCCAAAAGCCTGTCCTATTTATATCGGTAGCGTTTTAAAAAACATCAAAATTGCGCCTTCGCCTAGTTGGCTACAGCAAAGACTGATCGCAGCTGGCACTCGCGCCATCAATAACGTGGTTGATATCACCAACTACGTTTTGTTGGAATGGGGTCAGCCGCTGCACGCCTTTGATTTGGATAGGCTCACTGCGGCTGCAAACCGTTCGCCGGTGACGGTTGGCGTTCGATTTGCTAAAGAGAAAGAGACTTTAACTACGCTCGACGAGAAAGAAAGAAAGCTCGAAGCCGAGACGCTGCTGATTACGGCCAACGATCAGCCGGTGGCGTTAGCAGGGGTGATGGGCGGCGCGACAACAGAAGTAGAAAACGATACGCAAACTGTGTTTTTGGAGGCGGCTTATTTCGACTCGGCGGCGATTCGAAAGTCGGCAAGATCGCAAGGGTTACGCACAGAAGCCTCGGCCCGATACGAGCGTGGGGTGAATCCGGCTGAGCTGAAATTGGCCAGCGATCGCGCCCTTCAGCTACTCGTTGAAATTGCGGGGGCAACCCTAGTAGGACAAACTGAAGATCGAACTGAAGTTGGCCACATTACCCCTACTCGCGAAGTCTCGCTACGACTGAGCCATATTAACCAAATTCTGGGAAAGGTCACGGATAAAGGAGCCGCTCAATATTTGGATGCGGCAACGATAGAAATGCTGCTAGGCAAATTGGGCTGTCAGGCGATCGCTACCGAAGCAGGCATCTGGACAGTCGCAGTGCCTCCCTATCGCTATCGAGATTTAGAAAGAGAAATTGATCTCATTGAAGAAATTGCCCGGCTCTACGGCTACGACGCGTTTGACTACACGCTGCCGAGCCAAACCTCGCGCGGCTACTTATCAGAGGACGCTAGCCTTTCGAGAACCATTCGCGCCGCTTTTCGTGCGGCTGGACTTACCGAAACCATTCACTATTCGCTCACTAGCCCTAAATCTAAGGGACAAGTGGTGTTAGCCAACCCGCTGTTTACTGAATATTCAGCGCTCAGAATCGATCTTTTAGATGGCTTAATAGAAGCTTTTCAGCTAAATATCAATCAGGGCAATGGCCCGCTAAACGCATTTGAAATTGGCAATGTGTTTAATCAGCCTGAAGGAAATCC